>JBMOHT010000026.1:0-31653 GCA_049317705.1 Bacteroidota bacterium | reverse complement strand
ACTTGTCCCTTATTCTTCAGGGGATCTATTTTCCACTCATTCCCCTCCCAATACAACACTGATCTCACCAGCGCTTGAGTATATTCATCATTGACCGGCTGCCTCAGTTTACCCTGATTGAATAATGTGCTGTAGTAGAAGAGCGTCTGCGCATCGAATTTCACATCGCGCACCGTCAATGTAGAATCAAAGAAATATTCCAGAGCGATCCTTGAATTTTTCAATTCTGCATCAGTCAGGACCCGAAGATCCTTTTCGTCCGGAAATGCGCTCGTCTTTGCAATGAGATTCTCCGGTGCATTCTCAATGATCTCGGGATTGGGATACCGGATGATCCGTTGTTCCGATCCCGACCTTGGCAGACCGAATCCTCGTGAAGCGGAACATTCCGTATTTCCAGTAATTTGATCGGGCTCAAGAATGATCGTTACAGCATATGGACGTTTTATCTGATCTTCCGTGTCGTTGATGCCGCTGAGGATCAGTTCCATCTTCCCGTCATGGTCGGGATCGCGGAATACCATGCTGTTCAATTGGCCGTAATGCCAATACGTACCGAGCAGAGTGCCGTCATTTCCATATCGCGCGATGACCGTGGGGGAACGTCCGTTGGTATAACTGACGAAGAGATTCTTCTTTTCCCGGTCCGTGACCATCACCGATGGATAGAAATCGCTGTTGTATCGTAACGTGCCGAAGCGGATATCACGGAATGGGATCGATAGGATGCCTGCTTTCTCTCCTGCCGAAGTGAAGACCTTAGCTCTGCCGCGAAGATCAGCATCGTTCATCACCGGCGGTATGACGACCACTTCATTCACACCGTCGTGATCCAGATCGAATTCCATCACTTTCAATGCGAAATATGATCCTTCCAAATTTTTCATATCGATTACATCGGCATTGAGTCTCAGATCCCATATTTTTTTATTCGATCTGTCGAATATCTCAACGGAATTATCCTGCGCATTGAATTGATGATAGACCGGAGTTCCTTTCGAAGAATGGACCACTGCGGAAAATGACAGATAGCCGAAGAACAGAACAGCGGCACCGAAGAACGATGAGGTCACCGGTCTTCGGCGGACGAACCGGACCATCCGCACAGAGAGCGATTGTGAAACGTATGCCTGAGGGATCGGCCGATTCCGTATCTGAGCTTCCATCACGAGAGCGTTCGATTCCGCTCCGGCGGCATCCAGCAGTTTGGTAGTCGCTTCAGCTGCATGATAGAATTCCTTCATCTCGCGGACCATCTCACGGCAGCTGAAACATTCGGCACAGTGCTGCTCGATCGCCGCTTGTTGGCCGGCGACATCAGGACTGCTGCGGACATACAGTTCCAAAATATGTTCAGAGAAATGATTCATTCAATATTAAACAGCTTTTTAACGATCGTTTGTTCCTTTAATTATCCTCTCAACGAATTCCCGGCGCAGAAATATTTCATAACAGCTCTTTTAACTGCTCTTTCACTGCTTTTTTAGCGAGTTTTACCATGTATTCAAAGTGAACCCGGTGCCGGGAACGGTAATCGTCGTATGTAAGGCCCTTCATGAACTGTTGCAGGTATTGGTCGTAACTTTTCTCGCTTCCGTCGCTCTGCACATATGTGTCCAGGATCATCTGTTCGATAGCGCAATAATACTGATTGAATTCCTCATGTGAGAATTTTCCTGAAAGAACATAGCGTTTGGCCAGGTCCCGCTGAATACTCTGCAGGGTCTTCACCACGATCGACTGAATATCCTGTCCCAGCATCGACGCATCGCTGCTGAAAATATCATCCAGCGGAACTTTATGGAATGCCGAGGCACGTTTCAACAGCAAAGTGCAGTCGAAAAGCGAGATCATCCGCCGGTAATCAGTTTGCGGGATAAAGATACTTTTTAATTTTTCGAGAAAGGTTCCGGAGGAATCCCCGTTCCGGAAGAGACCGGTCAACTCCCCTTCAAGTTCATCCAACGGAAATTCCGGAAGGTGTCCGTTCAATTGATCGTCACCGGCAAAATGGATGAACACGATCCCAAAACGTTCAGCGGTGAGAATACCGGGGGTTCGTTCCAATGCATTCTTGATGTTGCGCAGGATCTTGCTGAAGACCGGATCGTTCTCACGGTACAGGCGGAAGATGCCGTCATTGAGTTTGGTGAAGACCAACGATCGGAAATAGATCATCAGCGAATCATTCGATGTGTTCTTCGGGTCCCTCTCACCGGAAAAATAATGCTGCAGTTCGATGAACGAGCCGTCGGAGTCCCTCTCGAAGATCTCGGCGATGCAGTCGAACGCAATGGATTCCACCGTGAGGGGAAATGACTGCAGATGCAGTCTTCCCGATCCGATCAGCTGTTTCAGCCGGATGACGGCAAAGTGATGAGCGATGCGGACCAGTTCATTGATCTGCACATTCGATGCCGTGCCGTTGAGGATCAACGGAAGCAAGTGTTCGATATTTTTGGGATGTATCGGCAAAAGATATCAGGAGGTTGGAAAAAGTAAATAATGGTGCGGGCAGAAGCAAGGTCGAAAAAGGCAAGAAATGAAGTTGGCGTTTTAGGCCATCTAGAATAGAACACGGATCAGACGGAAACAAAGGATTAGCACGGATAAGCGGAAAAAAGTGCTTGATGATTATGATGGTTACTTGAAGGGCCTACCAAATCTAATGTAGAGGTATGCAATAGAACAATTCCGTGAATTGTTTAACTTCCCGGCTTGTCAGAACGAAGATAGTGTACGGATCGGACGGATTTGCACGGATTGAAGAAAAGGAAAAAAGAAACCCGCGTGATGAGCGCGGGTTCTTATTTTTCGAGCAGCCAGGAGATAATGTCAGGATCGTTCGGTTCGTTGAAAATGCGGACGTTCACTCCGCTGATCAGTGCGAGATTCTCTCCGAATTTCAATCCGCGATGCTCATGGTCCGAGACAGAATCCACAACTGCAATTCGCATTCCGATGGAATTAGCTTTCACATAATTCTTTTTGACCAGATCGAACATCTCTATTGAGTCTAAACTCGCTCCCTGGAGACGACTCTCGATCAGGACATTGCTGCAACGGTAAAAAACACAGGCGGAAAAGATCTCATTGAAACATGCATTTGCATTAGCAAGTGATTTTTCGCCTGTTATCACTGCATGCAGATACTGATCTTTCTGTTCAATATCGACCGAGCATTTCATGAATGAGATATCGTGCATAGTTGAGCAGGCTCATCGCCTTTTTTGAACCGGATTTAATGTGTATAACTCTATATCTGTCCTTGCATCCAACGGATCATGCAGAAATATTTCTGCGCGGGCAAGAAATAATGGCCGGCGTCGGATGTGAAACAGTGTGAGTTCGCTGCGGCCGTTCGGGGAGGGATTATGCTGTAAGAATAGCGGGTGTTATCGTTCCAAAAGCCAGGAGACCATTTCGTCTTCATTCAGTTCGGTGAACAGACGGATATTCACTCCGCTGATCAAAGCAAGATTCTCACCGAATTTCAGTGCTTTCAGATCATGTTCGCGCACCATATCGATGAATGCTATGCGCATGCCGAGTGAATTCGCTTTCACATAATTCTTTTTGATGAAATCGAACATCTCCATCGAGTCCAAACTTTTTCCCGCCAAATGGTTTTCGACAAGAACATTATTGCACCGGTATAAGATACATGCACCGTAGATCTCGTTAAAACTGGCGTTCACATTGGCAAGCGTACTCTCCCCATTGACGAAGGCATGGAGATACTCTTCTTTTTGTTCTACCTCAACGGAATAACTCATTATGGTACTTTGCATTGATTGGGTTGTCGGTTCGTTGAATCGCGATTTTGCTTACGATCCAACAATCAATTGTTAACGGACGCGCTGTCAGCGGGGAAATGACTCCTGGGGAGAGGCGGATTAATAGTAGACATTGCTCTGCGAAGTAGCAATATCGGAAATACAAAATATTTTTCTTGGCGAATTAGGCCATTAAGATTTAAGATTCTATGGTCTTCTTTTAAGAATAATATTGGAAACAACAATGAGAATTTTGTTCTGGGAAAAAATATTATTTAAATATAGCACACACTTTTTTTATTTGTGAACATCATCAACACGGATATCATCATTTTAAAATAACAAAGCCCGCGATACATGCGGGCTTGACTCAATACATTACCCTTGTCAAGGTTGACAACCTTGACAAGGGTATAGAAACTGTTAATCCATGATACGGCGGAGGAAAGCCGGCTTATCAAGGTCCTGCTGGTTCTGTTCGATATTGTGAACCTTCGGTTCATCCTGCTGGCTTAACGGATTCACCGTAACGCCGCGGCGAAGATAGGTGGGTGTATCGAACTTCTGCAGATCGCGGACGCCGGTCGGAATGTGATCGACCTGAATGCCGCGTGCGCGCTGTGCTGCGAATCGGTCCTGCTGCTGAGGCTTCAATGCAGTTTTATTGAATCCTGTTGCGATAACGGTGACCATGATCTCTTCCGTGAGATTATTGTCCACAACCACGCCTGCAAGAACTTCCGCATCATTTCCTGCTGCTTCGGAGATGATCGCAATGGCTTCGTCATACTCCTGAATGGAAAGATTCTGACCGCCGGTAATATTGACGAGCAGTTTCTGTGCGCCTTTGATATCCACACCTTCGAGCAGCGGACTGGAGATAGCGATGTTCGCCGCTTCGGTCGCGCGGTTCTCACCGGTAGCGATACCGGTACCCATCAGCGCATCGCCCATATCGCGCATAACGCGTTTCACATCGGCGAAGTCGCGGTTGACAAGTCCGGGAACAGTGATGATATCCGAGATACCGCGTGTTGCATTATAGAGGACGCTGTTCGCCACTTCGAATGCCTGCGAGATCGGTGTTGCTTTATCCACGATCGTCAACAACCGCTGGTTCGGGATGATGATGAGCGTATCGACATGTTTGCGAAGTTCTTCAATTCCGTACTCCGCCTGTGCCATACGTTTTTTGCCTTCGTGTGTGAACGGCTTTGTGACGATACCGACAACGAGTGCGCCAAGGCTCTTTGCAACATTGGCAACGACAGGAGCCGCACCGGTGCCTGTTCCGCCGCCCATACCTGCGGTGACGAACACCATATCGCTGTTCGCCAATACGCGTGCGATCTCGTCCTTATCCTCTTCCGCTGCGCGCTGGCCGACGGAAGGATCCGCGCCTGCACCGAGTCCGCGCGTGAGGTTCTTCCCGATGCGGATCTTCGATGTGGATGAATTACGGTCCAATGCCTGCACGTCCGTATTGATCGCGACAAAATCCACTCCGCTCAATCCGCGGGTGATCATGCTGTGTACTGCATTCGTTCCGCCGCCGCCGACGCCGACGATGCGGATCTTTGCGCCATTTTCGGACGGGGTGTCAAATTCGATAGCCATGGTGACTCCTTTTTGATTTGGTGAAAAGTAATGTAGAATTATAAAATTTGTAAGTTTCTCAATTTTCAGATCGCATTGTGGTATTTATTTAGAGCTCGTCGAACCAACCCTTCATCCTCTTCAGGATGCCCCCTTCGGTCCCTTTCACTTTCGGTTCGGGAACATTCGATGCCATTCCGCGTGAACGTGATTTAATGGCGTGCAGCACGAGTCCTACGCCGGTAGCATACATAGGATTCTCTATCTCTCGGACGAAGCCGCCGCGGAATCCGCGCGGAATGCCAAGTTTCACCGGCATGCCGAGCACTTCGCGCGCAAGGTCCGCTGTTCCTTTCACGAGCGCACCGCCACCCGTCAGTACAACGCCGGCGGAGAGATGTTTCTGATATCCTGAACGTTTGATCTCCAATGCCGCGATCTCGAGGATCTCTTCCATACGCGGCTGAATGATCTGGCAGAGCATCTGCGTATCGATCGTCATCGGTTCACGTCCGCCGATGCCGGGGATGGTGAATGGATTGTTCTCTGCGATGGACGAGATATGCGTGTGTCCGTGTTTCAATTTGATCTCTTCCGCCTGCGTGGTGAGAATGCCGAGTCCGCGGCGGATATCATCCGTCACTTTGCTTCCGGCAATACCGATCACTGCGGTGTGACGGATGGTCCTGTCCGCAAACACGGCAAGATCCGTCGTTCCGCCGCCGATATCGATGAGCACAACGCCGACTTCCTTCTCTTCACCGTCCAACACCGCATCGCTTGATGCGAACGGTTCGAGAACGATATCACTGACGCTGACCCCTGCGCGCTGAACGCAGCGGATGATATTCTGCGTTGCGGTGACGAGTCCGGTAATGATGTGCACGGTCGCTTCCATACGAACACCGGACATACCGACCGGCTCGTAGACTCCGTCCTGTCCGTCCACAATGAATTCCTGCGGAATGACATGAAGGATCTTTCTGTCGGACGGAAGAGCGATCTTCTTCGTATCCTCGATCAAACGGTTCACATCCGCCTGCGTGATCTCCTGATCGGCACCGCTGATGGCGACGACGCCGCGGCTCTGGAAACTCTGGATATGATCACCGGCAATACCAGCCACGACGGACTGGATCTTCACGCCGGACTGTGCTTCCGCTTCAGCGATCGCCGATTTGATCGAATCGACCGTCCGCTCGATATGCGTGATCACTCCACGGGTCAATCCTTCCGATTTGCTCTTGCCGATCCCCAGCACATTGATCTCATTGTTCGCTCCGACGGATGCGACGATGGCACAGATCTTCGTCGTTCCGATGTCCAATCCAACATGTATATGTTCGTTCATTTTATTCCTTTACCTTGATTTCGTTCTTTTGTGCGCCGATGATTATCTGCGCAACATGCATTATTTAACGATGTATGCATTGAATCATGGTTCGTCGCGTTCCGACAAACAACATCGGAACTTGCTCACCATGACTACCTTTTATTGGTCCCATACTATCGTTGTTTGAATTATGTTCTTATGAAGTCTTTCTGGACACCACGACCTGATCGTCGAAACGGATGTCGATATACTGAATGTCCTTTGTTTCATTGTTCCGGACAAATTTCTGCCAGAATGCATCGAGCTTCACCATCTTCTTCACAGCATCCCCTTTTCCGAAGATGATGGGAATGCCGGACTCGAATGAATAGAGCACCAGATCATGTCCTTTGCGGAGACGGATCTCCGACACTGCATGGAACAATTCGTCACTGGCGGACTTTGATGCTGCGACGATCTCCAGCGCTTCCCGCACATCCGGGTTGAACAATTTCTGTCCTGTCTTCACGGCACTGGTGGAATCCATTCCGCTGATCACCGGAATATCGTACGTTTCGGATGATGCGATGTACGGGAGCACGGTGCCGTCCGACGCGATATAATAGAGCTCACCGGAAAGCAGGATCGCAGCCGGTTTGCGTTCTTCCACTTTCACGCGGAGTGACGCCGGCGCATCACGCTGGATGACGACCTTCTCCACAAAACTGTTCGTGAGAATATTCTTCTGCAGCGAGGTCAGATCCAGTTCGTACATCGGAACATTCGGCGGAAGTTTCATCAAACGGACGATCTCATCCTTCGAGATGACGCTGACCCCTTCCACCGAGACCTGACGCACGGGAACGTGTTTCTGCCATTGCGATTTCATACCGAACGCCGTCAACACCGCCAGGATGAGCACAGCGAAATAGACGTAGACACGTTTACCGTGCTGCGGCGGCTGTTCTTCGAGTTCGATATTGAGTTGTTCGTTTTCCATTGTACCGTTTGATCCTTCTGCCAAAGGCATCCCTTCGGGAGACGCGCTCGTCACAAAGAACGTGACTCGCTTGCTCAGGATGACTTTTATTTTATTTCCCGTAAAAATTGTTCGCCGAACTTCCAAATGTCGCCGGCACCCATAGTGATGACGATGTCTCCGGATCGTGTGATGCTTTTCAGATATGCGGGAACATTCTTCTTGTCCTGCACATAATGCGCTTCTTTGTGTCCGTACTGTTTTGCGGCATTCACGATCAATTCACCGGTCACTCCCTGGATCGGTTCTTCGCGGGCGGGATAGACATCCGTCACGACAAGAACATCGGCGAACAGGAATGCTTTGCCGAAATCTTCGTAAAAGTCCCTTGTGCGCGAATACAAATGCGGCTGGAACACACAGACGACCCGTTTTCTCCAGCCGGATTTCACACCGCTCAGCGTGGCCTTACATTCCGTGGGATGATGCGCGTAATCGTCGTATACCACAATGCCGTTCGCTTCGCCCTTCTTTTCCCAGCGGCGGTAGACACCGGTGAAGCGTTCGATACCGGCCTTCACTTTGTCGAACGGAACATTCAAATTCAGTCCGACGGCGATAGCAGCAAGCGCGTTCTGCACATTGTGCTTACCGGGAATCTGAAGGGTCACTTGTCCTAACTCTTTATTGTCGTGCAGAACAGTGAACGTTGTCATGTTCTCTTTATGGTGGATGTCCACTGCCTGAACGTCTGCCTGCGGTGACTGAACGCCGTAAGTAACGATCTTCTTCTTGCTGAGCTGCGGAAGGATGTCCTGCAGTGCGGGTTCATCCAGATTCAGCACAACGAAACCGTAGAACGGGACCTTATTCGCGAATTGGATGAATGCCCCTTTGATATCCTCAAGATCGCGGTAGCAATCCAGATGATCGGTCTCCAATGTTGTCATTACAGCGATCGTCGGAGTCAGCGAAAGAAAGGAACGGTCAAATTCGTCCGCTTCAACCACGATGAATTCGCCTTTGCCGAGACGTGCGTTCGTACCGCCGAGTCCGCTCAGTTTTCCGCCGACGATCACGGTGGGATCAAGATTCCCTTCCATCAGAACGAGACTCGTCATGGAGGTCGTTGTGGTCTTGCCGTGTGTGCCGGCGATACCGATACCGTATTTCAGACGCATCACTTCTGCGAGCATCTCTGCGCGGCGGACGATGGGGATCTTGCGGCGGATAGCTTCCTGCACTTCGGGATTGTCGTTGATCACTGCCGATGAATAGACGAGCGTGTCGACATCTGCGGCGATGTTCTCCGCTTTATGTCCCTCATAAATGGTCGCACCGAGTGACTGGAGACGTTCCGTTACGTCGCTCATTGCGCGGTCCGAACCGCTGACCTTGAATCCCTGATCGATGAGGATCTCTGCGATCCCGCTCATGCCGATTCCGCCGATTCCGACGAAGTGTAATTTTTTGATTGATGAGAACATAGTTGTCGTTGAGTAGTTGAGTATAAAAGTATTGGAGTAATTAAGTTTTCTTACCGTTGAGCTATTGAATCCGTTAATAATTTCATTGAGCAGGAGTGACCTTCACAGCTTACTTTCCAACTACTCAAATACGTTATTTGAACTGGAACCGTTTCTCCCGTTTCGGGGTCTGCTGCGCGAACTGTTCGATCAATTTCAACAGTTCCTTCTGCCGTTCGTACCGGCCGAGTCTGATCCTGAATGCCCGTCGTCGGTGTTTCGTCTTGATCAGGATCACTTGGAACCGTCCCGCCGTCTGCACCGTTCGTTCTTTTCCGATATGGATCCATTCGACATCCGCTGCCGGAATTGAGCGGCGGTTGAAGCGGTGCTGAAAAACGATCTCGCTGTCCGACACGATCAGTTTCCTATCCCGCAGACGGTTGAGCAGCAGCGTAATGAGCGAGACAGCAACAAAGAACGAAATGATAGACATGATCGGATCGTTGAACACGAGCGTAAAATTATTCTCAATGAACGTCCCGCGGACAACTGCATACAGCACCAGCGTGACCAGATAGATCAATGTCTGCTGATAATAGAAATCCAGTTTATATCGGAATTCATGCTGCATCAGTTGATCTTGACGCCGTTCGTATACAATTCATTGCGTGTCTGTGTGCCGGTAGAATCCCATTGATACCAATGTCCATCCCTCTGACCTTTCAGGAATTCGCTCTCATCCTGCTTCTTTCCGCCCGGGAAGAACATCGTCTCCGTGGTCCGGTCACCGTCGTGGAGGTTGATCATGGTCAGATCGCCATTCTCGTCGTAATATTCCCATTTGTCGATCTTGCTTCCTTCCCTGCGGCGGATCTTCCCGCTCTCGAAATATTCCTCATAGATGAAATGCTTCGTATCGGCTTCCATCCATTTGATCGATTTTGTTTCGATCTGTCTGTTCGGGAAATAGCTGATGAACTTCGAGGAGTATCCCGTATTATCCGTCAGATAGAATTCGGATTTCATTGAACCGTCCTTATAGAATCCGAACGCCTTTACATTGGCACCGTTGCGGTAGTACCGTTCAACGGAAATGTCGCCGTACTGCAGCGAATGGATCGTCTCCAGTTTCGTATAGTTCGCGACGTTCTTCTTTTTATACGTCGATTGAACGATGAGATAGCCGAACACTACCGAGCAAAAGATCATGAACAATAACAATATCGTTCCTGCCTGTTTCATTATTCCCCCAGAATATGAATACTCATAAAAATACCTGCTGAATGTGCGGTGAAACGACCGTCCTACTTCCTGCTGCGGACCATCGAAAGAATATTCGCCGCGATCTCTTTTCCTGCGTTTGGTTTTCCCAGCAGACGGCTCTGTTCCGCCATATGCTGTTGTTTCGTTGCATCAAATAACAGTCCGTGGACCACAATCATTAATTTTTTTTCGATCTCATTATCCTTGATCATCACCGCTGCACCGGATTCGACCATGGTCTCAGCATTCATCTCCTGATGATTCGCCGCAGCGAACGGATACGGAACGAGCACCGCCGGTTTTCCCAGTCTGGTCAGTTCCGCCAGCGTTGTCGCGCCGGAACGGCTGACGATGACATCCGCCGCTGCATAACCGCAATCCATACGGTCAACATATTTCATCACTTTCAGATTCGAATGCTGCGGAACGGATGATGCCGATTTCCAATCCGATTCACCGGTCTGCCAGATCACCTGATAATCGTTCGCTACTGCGTCCTTCACCAGTTCCGGCATCGCTTTGTTGATGGATGCAGCGCCGAGACTACCGCCGAATGCGAACACCGTCTTCTTCGCCGGGTCGAGACCGAAATACTTGCAGCTTTCGTCTTTGGATATCAATGACAATTCTTCGCGGGTCGGATTGCCGACCAGTTCGGTCTTTGCGGACGGAGAGAGCCACTTCTTCGTTACATCGAACGTGATGAATACTTTTGTCATCCGCGATGCGAGCAGCCGCGTTGTCACTCCCGGAAAGCTGTTGCTTTCGTGCACTACGGTCGGTATCCCGAGCAGGGACGAAACGAACAGTACCGGACCGCAGACATAACCGCCGGTGCCGACAACGACATCGGGACGGACCTTTTTCATGAGAAAGAACGATTGTAACAATGCCGTGATCACTTTTACCGGGAACAGAAGATTGTTCACCGTGAGTCTTCTGCTGAATCCGCTGATCCAAATGGTGTGGAACTCGAATCCCTTCTGCGGAACAACACGCGCTTCGATCTTCGCCTTCGTCCCTGCGAACACGATCTTTGCCGACCGATCCTGCTTCAGGATCTCTTCCGCCATCGCGATGGCGGGATACAAATGTCCGCCGGTTCCTCCACAGGCAAATAGGATCGTCGCCATCAATAGATCTTTCCGATCGCCGGTTCGATCTTCACCACCGGTCTCTCGACGAATTCCCGTTCACGGGGATGAAGATCCGTCTGCGATGAGATATTCAGCAGCACACCGATGGCAAAAGATGAAAAGATGATCGCTGTTCCACCGTAACTGACGAACGGCATCGGTACACCGGTGGTCGGCATCAGGCCGAGTGTGACGAGAGCATTCGCAATTGCATACAGCACAATGGTTGAAGTGATGCCGATCGCGAGATATTTCCCGAAATCATCGGGTGCATATTTGGCGATCTTCAATCCGCGCAGCAGAATGGTCAGGAACAAGCCGACAAAGATGATCGTCCCGATCAACCCGTATTCCTCGCCGACAATGGCAAAGATGAAATCCCCGTATGATTCAGGCAGGAACAGGTCGCGCTGTTTGCTTTGTCCCATGCCGACGCCGAACAGACCGCCGTTGCCGAATCCGATTATCCCCTGCAACAATTGATAATTCGCTGTCGATGTTACTGTCTCATCACCGCCGAAACCGACGAACGAAAGGATACGCTTCATCCGATATTCCGCGCTCACCATATAGATCAGCAGTGCCGGGATCAATGCCAAGAGTGATACAAAGACATGTTTGATGCGTGCACCGCCGACGAAGATCAGGATCATACCCAACGCAAATATCATCGAACCGGTGCTGAAGTTCGGCTGGATCATTACGAACAGCACGACGAGTCCGATCCAGACCATCAGCGGCATGAATCCGGTCTTGAAATCCGCCAATTTTTCCCGCTTGTTCGACAGCAGGAATGCAAGATGGAACAGCAGCGCAAACTTAGCGATCTCTGACGGTTGCACGGAGAATCCTCCGATGGAGAGCCAGCGTGCAGCACCTTTCACTTCACCGCCGAGCATGCGTACGGCGAAGAGCAGAAGGATGGAACCGAACAGCACCCACTTTGTCAGCGGTTTATATTTTTTGTAATCCATATTGATGCCGAAGAACATCGCAACGAGTCCGACAAGGATCTTTGCGATATGCTTATTCACCAGTCCGGCGGAAGAATGCATCTTCTGCATCGCCCAGGTGGAAGAGGCGCTGTACACCACCACTGTGCTCGCCACCATCAGAATGAGGACGACGAACAGTGTGATGCGGTCAATATGATTCTTCTCTGATGCCATCTAGTTTACATGACCGTCACCTTCAAGGTGACGGTCATGTTGATAAATTATAATTGATTCACTAATTGTTTGAACACCCGTCCGCGCTCTTCGTAATCACGGAACCAATCGAACGACGTACAGGCGGGTGATAAAAGAACGACATCCCCTTTTTCCGCAAGTGCTGTCGCCGTATCAATTGTCCTTTTCATGGATTCGACATTCGGCTTAACTTCACCGATGGTCCCAACCTTTGTGACAGGAACCATCGATTCGAAATTCTTCACGATCGTGTCGGCGGAATATCCCGTTGCAACGATCGCTTTCACTTTCTTCTTCACCAGTCCGAAGATGGTGGAATAATCATTCCCTTTGTCCTTACCACCCATGATCAATACGATCGGTTCATCGTAACTCTTCAACGCCATCTCCACTGCTTCCACCGTCGTCGCTTTGGAATTGTTCACATATTTGATGCCGTCCACTTCCCGCACGAATTCCTGACGGTGCTCAACTCCTTTAAAATTCCTCAGCGCTGATTTGATGTATGCCGGCGTTACACCCACCAGCTGCGCCGCAAGAGCGGCAGCCATTGCGTTCTGCAGATTGTGTTCCCCTTTGATGGAGATCTCATCCACCGCAATGACCGAAAATTCTTCTCCGGCTATCCGTGTCGTCAGCATATTCTCTTTCACGAACGCACCGTTCTCACCATTGTTCTTCGAACTGAATCTGACCACAGCCGACCGCTGACCGATGACTGCTTTCTTCGTCCACTCATCATCCGCATTGCAGACAAAGAAATCATCCGCCGTCTGATTCATCACGATGCGCGCTTTCGACGCCGCATAATTCTCCATCTTGTTGTCGTACCGGTCCAGATGGTTCTGCGTGATATTCAGGATCATCGCGACCTTCGGTCTGAATGAACCGATGAAATCGAGCTGAAAACTGCTCACCTCCAGAACGACAACAGTTTCCTTATCAACGTCCAGAACGAGTGATGAGAATGCCGTTCCAATGTTACCCGCAACAACGTGTTTTTTCTTTGCATCGCTGAGTATCCTTCCGAGTAATGTTGTGGTGGTCGTCTTTCCGTTACTGCCGGTGATAGCGATAATAGGACCTTGACAAAACCAACTTGCAACCTCAATCTCTGCAACGATGTTGATACCGCGTTTGTGTGCTTCCAGAACGACCGGCGCATTCGTCGGAACGCCCGGACTGATGACCATCAACGAACAATCATATACTCTCTCACTGTGACCGCCGAACTCGCATTCGATCCCTGCAGACTGAAGCTCCGCACAATGCTGCTGCGTGGTCTCGCTCCTACCGAAATCACTGACGAACACCTTCGCATCCTTTGAATGCAGCAGCTGCGCAACAGCGACCCCGCTCCGTTCCGCTCCGATCACACTGATTTTTTTGTTTACCAATTCCATTTTCTATCGAACTTTTTCCTCTTGATGGATCCCCGACAAGAACATTCGGGGATGACATTCTTTTGATATTTAACGCACTTTGAAGGTCGTCAGACTCAGGATCATCAACAGGATCGCCATAATATAGAAGCGAGTTACGATCTTCGGTTCCGCCCAGCCGAGCAGTTCAAAATGATGATGAACGGGGGCCATTTTGAACACGCGCCGTCCTTCGCCGTACTTTTTCTTCGTGTATTTGAAATACACCCGCTGCACGATCACCGAGACGGTCTCCATAAAGAAGATGCCTCCGAGGATCGGCAGAATGAGTTCCTTCTTTGCCATCACTGTCAGCGCTCCGATCGCTCCGCCGAGCGCGAGCGAACCGGTATCCCCCATAAATACCTGCGCCGGATAGGAGTTGTACCACAGGAATCCGAGCGACGCACCGACGAGCGCGATGCAGAAAACGATCAACTCACCATTGCCGCGCAGATAGATGATGTTGAGATAACTACTGAACTCGATGTTGCCGGAGATGTAGACGATAATGCCGAGCGTCATCGCGACGATACCGGAAGTGCCGATGGCAAGACCGTCAAGTCCATCGGTCAGATTCACTGCGTTCGAAGTTGCCGTGATGATGAAGATGACAAGCGGGATATAGAATACCCCGAAGTTGAATTCCATATTCTTCACGAACGGGACCGTTGTAACAGTATTCGCATGGATCGATTTCAATTCGGGCATGGAATAGAGCACATATCCCAGCACCAGTCCTACGGTCACCTGGCCGACGATCTTATACCAGCCGATGAGTCCTTCTTTTTTCTTTTTGACGATTTTCAGATAATCATCCATGAAGCCGACGAATCCGAGTCCTGCCGTGACGAAGATGATCATCTGCACATACGTGTTCGTCAGATCGCCCCACAGCAGCGTCGGGATGAGAATGGCGGCGATAACGATGATACCGCCCATCATCGGGGTGCCGGCCTTCAGTTTATGTTTCTCCGGTGAACCTTCGCGGTAGGTGGTAACGATTCCTTTTTCTTTGAGCATCTTGATCACTTTTCCGCCGATGACGAAACTGATGAACAATGCCGTAATGGCCGCCATCGCCGCGCGGAACGTGAGATATTTCACCACGCCGAATCCCGGCGGGTGGTAGACCTGTTCGATCCAGATTAAGAGATGATACAGCATCAGTGATGATCCTTTGTGTTCATTGATCCATTGGCATTCGTCAATCGATTCACCACATCTTCCATCCGCATTCCTCGTGATCCTTTGATCAGGACCACATCGCCGCTCTTCACGGTCTGTTTCAGTTCGTCGGAGAGTATATCCTTCGATTCATAGTGCGCTGCGGAAACTCCAAACGCTTCGCTCGTATATTTCGAGAACGGTCCGAACGTGAACAACCGGTCGAATCTCATTCCGGCGGCGACCGCACCGATGTTCGTATGTTCCCGCTTCGAGGAATCACCCAATTCGCGCATATCGCCGAGAACGACGTATTTCTTTCCGGTATTCGAAATGGACTGAAGGGTCTTCAGCGCCACCATCACCGAATCGGGATTCGAATTATAGGTATCGTTCAGGACCGTGAACCCTTCGTACTGAATCACTTCCATCCGCTTCGAAGCGGAAGTGAACTGTTCGAGCGCGGCAGCGATCTTCTTCGGCTTCACACCGAGTTTCAATCCAACCGCAGAGGCCGCAAGCGCATTCGTTACATTGTGCATTCCGGGTGCGTTCAGCGAGACCGGGAATGAGACATCCTTCTTTGACCAAACAACATCAAATGAGGAACGGCCTGTTTCATTCACACGGATCCTCTTTGCGCGGACATCACCTTTGGAGGCGATACCGTAACTGACGGACCGTTTCAACGATTCGGCATCACCGGCAAGGAACGGATCGTCCTCATTGACGAAGGCGAATCCTTTGTGATCATTCAGATAATGGAACAATGCCCGTTCTTCCTTCGCCACTCCCTCTTCATCCTTGAAGAACTCAAGATGTTCCTTACCGATGTTCGTGATGACGCCGTGCGTCGGCTCCGCCATCTCGCAGAGATAGTTCAGTTCGCCGAAATGATTCGTGCCGATCTCCACCACCGCCGCTTCATGTTCTTTCGTCAGACGGAACAGCGTCTGCGGGACACCGATGTGATTGTTCAGGTTGCCTTCGGTGCTGAGCACGTTGTATTTCTTGCGAAGCACGGCCGAGACCAACTCTTTCGTTGTTGTCTTTCCGTTGCTGCCGGCGATGGCGATCACCGGAATATCGAATTTTCTTCTATAGATGCGCGCAAGTTCTCCGAATGCAACAGTGGAATCATTCACCACAACGAACACACACGGGAACGTTCTGAGATACGCGCCGTTCTTTTCCGCCCACTCTTTGTGCACCACCACTGCCGCCGCTTCAGCTTTCACCACGGAATCGATGAACTCATGCGCGTCGAACTTCTCTCCTTTGAGCGCAAAGAACAGATCGTCCTTCTTCACTGCACGGGAATCGGTCGACACGCCGGAGATCGAACGCCGTTTCAACAGATCGGCATTGACGAGCTCTGCGCCGGAGATTCCTTTCAGGTCCTTTGCGGTGATCTTTTTCATTTTAAATTGACACTCTTCATGACTTCTTCTTTATCGTCGAAATGGATCTTCTCTTTTCCGATCACCTGATAATCCTCATGGCCTTTGCCTGCCACTAACACCACGTCGCCGGACTGTGCTCTGGAGAGTCCAAGCGCGATCGCCGCAGCTCTGTCCGATTCCACGATCACTTTCGTCTTGTAGTCGATCCCTTCGAGGATATCGCTGATGATCTCCATCGGGTCCTCCGTACGGGGATTGTCCGAAGTAACGATCATGACATCGCTCAGCCGTTCAGCGATCCTGCCCATCAGCGGGCGCTTGGACTTGTCGCGGTCGCCGCCGGCGCCGAAGATGGTGATGATCTTCGTCTTGAACCGATGCGGAAGCACATCATGGATGGTCTGAAGACAATTCTCCAGTGCATCCGGTGTGTGTGCATAATCGACAATTGCGGTCCACCCTTTTTTGGACTGGATCTGTTCGAATCTTCCGGGAGCGGGGACCAACTGCGCATATTGTTCGGGCGAACAGTAGATCCCCAATTCCTTCACGACGCTGTATGCCGCAAGGAAATTGTACACATTGAATCTTCCCACCAGTTTCGGAGCGACCTTTTCACCGTGGATCACAGCGGAGAATCCATTGATGCTGACCGACAATTGTTCCGCTTTCATCTCGGACGGCTGGTCGATACTGTATCCCGTCACTTGGGCGGAGCAGCCTTCCACGATCTTCTTCCCGTATTCGGAATCGTTGTTCACGATCGCAACCGCATCATTCGTCAGTCCGCTGAACAGGATCTTCTTCGCGTTGAAATACTCTTCCATCGTCCCGTGATAATCCAAATGGTCCTGCGTCAGATTCGTGAAGACCGCCGCTTTGAACGGAATGCCGAATGCGCGGAACTGGTGCAGCGCGTGCGACGATACTTCCATTACACAGTGTGTGCATCCTTTTTGGACCATCTGAGCGAACAACTGCTGCATCTCCAGTGATTCAGGCGTTGTATGTGTGGCGGGAAATTTTTCCTGACCGATCGCATATTCAACCGTTCCGATGAGTCCCACTTTATTCGCTTCATCCGCTTCGAGCATCTGTTTGATGAGAAATGTCGTGGTCGTTTTGCCGTTCGTTCCCGTCACGCCGATCATCGTCAACTTCGTTGCAGGGCGTCCATAATAATTCGCGGAGATCTGTGCCAATGCTTTGCGTGTATTGCTCACGACGATCTTCACCGTTCCTGTGTGCATGCACATCGGATCGGGAATGGAATTGTCATCCTCCACCACGACCACTTTCGCACCGTTCGCAATAGCGGAAGAAAGGAATTTATGACCGTCCGCGCCCCCGCCTTTCAGCGCCACAAAGAGATTCTCGCGCTGTACCTTGCGGGAATCGTATTGGATGCCGCTGACCTTCACATCATGCGTCGTCACCATCTTTCCGTACATGGTCTGGAACATCTTGGAAACGGAGACGCCTTGTAAGAGTTCGGAGAGGGTCATAGATAAAAATTAAGTTAATACTGATTGCAAAATTACACGATTACAAGATTTTAGCTGACTACTGATAACGCAAACTGTTTTAGTATAACTGTGCTGTTGAGATCGCTTTCGGCTCGCACATGATCGTCACTTTCGTGCCGGGTTTCATCGATGTGCCGGGACTCGGGAACTGTCCGGTGACAATACCGGAACCGACGATGGTGACTGCGTACTGTTCCGCTGCGAGTTTGTTCACTGCCCGGCGGACACTCATGCCTCGCACATCCGGCACCTGCGCCGTCCCTGAAGCCACGCTCTGTTCTGTTTCATTCATCATCAGCTGCACAATTGAGCCGCGTTCAACTTTCTTTCCGGCAGGAGGGTATTGACGGACAACCTCTTCTCCGGTACCGATCACTTTTGCCGCAAGTCCTGCCGATTTCAACTCAGCGATCGCTGAATTCAATTCTTTTTCCGCCACATCGGGGATAGAGACTGTCGCATCTGTCTGTTGACTTACCGTCTGTACACTTTGTTCGGCGATCATCGTCTTTGCGATGAGTCCATTGTTATTGATGATACGGTCCGCGATCGCTTTGAAGATCGGAGCGCTTGCCGTTGCTCCATAATATCCGCCGGCTTTCGGTTTCTCGATCATCACCAGGCAGACCACTTCCGGTTTCTCTGCCGGGAAGAAACCGATGAAGGAAGCATTGTAGCTTCCCTCTTCGTATTTACCGTTCACATGTTTGCGTGATGTGCCGGTCTTTCCTGCAATGCGGATCCCCGGTGTCTTTACTACATCGCCTGTTCCATGGTCCACTACTGCTTCAAGCATCTGCTTGACCTCATCATTCACATGTTTCGACATCACCCGGCGGATCATCTGCGGCTGTCCCGTGAACACTTCCTGACCGTTCTCGTCCTTTTCCCGCTGGACGATGTACGGCTTCATCAGCAGTCCATCGTTCGCAATGGCGGAGTATGCAGAGATGATCTGCAGCGGTGTTACACCGACCTCATATCCGTAGGCGATGGAGTTGAGCGATGCCATGGACCATTCTGATGTCTTCTTCAGCTGACCGTTGATCTCTGCGGGAAGTTCGATACCTGTTGCCATACCGAATCCGAAATCGCGCGCTTTCTTGTACAATTTTTCCTGGCCGATCAGATCGCTCACCTTCGCCATGATGATGTTGGACGAGAGCGCCATCGCATCCATGAACGTCACATTCTCCAGCGGATGGGAATCGTTGATGAGGCGGATCTTGTTCCCCGGATAGACGATCTTGTATTGTCCTTTTTCGCCGTAGATCCGTTTGTCCAGCGTGACCACTTCACTTTCCAATGCAGCGGCGGCTGTAACGATCTTGAAAACGGATCCCGGTTCATACATGTCCGACACAACGCGGTTCTTCAACGCATCGGCATCCTGCACTTTGTTCAGATTCACCTGCGGGAAGTTCGACAGTGCGAGGATCTCACCCGTCTGCGGCCGCATCAATACGACAAGTCCGGCATCAGCCTGCGTGCGGGCAATTCCTTTTTTCAATTCCTCATCCGCGATGGACTGATACTGAAGATCGATCGTCAATTCCAGTGAATGACCGTTCACTGCTTCTTCGCGCGGATAATCAACTGAAGGACGACGTCTGCCGCGGCCGTCCTTCTGCATGATCACATATCCATCCCGTCCCTTCAATATATCGTTGAACTGCTGCTCGATCCCGCTCACACCCACATTCTCTGCATTCGTCGCACCGATCACTTGTCCTGCGATCTCGTCGTAGTGATAAAGACGCATTGGTTCGCTCATCTTCGCGATACCGGCCATCTTCGCCATCGGGACCATCTCGGCGACGTCAGGACGCACATGTCGTTCAAGCCAGATAAATTTTTTATTCACCTGCAGTTTCGAGAAATATTCCCGTTCCGGCTTGCCGGTCATCTTCGAGAATTCCCTCGCGATATTCTTTGCATCATCTCCGGCTACGGTCGGGTTTGCAGCGAAGGAGACGAAATTGGAATTCGCGACAAGCACATTCCCGTTCCGGTCGAAGATATTTCCGCGCTGTGCGATAATGGGGACTTTCGCTTCATACTGACTCTTTGCGAGTGCCTGATATTTCGCGGCATCCCACAACTGGATCTGCATCAGACGGACCGCCGCCAAACAGAAGGCGAACAGGAACCCGATCTTCACGATCAGCAGACGGTTGTTATAGTCCTTCTGCTGAGGAGTCTCGGATGCCGTATTTTTTTTAGCGAATGGATTCCACATATTTCATCGACGCACGAGCGTCACCGTCCCATTGATTCGTTCACAGCTGCTTCTTTTTCACCGTCCACTTCGAACCATGTCGGTGCTTCTTTCGGATTCACCATGCCGAGCTTTTCCTGTGCAACGAGACTGATCCGCTCAAGACTTGCTTTGCGGTTGATCTCCGCTTTGATCACTTCGTTGGTGCTGAGGATCTGAAGATGACGCGTATTCAGATCATTCACTTCTTTTGCCAGTGTGTTGACTGCAATAACATTGCTCACATATAATAGAGCGGCAGTGGTGAACAGGAACAGCATCCCGACCACGTTAGAGGTCTTCGTCCGTTTCTTCACATTCACCCGGCGGACATTCGCTTTGGGAGCGGCATATCCCGGAATATTCGCCTGCGGATCGGCGACATACGGGACAGCGTTATTATAGATAGGCCGGTCCGTGAACTTCGGCATTGCCGCGCTGTCTTTGGGGATATTTTTTAGTGTTTTGGCCATTACTGCTATCTATCTGGATTCCGGCTTGCGCCGGAATGACGATGGATTATAATTATTATACCCGTTCGGCCACTCGCATCTTTGCGCTGCGTGAACGTGAATTCATTTTCTGTTCTTCTTCCGACGCTTCAAGCGGCTTCTTTGTGATCACTTTCAGATCCGGAATGCGCGGCGTGTCGGGCTGAAATTTATTGCCGGACGGAGTGAATGTTGCCGCACACTCATTGAAGAATGTCTTGACGATCCTGTCCTCGAGCGAGTGATACGAGATGACAACGATCCTTCCGCCGACCGCCATGAACTGGAGTGAATCATCGAGGATCGCTTTCAAACGATGGAGTTCGTTGTTCACTTCAATGCGGATCCCCTGGAACACTCTCGACAGGGATTTCACGGCGAACTTTCCGCCGACACTGCTTTCAACGATCTTCGTCAACTGACCTGTTGTTTCGATCGGACCTTCTTCACGTTTCGCGATGATCTTCCGTGCGATGCGGCGTGAGAGACGCTCCTCGCCGTAATGGAATATCACATCAGCAAGCTCTTCTTCCGTGTACGAGTTCACCACACCGTATGCATCGAGTGACTGACGCCGGTCCATCCGCATATCCAACCGTTCATCACTGCGGTACGAGAATCCTTTGCTTGCTTCATCGATCTGAAAGGAAGAGACGCCGAGGTCGAGCAGCAGACCGTTGATGGTCGGAATATTTCCGGAGCGAAGAATGGAAGCGATGTGTGCAGTGTTGTCGTTCACAAGATGGACATTCGGTTGAACATGCTGAAGACGTTTTCCCGCTTCGCGGATCGCATCCGCATCGGCATCAATGCCGATCAGTGTTCCTGATTTCGTTAACAGTTCACAGATCTTTTCCGCGTGTCCGCCGCCGCCCAGTGTTCCGTCAACATAGATACCGTCCTTCACCGTCACCAGATGCTCGAGCACTTCATTCAGCATCACCGGAATATGATATGAGGAGACGCTCACTCTTTTTTCTCGAAAACTTTTTCCGCGACCGTCACATAATCCTGCTGCTGCGCATCAAGATATTTTCTGTACTCTTCCGGATTCCATACTTCGATCCGATCGAACACGCCGAGGATCAGCACGTCGCCGCTGATCTTCGCATACTCCATCAATTCTTTCGTGAGCGAAATTCTGTGTTGACCATCCAACTCAACATCGGATGCAAACTCCAACAGAAGACGTGTGTACAATCTCGCTTCACGATTCGTCTGTTCGAGTTTTCCCAATTCGGCTTCACGCTTCGACCACTCATCATTCGGATACACAAAGATACAGTTGTCCAATCCGCGCGTGATGACGAACGAGTTATTGGCTTCGGGGGAAAGATTCTTCCGCATCTTTGCCGGAATGTTGATCCTGCCCTTACTGTCAACCGTATAATTGAATGAACCTTTGAATGAGGACACTACGCGTAACCACTTAGTTTTGTTGAATATTTTTTACCCACTTTCACCCACAACGTGATTCAAAGTTACAGGATTTCGCGGTAAAGTCAAGTGATTTTGGCAATAAATACTAAGGTTTTTGAAGATTTTTGGATTTTCTGTCGTGAAGTCCTGACAGGGTGTCCGAATGGCAGAATGTTACGGCGGTGACTTAAGATTTTACTTTAAGTGTTTTTTTTCTTCATCAGGTCGGAAAAATCAGTTTGAAGCTGCTGAACGTCCCGGAAAATTATCCCCTTCATCCCGATATTCACTGCGCCGGAAATATTCTCTGCAAGGTCATCGATGAACAGAACTTCCTGCGGAAGAACATTCATGGTTGAACACACATGCTCATAGATTTTTCGATCGGGCTTCATCACTCCAAGATCGAACGATGTAAAGATGCCCGGAAAATATTTGACGATGGAAGAAATACTCTCAACTTTTTCCCAGTGGCATGCACACGTGTTGCTGAGAACAGCAATTCGGTATTGTTCCTTCACTGCTTCAACGAACGGAATGATCTCCTGATTGTCGGCAACAATGATGTCGTTGAATGATTCAAGGATCTGTTCGCGCGGAAAGCGGCAATCGAAGATCGCAAAGAGTCCGTCAATGAATTCTTCCGTCGTCATCTTCCCTTCTTCATACAGGCGGATGAACGGTTTCAACGGAGCATCGTACGGCGCACGCTGTTCCTGTGTGATGAGTCCAAGTCCGTTCGGAAATGCTTCGAAGTCGATGTGCATCAGAACGCGGCCGAGATCGAATAATACTACTTTAGTCTCAAAATAATCATCCATTTGGTATTAATTGAAAGTTGACAATTGACAATGGAAAATGAAAAGCAACAACCTATGTTAGACAATTACGATGCGATTTTTTCTATCAGGAAGATCGCCTCCGTGATGCGCTCGACTCCTTCGGAATGTTTCAAGAACGACTGCAGGAACAGATTGCGTCCCTCCTGCTTCAGCTGCACCTGCGGTTCCTTTACGGAGGAAACGTTCGCCATCATATCGGTGAAGATACCGCTCTCGTAGAAATGTTTATCCTCTTCCATCGGCAGATAGAGACGGAGTGTCCGTTTGTTCAATTCCACTTTGCGGATGTTCGTCCGCGACCCGAGCACGCGGAGCGACGCGAGCGCGAAGAGATCATCCACTTCTTCCATCGCGGCACCGAAGCGGTCGACCAGTTCCGCTTTCAGTTCATCCACTTCTTTCTGCGTTGAGGTCTTATAGAGACGGCGGTAGATATCGAGTCTCTCCGTATCACTCTCCACATAGAATTCCGGCAGATACGCTTCCACATCGGCATCCACCTGCGTTTCGATGAGCCGCGGTTTCGTTTCTGCCACCGTCGTTGCGAACACTTCAGCGAATTCCTGCTCCTTTAATTCGGCAACAGCATCCTCGAGGATCTTCGTGTACATCTCGAATCCCATCTCCATGATGAATCCGCTCTGCTCGCCGCCGAGCATGTTGCCGGCGCCGCGGATCTCAAGATCGCGCATTGCAAGATTCAGTCCCGAACCAAGCTCGGTAAACTCCTCGATCGCCTGCAGACGACGGAGCGTCTGTTTCGGCAGCGAGTTGATTGGCGGTACGAGCAGATAGGCATACGCCTGAAGATTCGCCCGTCCGACACGGCCGCGCAGCTGATACAATTCCGCAAGTCCGAACTTATCCGCACGGTTGATGATGATGGTGTTCACACTCGGGATATCGACACCGGATTCAACGATCTTCGTGGTGACAAGCACATCGAATTTTCTTTCAAGGAAATCGATCATCACTGCTTCCAGTTCATGTCCTTCCATCTGTCCGTGCGCAAAACGGAACCGTGCCTCAGGAATTGCTTCCATGAACGTCGCCGTGAGTGTATCGATATTGCTCACTTTGTCCGTTACGATAAAGACCTGTCCCCCGCGGTGGATCTCGTGAATGACCGCTTCGCGGATGATCTTCTTGTCGAAGGTCGCGATCTCGGTGTGGATCGGGAGTCTGTTGCGCGGAGGAGTGTTGATAACAGACAGATCGCGAGCACCCATGAGTGAGAAATGGAGCGTGCGAGGGATCGGTGTTGCCGTCAACGTAAGTGTGTCAACGGAAACTTTCATCGCACGGAGTTTCTCCTTCGCCGCAACACCGAAGCGTTGTTCCTCGTCGATAACCAGCAGTCCGAGCTCTTTGAATTTCACATCTTTAGAGAGAATACGGTGCGTTCCGATGATGATGTCGATCTCTCCTGCCTCTAGACGCTTCAACGATTCCTTGATCTCTTTCGATGATTTGAACCGAGAAAGCAGAGCAATGCGGACAGGATAACGTCCCAGTCTATCAGAAAAAGTATTGAAATGCTGTTGCGCAAGGATGGTCGTCGGAACAAGAACGCCGACCTGTTTGCCGTTCATCACTGATTTGAAAGCAGCGCGGACCGCGATCTCCGTCTTACCGAATCCCACATCGCCGCAGACGAGCCGGTCCATCGGATGCGGGGATTCCATATCCGTTTTCACTTCCGTTGTCGTCTTCGCCTGATCGGGAGTATCATCATACATGAAGGAGGCTTCCATTTCCTTCTGCCAATGTGTATCGGGCTGAAAGGCGAAGCCCGGCTCCATCCTTCGTTTTGCGTATAATTTGATCAGATCGCGGGCAATATCTTTGATCTTCTTCTTCGTCCGCGCCTTCAGTTTCTCCCAGTCCGGACTGCCGAGTTTGTTCAGCTTCGGTTCATGTCCTTCGGACGAGGAATATTTCTGGATGCGCGTGATGTAATTCAGATTTACGAAGAGGGTCCCTTTTTCGGCATACTCCAGTTTCGCCACTTCCTGTTCCGCACCGCCGACCTTGATCTTTTCGAGTCCAAGGAACTTACCGATACCATGATCGATGTGCGTGACATAATCCCCTTTGCGGAGCGCCTGCAGTTCCTTCGAGGAGAGTCCTTTGAATCGTTTCCGTTTCCGTTCCGCCCGTGCTTTGATGCGGTTGAAGATCTCGTGCTCGGTGAAGATGACGGTCTTTGCAGATTCGAAGACGAAGCCGGAGTGGAAGGATTCAGTTGAGTATGTGAGTCGTTGAGTCGTGAAGTCATGGAGTTGTGGAGTCGTGGAGCCGTGAAGTTCCTCTTCATTAAGATCGGAAAATACTTCATCGTCTGATCTCTGTTCTCTGTCTTCTGTTGTCTCTGTATCGGTCTGCTCGATCAGATCCTGAATGCGCTCGAGTTCTTCCTTACGGTCCGAAGTGATGACAACGTCGAAACCTTTGTCGGAATATTCGGTGATCTTCTCGCGAAGCACTTTCATGCTGCCGTTCACGCTCGGCTGGGACTGCGAACGGAAATCGATCTGCGCGCCGGAGGACTGGAATGAGGAATGAATGAACCGTGAAAATCCGGAGAGGTCCTTTTGAACTTCTTCAAAAGAAAAATCGGTGGTGAGTCCTTCGCTCTCGAGTTCGATGAACTCTTTTTCCAGCAGCGACGGATCCTCACAGAAGACGGTCGTCTCGGCGGAGAAATACGACAGCAGCGATACTTTTTCAGTTGGTTGCGGCTCAACACCTTCCTGCGGTTCCTTCTTTCTTAATACATCGGGAATGAGACTGACGGCGTGAAGTTCTCGGATGGAGCGCTGTGAAAGGACCTCGAATTCGCGGATGGATTCGACCGTGTCTCCCCAGAATTCGATACGAACGGGATGCTCGCCGATGAACGGGAAGATATCGAGGATGCCGCCGCGGACGGCGAAATCTCCGTAGGATTCGACGAATTGTTTCCGTTCGAAACCGTACTCGGAAAGCTGCGAGAGCAATTCCTCAAAATTCCTGTCCGACTTTACGGAGAGTTCGATCACCGAGCGGGAAAATTCCTGACGATCCGGTAATCCGAATGCCAACGCTGTGGCGTGTGTTATATAGACGGCGGGCGTGTTGGACTGCAGCGCTTTCATCGTCTCGATCTGCGACAGCGGTGCGGACATATCCATCGCCTGTGATGCATGCTGATGGTCCACAATGCAGAGACGGACCAGCGCATCGCCAAGGATGGTCACGCAGTCATCGCGGAGTTTTTCCGCACGCTCTTCATCTTCCACCACCACTAAGACCTGACCGTTCGCCTGACGGAACAACGCGGCAGCGACGAACGCCCAGAGCGAACCGGCGATACCGTGCAGCAGCGCCGGCTGTTCCGGCGAGACATTCACTGCATTCAGTCTCCGGAACAGTTCCGAATCGAAGATCTTTGTATTGATATCGCCCGTCATTATTGCCGTTTTCCGTTCATTTAAAACGCACTAACCCCTGCCGGCGAGTTCGGAAGAAGTCGTCAGCACGGGTAACTCTCTAAAGGTAAAAAAATAATCGATGAAAGAGAAAAGAAATCAGACAACGTCAGGAACCGTATCAATCGTGTTTATCACGTCACCGCATCAATCTCACTGTCAGCAAGTTGTCACTCCCAAAGGGATGCCTATGGCAGAAGACACTAAGGCACAAAATCCCACAAAAAATGAAAACGGCGGGAATAGCTTATTCTGGTGCGGACAAGCTTTCTACGAATGACTGAGTTCTGTCCATATCCCAATTCCTGAGCGGTATGGCACGGAGAAGTTCCATGGATGGAGTGAACGTATAGAGGTAGCCGACGAAGTCGATGGACGGCAGCAATGTATATTGCGCGATCACCTTTTGATGATCAGCGATGGTATTGATCAGCAGAACGGGAACAAAATTCTTTTTGATGATATACTTCACATTCTTATTCTGAAATGCCCGCTGCATATCCATCACCTTAAGTGAATCGTGGAGCGCAAGGATGATGAGCCTCTTTTTTGTGTTCTGCGCTTTGATCCTCGCTTCATTGAATTCATCCCAATGGACAAATTCGGAAAGAGATGTATCAGCGATCCAGTCCATAAAGGCGGCTGCATCCATGAATCCGACATGCCGCTTCAGTTCTGCATTCTCCGAACGAAGAAGGAGCGATGTCGGCATTGCCGTAACATTGAATTCATTCTTCATCTTCGCGCCGAGAATCGGATCATCACCATTCACGCGTGTAGCGATAACGCCCTCCGTTAAAGCAGCGATCACCGTGTCATTCGCAAAGGTTATCCGGTCCATCCTCTTGCACGGAGCGCACCATTCCGCGTAGACATCCACATAGACGAGTTTATGCTCCACCTTCGCCCGTTGGAACGCCGTCTCGTACGGCACCCACTGCACGGAGGAATGCGTCGGGTAAAACTCGATCACAGCAGCAGCAATCGCGCAAAGGATGCCGATGAGAGCAGTGATCTTCATGATATGTACGGGGCGCTGTTCCATTCGTTATTCCGATCCCGTGTCGACAACAATGCTGTTGACGGAATAGAGTGTCCACGCAAACGAGATCATCAGCGCAGCTATTCCCCACAACAATTCTGCGGCCGGGAATGACTGCTGCATCATGATCGCATTCTTGGCATCGTCAAAACCGCCGGGGAAAAGATAATCCTGCAGAACGACCGCCCATTTCATATCCCAATAATTCCTCATCACAATGAATCCTATCGCCTGACTGAACGAGTACCACGCAAGAACGAAGTATCCGTTGAACGATCCCGGAATTACGCACGAAATGAGTGCAGAAATGATGACCATCAACAGCAGATGCATCACTTTCAGCAAGAAGACCACCGCTGTTTGGGCGATATCATACGTTAATACCATTTTTGAATTGAACGAAATAACGAGCAGGTCGACGGAGAAAGAAATGAGAAATACGATCAGAATGGAAATAAAGACAACAAGGATCTTTGTAATGACATATTGTTCACGTGTTACCGAACGGGTGAGCAGCGTGCGGAGCCAGCCGCTCTTCACATCGGCACCGACGATACCGGCAGTGAAGATGATGAATGAAAGGAAGATAACGACAATATCGGCGGAATCGATGAATGTTGAAAGCAGTTTGATGTTTCCTGTCTGCACGCTCCCCAGTGTTACCAGAGAGATCAAGGTCAGCGGAACGGTCAACAACAGCATTCCGGTGCTCCAGAACCGTTTGAACTCCGCTTTGAACAGGATCGAATAGATCTTCATCTCTTTCATCACGTTCATCACTTCGTCCCCTTCATACTGATCTTCTTCCGGAACAACTGTTCAAGATGTCCCGGACCGATATCCTTCATCGGCGAATCATCGATGACGGTACCATCACTGATGAAGATGATACGGTCGCAGGCCGATTCCACTTCGGTCAGGTGATGGGAACTGAAGAGCACGGTCAATCCTGTGTTCTTTTTTTCTGCCAGAAAATCACGCAGCACGAATACGGACGGAGGATCGAGTGCGGCGGTCGGTTCATCAAGGAAGACAAGTTTGGGAGAGCCGAGGAATGCGAGGACCAATTCCAATTTCTGACGCATTCCTTTTGAGAGCGATGCAAGAGGACGTTCGTACGCGTCGAGCAGTTCGAACGTCCTAAGCAGTTCTTTGATATGGTCTTCGGCCTGATCGATGCCGATAAGCTCCGCATGAAATTTCAGGAATGAACAGACGGTAACATTCTTCGAGCGGAATTGCGAATCCGCCTGATACCCGATCATTGAACGGGCGCGGAGAGATTCGGGATGTTCACCGAACACGGTCACTGTTCCGGTATCCGACGGCAGGAAACCGAGGAGGATCCTCATCAGCGTCGATTTTCCTGCACCGTTGGGACCGATGAGTCCGACAACTTCCCCTTCGTTCACGGTGAACGAAACATCGCGGAGCGCTTCGACCGGAGGTTTGAAGAGCTGCTTATACGTCTTCGAAAGATTCGTTGCAACGATGGCGGACATTGTTCCCGTTCAGGAAAAGTTGATTGCGCCAAAGTATAAAAGAAATGTTGAAATGACAATTGATTTATTTTACTTTGAATCCGGCTCAATTGTTCTGCTACTTTCATTATCATCCCAAGAACTATGAAATCATTCGATGTAACGATACTCACCGCTGAACGCTATCTCTCCCCGGCAGAACCGGACTGGTATGTGCAGCAGATCCTGCAGGAAGACCGCCTGCTTCAAGAAGCACTCGAGCGGAAAGGCCTGCGAGTCCACCGGACCGACTGGACCAACAATGATCTCGACTGGAATTCGACAGAATCGGTGATCTTCCGCTCAACATGGGATTATACTGAACGGTACGAGGAGTTTTTACGGTTCATCCATACGGTCTCAGAAAAAACATGCGTTATCAATCCCGCCTCGATCATATTGTGGAATCTTGACAAGCACTATCTGCAGGACCTGATGAAGCGGGGAATCAGTATTCCCGAAACCATCTATATAGAGAAGGATGCTGAGACGGATCTTCGTCAATTGTTCACAAAACACTCGTTCAGCGAAGCGATCCTGAAACCGGCGATGTCCGCCGGAGCCCGGCATACATACCGGCTGAATGAACAGAATCTTCACGAGCACGAAACGCTCTTCCAACAATTGATCCGCAGCGAAGCGATGATGCTGCAGCCGTTCCTCTCTTCCGTGATGACCGACGGTGAGAAGACACTCGTCGTGATCGGCGGACGATACACGCACGCCATCATCAAAAAAGCGAAGCAGGGTGATTTCCGCGTGCAGGATGATTTCGGCGGAACGGTGCATCACTATTCCCCGACGAATGAAGAGATCGCATTTGCCGAACATGCGGTGAGCGTCTGCGATCCTCTCCCGGCGTATGCCCGTGTCGATATCCTTCGGAACGGCGACGGAGAACCGGTCGTGTCGGAACTGGAGATGATCGAACCGGAATTGTGGTTCCGGTTTCATCCGCAAGCAGCAGATGATCTTGCCGAACATATCCTCCGCCGTTTCTTCTCCAGGTGAAAACCGGATATTTCAACAGTTGTAATCCCGGACAATTCACCATATCATTTCCGATATGGAATTTTCGTTCTCGATCAATATTGCCGGTGCCATCGTCACCATCACTGTAGAAGGAAGGATGGATCAGAACAGTGCGTTGACCATCCTTGATTCGTTCACAACCCATCCCGATTTCCGTTCGCACTACGGAATCTGTTTCGACGTCCGCAAGAACACTTACATTCCGGGATATACAGAAGTGAGTTCATTCTATATAGAATACGGACGACGATACAAGCATCGGATCACCGGCAAGGTCGCATTCATTGTCAACAATCCTCTGCAGTTCGGCATTGCGCGGATGGCATCAACGATCTTGTCGGCATCGCTCCCCGATATGGAGATATTCATGTCCTCAGACGAAGCGCTCCGATGGCTTCGGCAATGAGCTGCTCCCGAATATTTTTCTGTACTGCTTTCCTCGCTTCTTCCACCTATATTCCGCAGCACTGATGTGAGCGGTCATTCCGGAACAGAATATCCTCCGCAGCACGGTGTAATCATCCGAACCATTGCGAAAGGAAATCCTCATGAGCGAGATCAAGAATTCCACCGTTCTCATCACCGGCGGCGCCTCCGGCATCGGGAAACTGATGGGAGCATCCGTCATCGACAAAGGGTGCACCGGACTCGTCATCTGGGACGTGAATCCGCAGACACTGAACGAGACCGTAAAGGAATTTTCCGCACGGCTGAAGAACGTTCACGGATACATTGTTGATGTCGCCAACATCGAGCAGATCCGGTTCGCGGCTGAAAAAACTTTACGCGAAGCTGGACCGGTCGACATCCTGATCAACAATGCGGGGATCGTGGTGGGAAAATATTTCCACGAACACACCCATGCGGATATCGATAGGACCATGTCCATCAATGCCGATGCACTCATGCATATTACGCTGGAATTCCTTCCCGGAATGATCGAACGGAAACGGGGTCACGTTGTGAACATCGCATCCGCAGCGGGAATGGTCGGCAATCCGAAGATGTCCGTCTACGCTTCAAGCAAATGGGCGGTGATCGGCTGGTCCGATTCCATCCGGCTGGAGATGGAAAAGCTCCGCACGAATGTGAAGGTCACCTGTGTCACACCGTATTATATCAGCACCGGAATGTTCGACGGTGTGAAGAGTTCCATCTTCGTCCCCATCAACAAGCCGGAACCGGCTGTGCGGAAGATCATCAACGGCATCGAGAAGGACAAACTCCACGTGCGCATGCCGCTGATCGTCTACACACTGCAGCTGTTCAAAGGGATCCTGCCGACTCGCGCATTCGATCTGATCGTGGGGAATTTCCTGAAGATCTATAAGACGATGGATGA
>JBMOHT010000025.1:0-33553 GCA_049317705.1 Bacteroidota bacterium | reverse complement strand
GTTCACGGTCGGCTCCCATTTCAGGATGGTGCGCGCTTTCGTGATATCCGGCTGCCGGATTTTCGGGTCATCCGTCGGCAGTTCTTTAAAGATGATCGTGCTATTACTGTTGGTTATCGCAATGATCTCCTTCGCCAGCTCGAGCATCGTCAACTCTTCGGGATTACCTATATTCACCGGCAGCGAATAGTCGGACATCATCAACCGATAGATACCATCGATCAGATCGGAGACATAACAGACACTTCTTGTTTGTGAACCGTCGCCGAATACCGTCACATCTTCACCCCGAAGGGCCTGCGATGCGAATGCCGGAATGGCACGACCGTCATCGATCCTCATCCGCTCTCCGTACGTGTTGAATATACGGACGATTCGGGTCTCGATATGATGATAGCGGTTGTATGCCATTGTCATCGCTTCAGCGAACCGTTTTGCTTCGTCATACACGCCGCGCGGACCCACAGGATTCACATTTCCCCAGTACTCCTCCACCTGTGGATGCACTTCCGGATCGCCATAACACTCCGAAGTGGACGCGATGAGGAACCGTGCATTCTTTGCTTTGGTGAACCCGAGTGCTTTATGGGTCCCGAGTGAACCTACCTTCAGCGTTTGGATCGGTAATTTCAGATAATCGATCGGACTTGCCGGTGACGCAAAATGCCACACATAATGAACATCCTCAGGAACATGGATGAAGTTCGTAACATCGTAATGTGTGAAGGAGAAATTCTTGTTCTGGAACAGATGCTCAATATTTTCGATCGAACCGGTGGATAGATTGTCCAGCACAACGACCTTATGCCCCTCATTCAAAAGGCGCTCGGACAAATGTGAGCCGAGGAATCCTGCTCCTCCGGTGATGACCGATGTTTTCATAGTGTTGTTCCCGAGAACCTTCTTAAACGGTCAGTGCTGCGTCATTCACAAATTGATCTGCAGCGGGAAACGGATCAGTTACTTAATGACCGATTTTCTTCCGATACTGTAGTACGTGAATCCGAGTTCGTTCATCTTTGCCGGTTCGAAGATATTCCGTCCGTCGAAGATGACCGGCTGTTTCAATGCTGACCGGATCTCCGTAAAATCCGGATTGCGGAATTCATTCCACTCCGTCAGGATCAACAGCGCATCGGCATCCTTCATGGCGCCGTACTGATTCTCTGCATAGACGATCGAATTACCGAGATAGAATTTCGCCGATTCGGATCCCGCAGGATCATAGGCCGCAACGGTTGCGCCGTGTTCCAATAATTTATTGATGATGATCACCGACGGCGCTTCGCGCATATCGTCCGTATTCGGTTTGAACGTCAATCCCCAGACCGCGAAATGTTTACCGCGAACGTCGGAATTAAAATGTTTGAGGACCTTGTTCACCAGGATCTCTTTTTGTTTCCGGTTGACCTGGTCCACCACGGAGAGCAATCGTATCTCGGAACCGGCATCGATCGAGGTCTTCACCAGCGCATTCACATCCTTGGGAAAGCAAGAACCGCCGTAGCCGATACCCGAGAATAGGAACTTCTTTCCGATCCTCGAATCAGAACCGATACCTTTTCGGATAAGGTCCACGTCCGCACCAACCTGATCGCAGAAATTCGCGAGTTCATTCATATACGTGATCCTCATCGCGAGGTATGAATTCGCAGCATACTTCGTTACTTCGGCGCTTGCCGTGTCCATTTCGATGATGCGCTTGTCGATCCGGAAGAACGGATCATACAACTCCTTCATCCGTTCCATGGCGCGCGGTGAATTTGAACCGATCACCACACGTTCCGGTTTCATGAAATCCTCAACGGCGAATCCTTCCCGCAGGAATTCCGGATTGGAGACGACGTCGAAATTCTTCACACCGTGTTTCAGGATCGCGTCGAAGACCAACGTTGATGTTCCGACCGGGACCGTACTTTTATTGACGATGATCTTATTCTTTGCATCGCCGCCATCCGCCGCAAAGATCTTTCCAAGAGCATCCGCAACTCCAAGGATGTATTTCAGGTCGGCCGAACCATCTTCGCCCTGTGGTGTCGGAAGGCAGAGGAACACGAATTCGGAATCCAATACTGCTTCCTTCAATTCTCCCGTGAAGTCAAGACGCTTTTGCTGAATGTTGCGCTGAAAAAGGATCTCAAGGCCCGGTTCATAGATGGTGATCTCTTTATTCTTCAGCTTTTCGAGTTTCTGAGCATTATTGTCGACGCAAATCACTGTGTTCCCGGATTCAGCAAAACAGGTCCCAGTGACCAGTCCGACATATCCCGTTCCAACAATAGTAATTTTCATAGTAACTTCTTTTTTAAATTGAATAGGAACATATAACTATGTAAGGATTTACAATAACTCTGTTGAGAATCAATATCCCCGTTTTTTAACAAGTTCAAGATCCGCTTTTGCCATCAGCCGTGCAAGGTCCGCAAATTTCGTCTTTGCTTCCCAGCCCAGTTTCTCTTTCGCTTTCGTCGCATCACCGATCAGCAGGTCAACCTCGGTCGGACGGTAATACTTCGGGTCCACCGCCACAAGAACTTTCCCCGTACTCTTATCGATTCCCTTCTCATTCTCTCCTTCACCTTCCCATCGGAGTTCGATACCGAGTTCATTGAACGCTGCTTCCACGAACTTGCGCACTTCATGCGTCTCACCCGTTGCCAGAACGAAATCCTCCGCCGTATCCCTCTGCAGCATTCTCCACATCCCTTCCACGTATTCCGGCGCATAGCCCCAGTCACGCTTCGAGTTCAGATTCCCCAGCGTCAGCATATCCTGCAGTCCCAGTTTGATCTTCGCTGCCGCCATCGTGATCTTACGTGTTACGAATGTCTCTCCGCGGCGCGGCGACTCATGATTGAACAGGATACCGTTACATGCGAATAGATTGTATGCCTCACGGTAGTTCACAATGATCCAATATCCATAGATCTTTGCTACGCCATACGGACTCCGCGGATAGAACGGTGTCTTCTCGGACTGCGGGATTTCCTGTACTTTGCCGTAGAGCTCACTGGTCGATGCCTGATAGAATTTTGTCACAATTCCCGTTTCCCGGATAGCGTCCAGGAAACGCAGCGTGCCGACCGCATCAACTTCTGCCGTGTATTCCGGCACCTCAAATGATACCTTCACATGGCTCTGTGCCGCAAGATTGTATACCTCAGAAGGTTCGATCTTTTCGAGCAGTCTGTTGATATTGCTTGTGTCGGTCACATCACCGTAGTGCAGAAAGAATTTTGAACCGGCAAAACGCGGATCATTATAGATATGATCGATCCTGCCGGTATTGAAGGAACTGCTCCGGCGGATGATCCCATGGACCTCATACCCTTTTTCCAATAGCAATTCCGCCAGATACGATCCATCCTGACCGGTGATGCCTGTAATGAGTGCTACTTTTGACATGTATTTTTACTTCAGCAATGATTAACTACGCTTTGTGTAAAAGTGAATTCGGCGTTGAGATCAAATTTCGTGTATCAAGAATTGGGATCCCTAGCGAAATCAGATCTATTTTTTTAAATGCATCATGAGCTGTAGAGATCAAAATAAGATCATATTTTGAATTTACATCGACCGATCTTTTTCCAATGTATTGCGGATGCTCACGGGTCGGCTTAATAACCGGAACAAATGGATCGCTAAAATCTACGACCGCACCTTTCGCCTCAAGTTTTTCCATTAAGAAATAACTGGGAGATTCTCGATCATCATCGACATTTGCTTTATACGCCAGCCCAAGGATCAATACTTTCGATCCTTTTAGGGGTTTTCCGTATTCGTTTAGAACTTCCATAACGCGTTGAACAACAAAATCCGGCATAGCTGTATTGATCTCGCCGGCAAGTTCAATGAATCGCGTATTGACACCATATTCACGTGCTTTCCAGGTGAGATAGAATGGGTCGATCGGGATACAATGCCCACCGAGTCCAGGGCCTGGGTAGAACGGCATAAATCCAAACGGTTTAGTTTTTGCTGCCTCAATAACTTCCCAGATATCGATCCCCATTTTCATGAAAGTAACTTTTAATTCATTCACGAGCGCGATGTTAACAGATCGAAAAATGTTCTCCATCAATTTCGTAGCTTCTGCAACCTGAGTTGATGAAACAGGAACAGTCCGAACTACGATCTGTTTATAGACGAGATCTGCGATCTCCAAACCATCAGGTGATGTTGAACCGACAACTTTTGGTATGGTTTCAGTTGTAAATTGTGGATTGTTCGGATCTTCGCGTTCCGGTGAAAAAGCAACGTAGAAATCCTTGTCTACTTTCAAGCCACTCTTCTCAAGGATCGGCACCACTACTTCGACGGTGGTTCCGGGATACGTCGTCGATTCAAGAACGACCAATTGTCCCTTCCGTAAATACGGGAATATCGCCTCGCATGTCTTGACGATATATTCCATTTCCGGTTCACGATTCTTATTTAAAGGTGTCGGCACCGCAATAAGAATCGCATCGCATTCTTTTAAGCGCGAAAAATCATTGGTCGCATCAAATTTTGATGATGCCTTTGCTTTCGCAATCCTTTCAGAAGAGATATGTTTGATATACGATATCCCTTTTTTCAATGATTCGATCTTCGCAATATCGATATCGAATCCGATCGACATAAATCCTTTTTCGACGAAACAAAGGTTCAATGGTAGACCGACATAACCGAGTCCTATAACACCTACCACTGCCTCTTTTTTATTGATCTTTCGTATGATGTCGTTTTTCATAGATAATATTATTATTCAAAGCAGTCATTATGACAGCATTTCATCATATGTGATTAACTATTTGATAGCATGAATTCCGCTATCGAACTGACGACATAGCCGATCTGTTCCTTCGTCAATTCAGGAAAGATCGGAAGCGCAAGCGAATCATTGGATGCAGAATTGGAAACAGGGAAATCCTTCCCTTGGTTCAGATATTGGAAACATTCCTGCTCGTGGAACGGCACGGGATAATAGATATCGTTGCCGATCCCTTTTTCGGTGATGAATTTTCTCAATGCATCCCGTTTTTCAACACGGATGATGTACTGATTAAAAATATGGTGATTCTGGATACCGAATGCTTGATATATGGATGCCGGCAGAAGCACTCGGTTCTTATGATCGAATACTGTCACACCCGGCTGCTCGGAAAGACCATGTTTGGTGAAGAGTTCGTTATACAATGCGGCATTCTCTCTCCGTTTTGCGGACCAGCCGTCCAAATGCGGAAGTTTCACTGATATGACCGCTGCCTGGAGAGCATCAATTCGGAAGTTCCCGCCGATATATTTGTGATAATATTTCGGATTCATGCCATGCACGCGCAGGTCCTTCATCCTCTCCGCCAGTTTCGGATCGTTGGTCGTCACCAGTCCGCCGTCGCCGAAACAGCCGAGATTCTTGCTCGGGAAGAATGAGAAACAGCCGATATCGCCGATGGTCCCGACCTTACGACCGTCCTTGTATTGCACACCGATCGCCTGTGCCCCGTCTTCGATCACAAACAGTTTATGTTCTTTCGCGATAGCCATGATCGGATCCATATCCGCACTTTGACCGTACAGATGCACAGGGATGATCGCTTTCGTCCGCGGGTTGATCTTTTCCGGGATCTTTTTCGGGTCGATATTAAATGTCACCGGATCGACATCCACAAAGACAGGAACGGCGTTCAGCCGTGAGACAACACCGGCAGTTGCGAAGAAAGAATAGGTCGGGACAATCACTTCATCGCCCGGCTTGATGTCGATCGCCATCAATGCGAGCAGGAGAGCATCCGTACCGGAGGAAATTCCATACGAGTATGATGAACCGATATACTCGTTCATCATTTTCTCCATTTTTTCTACTTCCGGCCCCAAAATAAAATACTGCGATTCGATCACTTTCTGAACCGCAGTATCCAATTCTGTTTTGAGACTGCTGTATTGAAGCTTTAAGTCTAATAACGGAACGTTCAAAATTCTGCTTTCGCGTTGTGAATATATTGATATAGTGGGCCCTGCCGGACTTGAACCAGCGACCCGCTGATTATGAGTCAGCTGCTCTAACCGACTGAGCTAAGGGCCCTTGAAATTATCAGCAATCTAATAAATATAGGGAATTTTGAGAAGTGCCACAAGGAAAGACTTGATACTGAGGCGCGGAAGTAACCTCTGTCACATGACATTTTAGCAGAAAATTTGAAGCGGAATCCATCGAAACACAGATGAATTCCGCAAAGCATATTTACAAATATTTTTTTAAGAATGTTCCTGTATAAGATTGAGGAATTTTAGCCAATTCTTCTGGAGTTCCGGTTGCGATGATCTTTCCTCCGTTCTCTCCCCCACCAGGCCCCATGTCTATTATATAGTCTGCACATTTGATCACATCCAGGTTATGCTCGATCACCAACAGTGAATTGCCGGCGTCGAGCAAAGCCGTGAAACACTTCAACAGTTTGGTGATGTCATCGAAATGGAGACCAGTCGTCGGCTCATCAAAGATAAAGAGCGTATGTCCTTCTTTCTTCTCCACAAGATGCGTAGCAAGTTTGATCCGCTGGGCCTCGCCGCCGGAGAGCGTTGTTGCCGCTTGTCCGAGACGCAGATATCCGAGTCCGACCTCATCCAGCACCTGCAGTTTCTGTGCAACCTTCTTCCCGTCCGGATGTTTGGAAAAGAAAACGATCGCTTCTTCAACGGTCATGCCGAGGATATCATCGACATTCTTTCCGTTCCATCGCACCTCGAGTGCTTCCTTCTTATACCGTTTTCCTCCGCACGATTCACAGACGAGGTAGAGATCGGCCATGAACTGCATCTCCACTTTTTGCAGTCCATCCCCTTCGCACACGTCGCACCGGCCGCCGGGGACGTTGAACGAGAAGAATCCTGGCTGATATCCGCGCATCTTTGCTGCGGGAGTCTTCGAAAGCAAGTCCCTGATGCCGTCGAAGACACCGATATATGTTACGGGATTCGAACGAGGCGACCTGCCGATCGGCGATTGATCGACGAGTTCAAGATGCTGGATCTTTTCCCATCCTTGAATTTCATGCACGCCGCTCAAACGGCCGATATGTCCGCTCAATCTTTTCTTCACACCTTCGCCGATGATATCGTGAACGAGCGTACTTTTCCCTGAACCGCTCACCCCGGTCACACAGACGAACATCTTCAGCGGAATCTCCGCATCGATGTTCTGAAGATTGTGCTGGAATGCGTTGAGGATCTTGATGGAATTCCTTTTTGTTGAAGTCTCCGACACCTTCAAGGTGTCGGAGACTTTCACCGTTGGTTTTTGCCGTCTCGTCTTTGGGACAGGGATATTCAGTTTTCCGGAAAGATATTTTCCCGTCAACGATCTTTCACTGACCACAGCTTCATCATACGTTCCCTGAAAGATGATCTCGCCTCCGCGCTCACCGGCTTTCGGACCGATGTCGATGATCTGATCCGCAGCGCGCATCATATCAGCATCATGCTCAACAACAAGGACAGTGTTGCCGACATCTCGCAGCCGTTTCAGGATATTGATTAGTCTGTCATTGTCCAGCGGATGAAGACCGATACTCGGTTCATCCAGCACATAGATGGAACCGACCAACGATGAACCGATGGATGTGGCAAGATTGATACGCTGTGACTCTCCGCCGGAGAGTGAATTGGAAAGACGGTCCAATGTGAGATACCCGACACCGACATCAACCAGATAACGGAGACGTTTCCGGATCTCTTCGAGGATGCGTTTGCCGATGCTCATTTCCGTGGCGGTCAATTTCAATTCGGCAAAGAATTCATCGGCGCGGCCGATATTCATCGAGACGATCTCGCCGATATGTTTTGCGCCGATCTTCACATTCAATGCTGCTCCGCGGAGACGGCTGCCGTGGCATTCATCGCACGTGGTATAACCGCGGTATTTGCTGAGCAACACCCGGTATTGGATCTTGTACGCTTTCCGTTCAACCATTTTGAAGAATCCGTTGATGCCGTCGAATTCCTTCTTCCATCCGTTCAGCACAATATTCAACTGCGGTTCGGTCAGTTTTCTGTACGGAACGTTCATCGGCACGCCGGCATCGTACGCAATGCGTGCAAGGTCACGCAGATTCTCCTGGAACTTCGGAGTGGTCCACGGCATCACCGCTCCCTCTTTCAGCGTCTTCTCATGATCGGGGACGACAAGGTCCATATCGATGCCGACCGAGCGGCCGAATCCCTGGCACTTGGGACAAGCGCCGATAGGAGAATTGAATGCGAACAGATGCGGTTCCGGTTCTTCAAATCGGAGTTTGTCCTCAGGGCATTCGAAATGTTGACTGAACGGGATAACTTCTTTTGATTCAAGATTCAAAACAGAAGCATACCCCTCGCCCTCAACGAACGCTGTTTGGATCGAATCCGCAAGTCTGTTCTGACTTTGGATCTCGTTCTTCCGAAGGATGTACCGGTCCACCAGCACGAAGATATCCTTCTTCGATTTCGCCGAAAACTTCTGTTCGTTCAGATCGATCATCTCGCTGTTCACCACAAGACGGAAGAATCCGCGTTTTTTCAGCGTTTCCAGTTCCTGCGCTACGGTCTTCCCTTCATGTGAATGCATTGGGAACATCACATAGAATTTCGCGCCGTCATTTTCCTGCGCTATCCTGTCCACCACTGTAGCCACAGAATCTTTCGAGATCTCCTTGCCGCACTTCGGACAGAAGGTCTTCCCGACCCTCGCATATAATAGACGGAGATAGTCATAGATCTCCGTTGTGGTTGCAACTGTGGAACGGGGATTCCGTGTATTCGTCCGTTGCTCAATGGAGATAGCGGGAGACATCCCTTGGATCACATCCACATCCGGTTTATCCATCCGCTCGAGGAACTGACGTGCGTACGCCGATAGTGATTCCACATAACGGCGCTGGCCTTCGGCATAGATGGTATCGAACGCCAGAGAAGATTTTCCGGAACCGCTCACTCCGGTGATCACGACCAGTTTGTTCCGCGGGATGGAGACGGAGATATTCTTCAGATTATGGACCCGCGCGCCTTTGATGATGAGCGGAGAGCGGGTGGAATTGAGCTGCGCTGGTTTTTGGACTTTTAATTTCGCCATAGGTGTCAAAAGAAGATGGGGTTCAACTTCTTCAATTCTTTTTGCACGTTTTCAAATGAAGGTGTTTCTCACAAGGGATAAAGTCTTTATCGTTGTGCAATAATGTAAAGTCATGCTCAATACAGAATGTTGCTATCACAATATCGATGGTCTTCCGGATAGTCACACCTCGTTTCCGAAGTTTGCGGAAATTATCTGCACTCTTCAGGGCTATCGATTGTCCGCAAATATCAAAACAGGGGAAGGCCTGAAGAATGTTCCGGGCTTTCTGAAAGTCCTTATCGTTTCTGAATCCCTGAAGCACTTCCGCCAGGATATAATCGCCGATCACGACCACTTCCGCCCCCAGCACCGAATGCAGAATTTCTGTCTGCCACGATTCGACGCCATTGAAATAATCGATCAGGACCGATGAATCAACGAAGATCATCGCGATGTTCTCATCTCGTTAAGATCACCCTCCCACTGTAGTTTACCGCGCAATGATTTCATCCTGCTCTGCTTCTTAACCTGTACGAGCAGTTTGAGCGCTTCTTCCACTGCTTCTTTTTTCGTGGTATGACCGGAGGTCTTCAGGGCAGCCGCCATGAGTTTATCGTCAATAATGATGTTGGTACGCATGATGGGTCCCTATGTGTATAAATATGATGAAATATACACATCCTCTTTAAAAGACACAACCGCAGCGGCATTCTTCCATACCGGAGAATACCGTTGCGGTCATGAACAGAAATACTCTCCTGTTACTTGTTCAATTTGAAGTTCGCCAATTTGATCATGGCATCTTCGTTCCACTCATGCGGCTGCCATGAACGGACATAAATCTGCGGCTGATCTTGAAGGAAATCGACCAGCAGGAACAGATGTCCCTCGTCGGCATAGGTGGTGGCGGCATAGAATTGTTTCATACTGATGCCGTAGGTGCCGGGCATATTGTTCTTCTTATTGATCTTGAACGTGGAGTATCCGAGGAAGATATCCTTCTGATTCTTGAATGCTTTCTTCTGATTGTCCAGATATTGTTTCTTCGTGTATTGAACGTATTGGATGTCCGGCTGGCTTTCGGTCATCTTCGAATACTGATAATTATCCGACTTCTTCCCCTTCTTCAGTTCGCGGCCGATGATAATAACGGCCTCTTCGGCGAACATGGAGTCGAGCATCGCCATATTCCTGGTGAGGAACGCGGAACGGTATTTCTCGATGAACTTCACGATGGTCTGACGGTTTCCCCAGTCGTTGCCGAAGGATCCCTGCTCCACGAACTGGTCATACAGCTGTTCGACCGTTCCGAAATTGACATCGTAGAAATTCCCGTTCTGATCGAAATCGAGAATGAGATATTCCGTCGCCTGTCTGTTGAGTGAAGGATAATTTGTCAGCACACGGATCTTCCGCACTTCCCATCCGGTGGCGGTCTTGTTGATGTCCGCTTTCGCCGTCTGATCGATCGGGATCGGATTATTGTATTTGATGAGACTCGTCAATTTCTCGGAAAGGAACGGATCGTTCGCAAATTCCTTTTTGATCTGCTCGACACTTTTCTTATCCAAAAGGTCCATCACTTTGATGGTGTTCGCAGCGATCTGAGCAGCCTTCGGGGATTTCTCTTTATCGTTGAGTTCAACGGCGAACTTTCCGCTCGATTGTTTGATGATATTCATCATTGCTGCGGCTGTCGGCTGGACGGCGGGATCGGTCTGTGCAATGACCGGTGCAGGAGCGGGAACGACCGGAGCTGGAGCAGGCGTCGGTTTCGTTACAGCCAGCGGAACGTTCTGTGCATTCTTGAATGACGGCTTCACGACAAATCCCCACAGATCGGCAACTTCTTTGATCTCTTCGCGGGATTCGTAATACTGATATTTGATGGCAAGATCGATCTTATCGAATGAAGCGCTCGCACCGATCAAGCGGAAGATACCGGCACCGTCCACGGCACTGACGTTCACTTGGGAGACACCGTCCCAGCATGAGAAATCGAGTTTGCGGATCGGTTTACCGAAGGTCATGATCTCGAACTGCAGTTCGCGTTCCTTGTCCGAGATACGTTTATCGGCGACCAGTTTGAATTTTGTATTGTTGATGAGTGCATTGATGCGAAGCGGGATCTCGATGAGCAGATTCTTCGTTTGATACTCCACCGTCTTATCCGGGATGGAATTCATCAGGATAATGGAGAAGTAATAGTATTTCAGCGCGTTGGCAATGTCCACATCCGCTTCGAATTCCATCGCTTTCTCGTAGATGTCCGTGACGAGTTTCTTCCGTTCCTCGAACATCTTGTTCACTTCGCTCTTTTCCATATACGCGAACACTTCGATGCCGTTCGCAACGGGCTGCTTCATGAACTTCACATCCTTCAGCGTCGCATTCGAATAGGAATTGACCACATTCTCGTACGTGTCCTGCAGGTTGCCGTTCTTTTCCGAAACAACGCGGGTCATCTGACTGGAGATATTCACTGCGATGCTCTGCACGAGATTCTTCAGAGCGTGATCACTCGCTTCCTGTTCCAGTTCCGATGTCGCTTCACCATAATAATAGATATTGGAACTTCTGATCTTCTCTTTGGTCACCGGCTGTGCGCCGGCGATCGTAAAGATACCGATGATCATGACAACAATGCACTGCACCTTCATTTTCCGCCCTGTTCTGTTTAGAATATAATTGATAGTTCCGCAAAATAACCGGTCCGCTTATCCACCGCCGAGACCAGTTTCCCCGTTGAATCGTTGATCTTTCCCAGACTGCTGTCGTCATCCTCATACATGTCACCCTGTGAGAAGAGACCGAGTTTCAGCATGAGCGAGTTCGACGGAAAGATATTGAATCCGTACATCCATCGACTGGAATAGAAATCGCTCAACAACTCCTTTTCGCTCGATGTAGTGAAGTATGTCATTTTTTCTTTTCCGCTGAACTGGATGCGCGCATCGTATTTTCCGAAGATCTCAATGAAACTATCCTCTACCGGCGCCATCGCAAATCCGAATCCGACACTCATTCCCGACCAATCCTGTTCGATCTTCACTGACGGTTGTTCCTTCACCAATTTGTCGATGAATATCCCCTGACTCATTTCAATGAAGAAGATTCCGTCGGTCTCCATATCCAAATGCATTCCCCAACCGAAATGAAGCTGATTGCCCCCTTTCGGTTCGCCGTCAAGACCATACTGAGCAAAGAGGAAGAACAGTTCACTCTCACGCGGTTCTTTATAGACGATCGCATCGAGACTGACATTCTGTGCTGCTGTTCCGCCTTCTACAACGGTCAACGATACTTCATCCGATTCATATCCCGAATATGAAACTTTTGCTTTGTACGAACCAGGACGGATATTCCCTTCGACAACCCCGTTTTGAAGTGTCTTCACAAACGTTCCATTCTGATAGAGACTGATGGATGCGTAACTTGGGGACGCCGTGACTTTCACCGAGCCGAAGACTGCTTTCTTCAGAACGACATCATCAACGCTGGACTCATTCTCACGGATGGTGACGGTCTTTGTGTACGGATCATAACCCTGCAGCGTTACGGTGAGTGTGTACGTTCCTATCATCAGATCTTTGAATCGTGTCAATCCCGACCACTGTTTCATTACTACACCGCCCTGCACCAACTGCGCCGTTGAACCGGCAGGTGAGGCGGAGAACTGATACGTTCCGACCTTCGGTTTCAGCACAAATGAACGCTGGAGTCCTTTATTCTTTCCGACCTCGATCACTTCCGATGTCGGATAATAATTCTCCCGGGAGACCTCTACTTTGTATGTACCAGGGGTGAGATCGACCTGACCTTTTCCTGAGACATTCTCTTTATTCACCAACACAACAGCATCGGCCGGCTGAACAGTGAAGGTGAACAGTCCTGTATTCTTCACCAATGCGATGGTGAGTTCCTTCTTTGCGGTCTCCGAGACATTGATGGTGACAGATGAATCAGAATAGCCTCCTTTAGAAAGGCGGAGTTTGTATTTGCCGGGATAAAGGAACAGTCCTTTATTGGTCTCCCCTTTTTCCACTTCATCGATATAGATCTTCGCTTCCTGCGGAATTGAATTGATGGTAATACCGATCATATCCAGTTCCGGAAGTTTGAATGAGAACAACGAATTATTCTGACTGACGTCGATGGAATCGGTCAGCGTGATGTACCCAGGTTTTTCAATGCGGATGCCGTGCTTACCGACGGATAGCTGGTGCGATTTCAATGACCCTTTGTCCACGCCGTCAATAAAGATCTGAGCGCCTTCCTGATCGATGAGCAGGTTTACAGGGATAAGGTCCAATTTCTTGTCACCGGTGATCTTCACGGACCAGGTTTGGCCGCTTTTCAATTTGATCCCCAATTCGTTCAGCATGATCTTCAGCGGTGTGTAACCGAAACAGTAGACCTCAACGACGCGTTCATCCGGTGAAAGGAATAAGAAATCTTTGCCGGGATTGCGGTTCATTTTTACAACACCGTTATACGATTGGAAGGTCAAACCTTTGAGATCGGAAAAAATGATAAGACCGGCGGTCGTCACACCATTATCATCGCGGATATCTTTGGAGACAAGTTCAGCAGGTTCCTCTTTGGCAGAACCGGGGACGATGGACATTTCCAAAGGCTTTTGTGCAAGCAAAACAGCGGAAAAGAGAGTAATAAGTATTAAATATGTACGTAGATATGCCATCGCTTAGAAACATTCTTTTAGTGGGGGAGAAATAAGGGATTAAGGCATACAATAATACGGTATTTTTAGCAATAAACAAAGATTTTAGGTCCGACCGAACACTCCGAATCTTCATTGCAATACTTCTCCGTTTTTTGTATTTTCGATTAGACTTGGGGAGTGAAGTGTACTCTCCAAGTCTAATTTTTTTCTTATGGCCAAAACGAATGTAAAAGGTTTGACGATCGGCGCGCTGGAGCAATTCATTGTTTCCATCGGCGAACCGAAATACCGGGCGGGGCAGATCTATCAATGGCTCTATAAATACCGTGTATCATCCTTTGATGAGATGACGAATCTGTCCGTACCTCTCAGACAGAAGCTGTCGGAATCCGCAACGATCGAACAATTCACTGTTGCGACATTCCAGACCTCGAAAGCAGACGGCACGGTGAAGTTCTTGTATGAACTTTCGGACGGCAAAAAGATCGAAACAGTATTGATCCCGCCAAGACCGACAGCGGTCGATGCGGAAGAACGGATGACGCTCTGCGTCTCCACACAGATAGGATGTGCGCTGGACTGTACGTTCTGCGCAACGGCAAGCATGGGATTCATCAGGAATCTTACGACGAGTGAGATCCTGAACCAGTTCATCACGGCACAATCGTCCACCGAGAAACCGATCACGAATATCGTGTTCATGGGAATGGGCGAGCCGATGCTCAATTATGAGAATGTGATGGCTGCGGTTGAGATACTGACGGATCAGCACGGCGTGGGTTTGAGTCCGAAACGGATCACACTTTCAACGGCGGGATATGCGAACCACATCCGCAAGATGGCGGATGAGGACCGGAAGATCAAACTGGCACTCTCCCTTCACTCGTTGCGGAATGACGTGCGGACGGAACTGATGCCGATCACAAAGAAATTCGATGTCGAGGCGCTCATCTCCGCCCTGGAATATTACAATAAGAAGACGAAAAAGAGCGTGATGCTTGAATATATCGTCTTTACCGGAGTGAATGATACAGAAGAAGATGTGCGGGCATTAGTGAAAGCAGCCCGGCGTTTGGATTGCAGGGTGAATCTGATACCGTTCCATTCCATCGAGTTCACGAATCCTCAAGGATATTCGGCTTCGCTCCACGGCGCCGCCCGACCGGAACTCGAAAAATTCTGGCAAAAGCTGAGGGACCAGAATGTCACGGCATTTATCCGTCACAGCGCCGGAGTGGATATCGATGCAGCGTGCGGACAGCTGGCGGTCAAAACAGAGAAATTAGCAATTAACCACGAAGGCACTAAAGCACTAACGTGAGATGGGAGCAATGCAGTTTGAACCAATAGATGAAGCAACTGAGCAATTGATCACAGCAATCATCGATAGCTCGTTCAGAGTTTATACTACGCTGGGTCCGGGGTTATTGGAGTCCGTGTATGAAACATGTTTATGCCAGGAACTTTCAGAAAGAAAGATCCAGTGCGATAGACAGGTCCGTGTTCCAATCATATATAATGGAGTTGAGCTTCAAGAGTATTTGCGAATTGATATTCTTGTTGCACAAAAGATCATTGTTGAAATAAAAGCAGTCGAAGACATATTGCCGGTATTTCAAAGCCAACTGATCACATATTTAAAATTAACAAAAAACAGAATCGGGTTACTTATTAATTTCAATGTCCCAACTTTTAAGGGCGCCGTAAAACGAATAATTCTTTAATTTCGTGACTTCGTGCTTTAGTGGTTGGCTTTAAATATTATGCATATAATTTTATTCGGTCCCCCCGGTGTCGGCAAAGGTACTCAGGCAAAGATCCTTTCACAGAAATTCAATATCCCGCATATCTCTACGGGCGACAGACTGCGTCTGGAGATCAAGAATGAGACCGAGCTCGGTATAAAAGCAAAAGTGCTGATGGATGCCGGCAACCTTGTTCCGGATGATGTGATGATCGAAATGATCAAAAAAGTGCTTACGTCGCCGGACTGTAAGAACGGAATCATTCTCGATGGTTTCCCCCGGACTGTTGCTCAGGCATTAGCGCTGAAGAAGATCTTCGAAGATCTCTCCATCACGCCCCGGAAAGTGTTATTCATTGAAGTTTCCGTTGAACGGATCATGGAACGTCTGGTCCGCCGCGGAGCGATGGAACACCGCGTGGATGATTCCCCCGAAACGGTCGTAAAGCGTATCGCCATCTATAATAGTAAGACGGCACCCGTGAAAGATTATTATGCACAGCAAGGACTGCTCTCCTCCATCAATGGTGAAGGGACCGTGGATGAAGTGCAGCAGCGAATGCTCACAGAACTCGGTGTTCAGTAAACAATTGGACCGTTCCTCGATCACGTTCGTTCTTCACATCCATTATTTCCCGCATCCGCGGGAGTAAAACGTGCCAATGCCAATATCGTCTCAATCACTTTCACATGCCGCACCGATCATCATCGCCCATCGCGGATTCTCGGACGAAGCACCCGAAAATTCGCTTGCGGCATTCCAGAAAGCGATCGATGCCAAGAGCGACATGATCGAACTGGATGTACGTCTTTCCGCCGATAATATCCCCGTCATTTTCCACGACCGCCGTCTTCAAAGAACATCGGACGGGAACGGCGCGGTCAATCAGAAACATTCCCGTCTCTTAACGGAGATCGATAACGGATCGTGGTTCTCACCCAAATTCAGTCACGAACGGATCCCGCTGCTGAGCGATGTCTTCCCGCTGCTGAAAAAGGACCTCCGGCTAAATATCGAGATCAAGCCGGATGTTGTCAGCACGATCGATGTCTCCGCTGTTGAACTGGTCGTAGCCGAAGCGGAAAAAGCAAAGGTCCTTTCGAAGGTCATCTTTACATCGTTCAATCATCAGATGATCAAAGAGATCAGTGAGATCGATGAGAATATCACTACAGGGGTCATCTACAATCCCATCACCCATTTCAGGAAATCCCCTTCGACCCTCGTAAAGAATTCCCGTGCAAAGATCTTCGTCTGCAGTAAATTCCAGGTGAACAGCGATGTCGTTGCGGATCTTCATGATGCAGGATATATTCTGTACGTCTATGGAGTGAAAACAGGCCGTGATGTACAACGCATGCTCGATCTGCGGGCGGACGGGATCATCTGCAACGATCCGAAATTCGTTCGCGAAACAATTGACCTGCTCACACGCTGAATAATTTAATCATTTGTTCATCGATTCACTGAATCAATGGAACAATGTTTCAATGGATCAATTATTACAATACTCACCGCAATGAAACCATTCGTTCTCATATCATTACTGATCACCTCATTGGCCTCTGCACAGGATACCATCTCCTACCAATGGCCCGTGACGCCGTTCAATACGCAGCAGACCATCACCGGAACATTCTGCGAATTCCGAAATACGCTGACAGCGAACCATTTCCATAATGGGACCGATGTTCCCAAGGCGGACGGCTCTCCGGTCTATCCTATGCTGAACGGGTCGATCACGGCTATCTCTCCCTCCAGTGTTTCCGGGACGAGTGCCTACGTCCGCGTTGAAGGGACGGTGAACGGTGTGTTTAAATCCATCGCGTATGTCCACATCGAACCGATACCGACATTGACCGTGGGACAGAGCGTAACGACAGGAGTGACCATTCTCGGGAACATTCTCTCCGGAATGGGACACACACATATTGTGGATGGAAGGTTCGATTCCGAGAACAATGCACTTCGGAAAGTAGGCGGATTGGAACCGTACAATGATATTTGGAGTCCGAAAGTGATCTCCGTAAAGTTCTACCAGGATAATTCCGATGTTCAGTTCACCAACAACAAAGTCTACGGCCTCTTTGATATCGTTGCACAAATGGTGGAAGTGAATGCCGCCGCAACACCGAATTCCGGTTCCACTTCCAACAACGGCGTCTATCAGACAGGATATAAGATCTATTCCGCGAACAGAGAGAGTGTTGCGTACAATCCGGGCGTGAACGGAGTCCGCTATAAATTCGACTGGAAACCGAATGACGACAATGCGAATGTCGTCTACACGCTCACATCCACAACATCCGAACATATCTATTATCTCACTAATGGTATCGGGAATATCGGCACATCGAAACTGCAGAGTGTCGGTAACAGCGCATTCAGTTCCGCATTACTTCCGGCCGGTCCGTATCAGGCGATGGTGTATGCACGAGATACTCATGGGAACGCTGATACAGTATTCGTTCCATTTGAGATATCATCACAGGATGTGGTCGCTCCCTCCGCTCCGGTACTGAGGGCCGTTCTGAACGATTCAACGAACCGTTTGACCGTCTCGTGGTACCCGAACACCGAACCGGACCTGAAAGGATACCGGCTCTACTCATCCGTGAACGGAACAACATGGACATTGCAGAAGAATGAATCCGTTCTCGGACCAAAGACAACGAAATATTCCTTCACCGGGATCTCTTCCGCGAGCCCTGCGTATTTCCGGATGACGGCCGTGGATTCCGCCGCCATTACAAACGAAAGCGGAACGAGCGATACGTATGCACTTCGGCCAAATCTCGCCGGAGGGAAAGTGCTGATCATCGATGCGTTCGACAGGATCGGCGGCAGTTATAAGAAACTCTCGCATGTATTCGCAATGACCGCAGGACAATCACTGAATGCCCGATATGAAACTGCGCACAATAATGCCGTGGTGGACGGCAGTGTTCCGCTCGCGGGATATTCCGCGGTCGTCTGGATGTTCGGGGATGAAAGTTCAACGGATGAGACATTCGGCGCAGCAGAACAGGCAAAGGCCATCGCCTATCTGAACGGCGGAGGAAAGATCTTCGTGAACGGTTCTGAAGTGGCATACGATCTGGACCGAGCATCAGGTCCGTCGACGACGGACAGAGACTTCATCCACAATTATCTTCACGCGGCATACGCCGGAGATGATGCCAACATCTATACCATCAACGGAACCGCATCGACATTCATGAGCGGAGTCTCGTTCACCTACGGCGATACACTCCAGGGCTCGCCGTATGCCGAGGATTATCCCGATTATCTCAATCCGATCAGTGGTGCTTCGACCATCGTCGCTGCATACACGGGAGGAGCCGGCGCAATGATCGCTGGATCGAATACTGTCGTGATGGGCATCCCTCTTGAAACGATCCATTCCAAAGCGAACAGGGATGCAGTGATGACCAAGGTTCTGAATTATTTCGGCATCGTAACATCGGTGATCGAGCGAGATGAACATTCGATCCCTTCGCAATTCATACTCGAACAGAATTATCCCAATCCATTCAATCCGTCCACCGCCATCCGGTTCTCCGTCACGGAAAAAGGTCCGGTGCAACTGAAGATCTATGATGTGCTGGGAAAAGAGACGGCCGTTCTTCTGGACCAGGAATTGAGTGCAGGAACATATTCCTTTCAATGGAATGCGAAAGGATCGGCTTCCGGTGTCTATTTCTGCCGCCTGTCTGCTGCAGGAAAGTCCGACACAAAAAAACTAATATTGAGCAAATAGGCTGAGACTATGAGATCACTCTTCTTTTACTTTCTGTGCTGTTTATCCATCGGATACTCACAATTCTCGCTGCGGACGGAACATAGCGGCGGCGCGAAGAATTCCGCCGACAAAAATATCTTCCGTGCGACACTCATGAAGGACGGTGCTCCCGTCACAACGATCGAACGGACAATCCCGTTCGATGTCCCGTTCCCTTCCGTTTCCGTGAATGAAACGACCGGGATGTTCATCCTGAATTATACATTCGACGGATTCGTGGAAGTGTATACTGCATCGGGAAAGAAGTTGTGGGAACAGAATTTTTTCAAAGAGAAGAAACCGAACTATGAACGGACGATCACGATTGCCCTCGGAGCTGCGTCCATTGCATTCCTTACATCGGATGTCACGTTGCCGAATGCAATCGTCCATCGGTTCACGACTACCGGAACGCAGGAATGGGAAACGGCACTTCCGTATTCAATGGGATTTGAAGTGGCACTTTCGCCGGATGAGAAGACGGTCGTTGCGGGAGCGTATGAAGTGAACAAGGGTGAAGTGAAACAACAGGCAGCATTCGTCGATGCAAAAGGAAATATTACCGGAGCAGCAGATATTCTTTTCAGGTCCGCCGCCTTCACTACAGATGGTTCAATGCTCGCACTTGCTTCGGAGCGTGAAGTGCTCCTCTATTCATTACCCGAAATGAAAGTATCGTTCCGCGGAGCAGCAGTGAATGCGGGGAGTGTCATCAACACCATACTTTGGCAGGGAGATGAATTGATGGTTCAGCAATCCGCAGTCAAGTTCACTCCGGAAAATCAATTCTACTTTGCGGAGCCGGTGTTCGTCCGATATGACCGCACGCTGACGGAACGATCCCGAAAATCTATGCCAGGCATCAGTTTCAAACGCTCATCCATCGAACGGGATCCGACAGGCCTGATATTCCGCTACGATTCTAATTCCGCACCGATCCTTCGGTAACGACGCGATCGTTACCGAGCAGAAACGGTCTTGAGCGAACGGACCATGATGTCGTTCAATGAACGAAGATATGCCGTAACCTTTGGATCGCTCTTCGTCATACTGTTCTTGTTCATTGCTTCATAGATCAGCGGTATATCGAATTTTCCGCTGGAGACGGTGACAGTATTCGACGGAAATATCTTATCCTCAACATATTTCACACCGGCACCGCTGAATGTCCCTTTTGCTGAATGATCTGTCAGTTCTGTGAGTGTCACCATTCCGTCGGTCATCTCATATCTGTCCACAGCACTCGAATTGATCTTACCATTCAAAACAAACATCAACGCCGCTCTTTCCGTTAATGCGTATGTGGTGTCAAACTTCAAGGTGCCGGCAGACCGCATGATCTTCACACAGGAAAGCATAGCTATATCGAGCGTATTAAGATCCTTCGACTTGTACGCGATCAGTGAGAGGATATTATCGGTATAAAATGTCTGGTACAGCCAGCCGCCGGCTCCTTCACCGGTGACCATCGGTGAATTCGGATCCACCGCAGAGATACCCATGGCGGAAAAATCACCGACGGTCGAACTGAATGAGAATATTCCAGGAGAATTGAACTTCGGTTCAGTGATCACTTCGATAGGAATCGTTACGGTGTGAGCGTGAGAAGCATTATCACGGACAGTTACCGTGGTATTCCCCTGGTTTATCCCGTTCACATACATTGATGAATTTCCGCTTGATTCTATGGACGCCACCAAAGGATCCGGAGGAGTTTCGATCTGATACGGCGAGTAGCCGCCGGTGATATGAACGAATGCTTTTTTTCCGACATATACTTTTACCGGTGATACTGATGATGCCATCATGGTAACATTCACCGTGATCTTCACTTGCGAGGTCTTTGCACTGTCCTGAACAGTAATGATGCACGAGCCGGTCTTCAGCGCGGTCATCACGAGGTCCTGAAACAGTTTTCCGCTCATCATCATCGTGTACGGTTGTCCCATGAACGCAGAGACAATACCGGAATCGGACATCGCAATGATCCTGCATGAACCGTTTCCGCCGGTGAGTGCAACCTGATTGGAAGAGCTCAATGCCAATGAAACTGTTGTCTTCTCCGCCTTCAGCACCGATACGGAGGGAAAGGTGCCGGTGGTTGATGTTGACTCACTGCAGGAGAAAAAGAACATTGTGCAGAGAATGACCCATACTGAGAAAATAAAATTTTTCATGATCGTTGATCCTCAATGAATGATTTGAACGTTACGTCATTCCGCTTTCGCTGTGCCGTCATCGCTTCCACTGTCCCGTGAATTTTTTGATGGAAGCAGCGGTCGCTTTCTCAAGGAGAGCCTTCAATCGTTTGTCCTTAATTTTGGGAGTCGTGCTCGTGAAATTCTCGACGATCACGGGAACATCAAAGAGTCCGTTCGATACTGTCGTTGTTGTGCCGGGATAAATAGTGTTTCCGCGCGTCAGCACAGCATTCCCCGAGAATGAACCTTTCGCTGACTGAGTATTCAGTGTGGTCAGATCGAGCGTTCCCGACGTCAACCGATAGACATCCGCAGTCGGGGATTTCAGATTTCCGTCGAAGACAAAAACGACGGAAGCAGAACTCGCTTGATCGGTCGTATCGATCTGGTGTGATCCCGCGGTAAGCCCTTGCCTTGAAAATGAGATACTGACAACATCGACCACATCAACACTTTTTTTTCTATATGCTGCGATAGTGATATACGCATCCATCGATGTAGAGGAAAATATCCAGCAGCCCGCACCTTCCGAATTTGCCGGCAGAAGAGAGATATCCTCAGCGGCGATACCATTGGCGGAAAATTCACCTTTGCCTGATGAGAAGGAGATCTTTCCGGCAGTGGTGAACTGCGGAGCCGGTGTCACTTCGATGGGGATGGTGATCGTGTGCGGGGTCGGATTCGCATTATCCCGGAACGTTACACTGGTCGATCCTGCGGTGACACCCGTAACGCTGGCATAGGAAGATCCGGCAGTAAAAGCGACCGTTGCAATTGCCGGATTTGGTGGGGTGAGAAGACTATACGGCGGTGTCCCGCCCCTGATGGAAAAATAACTGTCCCTTCCCGCTCGCACCTTGATGAATGAAGGATCGGTCGCCATAATGCTGACCGTGACCGTGATCTTCACCTCAGCGCTTTTTGCGCTGTCTTGAATTGTCAGTACTGCTGTTCCAAGTTTCAACGGGAGCAAAATAGCGGAAGCAGATTGAGTTCCATTCTGCATGAACGGAGAATAGAAATTCACCGACACGACCGTCGAATCGGTGGTCGATTTCAACGAATAATTCCCTTTACCGCCGCTGATGGAAAATGAACGAGAGAAGTTCAGTGCTACTCCCATATTCGTCTCTGTTACCGTCAGTGCCGGCGTCTGCGGTGAAGAAGGGGTCGTAGATGAATCATTACAAGCGAATGAAAAAACAGCAAAGACCAGCACACACAGATCTACAATTGTCTTTTTCATGGAATTCCTTTAAGAAGAGTAAATGGAGCTCAAAAAAGAGTGATGACCTGAACAACCAACTATTGCGGAATATAGAGAAAGTTGCAGGATAAGTATTTGGCGTTTTAGGCCATCGTGGAGATTTTTAATGTCGGGCTTTTCACTGCTAGTTCTGTGGATAATTATGAGGAAGAACTGTTAATCCGGATTGTCACTTCTTTTCGATAACGACGAATGCAACAACGGCATTGTCCGAATGGGACATGGAAAGGAATACGGAATATCCGGTGAGTGTTTCAGCGGTCTTTCCGTAGAGGACAAGGTCCGGTTTACCGGTAGGATCGTTCTTCACTTCGATGTTCTTCCACTCAAATTCGCCGCTCCATCCGGTGGCGACCGCTTTGCTGAACGCTTCCTTGGCGGCGAAGCGTGCGGCGAAATGCTGTGTGGGGAACGGTTTGGCTTTGCAATAGGCGATCTCATTCGCCGTGAACAGTTTATTCAGGAACGCATCACCGTAGGTTCCGATGGACTCTTCGATCCGTGAGATCTCGATGATATCGATGCCGATGCCGGTGATCATACACGATTCTCATTCTTGATGATGTCCACCAATTCCGCGATATCATTCACTTCGTAATCCGCATTTGTCTCTTTCGTCCCAAACGTATCGCCGTACCGCGCAAAGACCGTCTTCATGCCGACCTTACTTGCGCCGACCATATCACGCTCCGCCCAGTCGCCGATCATCAACGCTTCATTCGGCTGTACCTGCAGCAGCGAAAGGATCTTCTCGAACGGTGCCGGATCCGGTTTGCGCTTTCCCGTATCCTCGAAGGTGACGATATCGTCGAAGATGTGATGAAGATTCAGATATGTTAGACGGAGCCACGCTTCTTTTGCAGGAGCATCGGAGACCACACCGAGTTTGAGTCCCATCTTCAACAGGTTCATCAGTGTCGTATAGACATGCGGATACGGGAACAACGCCGCTTCGCGCGCCTGTCGGTATGCGATCACTCCCGACGAGAGGATCTTATAATTCACTTTCTGGAATTCTTCATACAGCAGCTGATCGAACACACTCTGGAATTCCATCCCCTTCTCAAGATAGATCCTGTCAATGCGCTGCTGGATCTCTTCGCGGGTCAGTTTCAGTCCCGCATCGATCATCGCGTTGATCGCAGCACCGATCGCCTGACGTTTCATCGCCATGAAATCTACAAGAGTATTGTCCAGATCGAATACGACAGCTTTGATCATACGTGTTCTACTAAATAGATGAAGAATGGATTGAGAAGAATGACCGGCGATGCGGTCACGAATTCTTTGATTGTGAACTTCGATGATACAGAAGCATCTCAACTGCGAGTGAATATCCGTTGGAACCGAATCCGGAAAGCTGAGCGACACAGACGGGCGAGGTCACCGAATGGCGGCGGAATTCTTCGCGAAGATGGATGTTGGAGATATGCACTTCGACCGCCGGGATGGTGAGCATCGAAATGGCATCACGGATGGCATAGGAATAATGTGTGAACGCGCCGCCATTGATCACGATACCGTTGAATCCTTTCCCGATGGTGGACTGCAGTGCATCAACGATGGCCCCTTCGTGGTTGGACTGGAAGAACGTGAACTGCGCTTCCGGATACCGTCCGATCAGTTCATGCTCGATATCCGCCAGAGTCTGCGAACCGTAGATATGCGGTTCACGCATACCGAGCAGATTCAGGTTGGGTCCGTTGATGACGAGTATATTCATAGAGTGGATCGGAAAATTCTTTTTATTGTGGAATAGAGATGGGTCAATTACCGGACACGCACCATCTCATCTTCAATGAACATACGCACATTCGGCTTCACGAAGAGATTGTCGATCCCCATTTCACCCAGTGCCAGGGCGATCACCACTGCTTTTCGCGAAGGATGGAGCTTCTTGTTGACCACGATGATCTGCTGATCCTTCAGGATGCAGTATCCTCCGTCAAAATCCCCTTTTTCATAGCGGATCTTCAGCCCCATTTCGCCTGCGAGCGCTTCTACTTCCGGTAAATAATCTTCGGTATTCATGCTTCCTGTTTTTGCAATGGCTTAAAGATAATAAAAAACGGAATAGTAAAGTAGCAGAGCTGTGCAATGAACGGTAGTCCAGCCAGCGCGGTCATCCTCATCAGGATCGCTTTCCGAAATTCCTCCAGCGGCCAGTCTCCCCAATAGTTCAATCCGACGATCTTCCAATCCAGCCAGGCGCAATACAGTTCCACGGGAACGAATCCGAACAGCAGGATGGCACTCATCATCAACCAGCCGTCGATCCGGAATTTCCATCGGGTCGTCGCGGCAAAACCAGCGGCGGCAAGGATCGTCAGCGGATAGCTGACGAAAGCAATGAGGGCATTCTCGGAAATGGTCCGGTAGATGGTCCGTTCCACATCCGCATTGATCTCTTGTTTGAAATTCGCGGTTCCGAATTCGAACAGCATTCCCGCCTGGTAATTCTTCATGGATGAAGCATACATCCAAACCAGGGCGCTGAGGACGAAAAGGAACAGAAAGAATTTTGCGATCGGCTTTTCCATAACGAAAGGTAAGAACTTTTCAATGACCGTTCAATAATGAACCGTCTCAATCATAGAGAAGGTATTTTTTTCTAATGGGCATGAATTCCGTAACTCCGCGCTGCCATCCGGCGATGATCGTTTCAGCTGGTATTCCTTTCATCAGCGCAGTGCGGACCTCGTCCGTCCCGGCTACTTTGTCGAACATCGCATTCCGCGAGGAATCCGCCAGGACGAAGGGATTTTTATCCGGATATAACCGTATGAGCGTTTCGATCACGTGGATCTGCAGGTTCGTCAGATTCACTTTGGACCGGTCCACGATGTGGATCTGAATACCGGAAAGCTGTTTGCCGATCTGCTTCGCGTAGTACGGTTTATAACTGAGCGGACGAAAATAAAGACCGGGAAGTTTTTTTGCATTCAGCGCATCGGCAAATTTCGGTCCGTTGATCCAATCCTGTCCCACCAGCTGGAACGGCATCGTATATCCGACTCCGATATTGACCGTCTCCAATTCTCCGAGCATCCCGATGGCGGAATAGTACAGTGCCGTCTCCGCATTCGGAATATGCGGCGAGGTCGGCACCCACGGAAGTTTCGTATTGTCCCAATGCATCCACCGTTTCCAATTCTCCATCTTCACAACGGTAAGCGAACATTTCTTTCCGCCTTCAAGCCAACCTTCGTTGTTGAGCATGCCGGCGAATTCGCCGCAGGTCATTCCGTACACATACGGGATCGGATACTGACCGACGAACGAACGGAATTTCAGATCGAGGATATTCCCTTCAACCCTCGCACCGTTCAGCGGATCGGGACGATCGAGCACTACGACCGAGATATTGTTCTCGGCTGCCGCTTCCATCACATACGCAAGCGTGTTGATGAATGTGTAGGAACGTGAACCGACATCCTGGATATCATACACCATCACATCGATCCCTTTCAGCATCTCCGGTGTCGGTTTCCTGGTCTTGCCGTACAGTGAATAGACCGGAAGTCCCGTCGCGGAATCGGTGAACGTATCAATCTTGCCGCCGGCCGTCACGTCACCCCGGACCCCGTGTTCCGGTCCGAATAATGCCACTAGTTTCACATTCGGCGCTTTTGCAAGCACATCTACCGTCGAGACAAAATTCGATGTGATGCCGGTGGGATTCGTGACGAGTCCAACCCGCTTCCCCTCGAGGATCGCAAAGTTTGATGATGCAAGGACTTCTATTCCCGTCTTCACTTGCGGAAGAAGTAATGAGCAACAGAATAATAGAGAGAATAAGAATTTTTTCATACGTTACCCGATCGTTTCAACAAAGTAGGGAAAATTGCATGGAGGAAAAAGCGGAAAAACATGATTCCGACGAATACCGATTTGCATGCGGGCGAGGAAAATGTTACTGAGTTTGTTCAACACTGTACGTTCCGCTGATGCTCACCTTTTTCGGGAAGGTCTGACTGCCGATGTAGAACGATGCGGACTGAGAAGTATTCTCCAATATCTGGAAGGACTGCCAGGTCCCGACCGTTCTTCCGCCGGAATATAATGTGATGGTATAATTCTTAAAACTGGTCTGTGAATTTGCGTTATTATAGATGACGAATGCCAGCGCGATGGAACAAATGAGCGTGAGAATGATCAGCGATCGTTTCATACGAACTCCGGAATTGTGTGAGAGGAGGATTTGAATTCAGGAAATACTATGGTTTGTAAAAGAATAATTCTCGCAAAGGCGCAAAGAATATTTTATGACCGATACTGCCTGATCATCTTGTGTCACTTAGGGGGCGAACAAGATCCAACATTGACGTTATTGACACCGCTCTCATTTCAATGAAAAGAGATATGCCATACCGATCGCGATCGCGGCGAGAAGAAGAAATTTCATGAGTGCATTCTTCCCGTGCTCAGATTGGATGGCAGAGAATCGCTGCTGCAGATCCTGATGTTCGCGAAGATATGTCTCAACGAGGTCCTTTGAATCCTTCAGGTCGAGTCCTGTTGCCGTACGGACGATCTTGATCGCTTCGATCTTGCTCCCCTGCTCCAGGGCTGCTACGGCTTCGGACGGTATTTCGCTGACAGCAGATTTCATATGCACTCCGGCGATACTGTGATCAATGGCGGTGTTTTTCTTTTCCTTTATCGAACACCATATCTCGAACGAGGTGTCCGGTGGAATCCCATTCCTTATACGGTCCGTTCATTGTATCATGAATCCAGAATGAGATCTCCTTCACTTTCCCGTTCGCATGCCATAAGGTCCTTTTCCCAACCTGTTCATTGTTGAAAATATATTTTCCCTGGATCATTCCATTCTCATACCATGAATAGAGTGTGTCACCGTCGAACCTATTCCGGATCAGTCCGTTCTGATAGAACATCTCGCGCAGTATCCTCGGCGGATCGACAAGATTCAGCATCCGTGAAAAGAGAACGCCGTTCGGATAGAACACCCGTTCGCTGTCATTGAATTGCGCATTGCCGACGTAGCGGTAGATCATCGCCGGGGAACCGTTGTCGAACACTCCAGATTGGGAGATCACGCGGCCGTCCTCCAACCGAGTGTTCACTTGTATTGTTTTGTTGAGGATATTATCCTTATACACCACCTCACCGGACATATGCTCATACCGCTTCATTTGTTCCTTCAGACGCTCCAACGGTTCTCCGACAGAGTTGTCAAAGACAAGTTTCCTCTGCGCCTCATTCATCATCAGCATCGATACTGCTCTACGTTTTTCATCATCCGATTCTTCCCCGCGCGTCCTTGGTTTACATCCTGCCATGTAGACTGCCGCAAAGGAAAGCACAACTATACCGATGCGAAGAATTGAAGGAAATGAGTTTTTCATGAACATGCTGCCTATACTCCTCTTAGTTTGGCCGCTTTGGCGACCCGTTCCACGGCAAGAATGAATGCACCGATCCGGAGCGGCACTTTATGCCGTTCCGCCATCATATGCACCGCCGTATAACTCGATGTCATGATCTTCTCCAGTTCATTCACCACGCGCGGATATTCCCATCGGAACCGCTGGACATTCTGCACCCATTCGAAATAACTGACCGTTACACCGCCCGCATTCGCATAGATATCCGGCACGACAGGGATCCGCTTAGTAGTGAATATCTCATCAGCTTCGAATGTCGTTGGTCCGTTCGCCGCTTCGATGATCATCTTCGCCTGGACTTTGCCAGCATTGTCCGCTCTCAATTGATTCCCAAGTGCCGCAGGGATGAGAATGTCGCACTTCAATTCAAGCAGTTCTTCGTTCGTCAGTTTCACACATCCTTTCATTCCAACAACACTGCCTGAGTTCTTGATCTGCGCGACTGCATCCGAATATTTTATACCGCGCGGATTATAGACCCCACCCTTCACATCACTGATGCCGACCACTTTCACTCCCATCTCATGCTCAAGGATCCTCGCTGTGTGAGAACCGACATTGCCGAATCCTTGTATTGCGACAGTGATCTTTTTCAGGTCAAGCCGATGGGTCTTAGCTGCTTCACGAAGTGCGATGCAGACTCCGCGTCCCGTCGCTTCATCCCGGCCGAGCGAACCGCCGAGTTCGACAGGTTTCCCGGTGACAACTGCAGGGGAATATCCATGTATTTTGCTGTATTCATCCATCATCCACGCCATGGTCTGCGCATTCGTGTTCACATCCGGCGCAGGAATATCTTCGGACGGTCCGATGATCACATCGATCTTGGATGTAAGAGCACGGGTGAGACGCTCCAATTCACCCGCAGAAAGTTTTGTCGGATCGATCGTCACTCCTCCTTTTGCACCGCCAAACGGGATATCGACGACCGAGGTCTTCCATGTCATCAACGATGCCAGCGCACGAACTTCATCCAGATCGACCTCTTGATGATATCGGATCCCTCCTTTGTACGGGCCGCGCGCATTATTGTGCTGAACACGGTATCCGATCACAGAATGAATTTTGCCGTCGTCCATCATCACCGGAAGTTCTACGCGCAGTTCCCTGTCCGGCGTGCGGATGAGCGCCGCAAGTTCCTCTACGAGATTGATCTTCTTCGCCGCTAACTCGAAATTATGCAGCACATCGAGAAATGGATTGTGGATATGAGCTGGTACTGCAGTATTGGTCTGCGACACCGGAATTGAATGTGCAGAGACAGATACCACGCGTTTTTTTTGTTTTGGAGTTGGTTTGGTCCGTTTGGCGGACTTGGGAGCGGGGCGTTTAACGGCAGACTTTTTGGACTTCGTTACCTTCTTTTGCATACAACGTTCCTTTCAGGAAACATTGAACTACAATTCCGCCTAGCGACTGTCGTATCAGTCAAGCGGTGAAATGACGGTCATGCACTGCGTTGGTCGATCTGATAATTTTTATACCAGCCCAGGTCGTGATAGAGCTGCATCAGGTTCTGCATTGTCAGCGTGTTCATCTCCAGATAATTCCCGGAAAAATTCCTCCGCGTCATCTCATCGGAAAATTCCAGAAGCTGTTTCAGAACGGATTGGGATTTCGAGATCTGTGATGCGAACTCCGATGAGAGTTTCTCGTAGCCGTTCCCATCTTTGCCGATTCTCTGCATCAGTTCGAATGACTTGATGATGAATTTCGATGAGAACGCAAGATCATCCAGCAGTTCCTGCTTGGAATGTTCTTCCGCGATCTGGAGTAATGCACCAAGGTCCAGAGAACGCTTCAATGTTCTTCCGGAAGCTTCATTGACAGCTGAAAGGAGCGATTTTGTTGATTGGCTTAAAGTCATAGTCGTTGAACGTGGGCTAATATAGAAGAAGGGGTAAAGAGATGCAACGGGTGTCAATATATTGTCAATCGTTCTTCTGCAAATTGTCAATATTCGGGAATTTATCACAGTTTCCGATAAATCTCCAAAATGAGTCAACTCTGAATTAAGGCTAGTCGGTTCAATCCGGGATTGTCAAGACATTCTGTAGTTAACGTGAACCAAACTTAATAGCAATCTTACCTTCAATTAATATACGAATGTTACCTTGGTGCATACTTTTGAAAGGAATCATCCATGGTCTTTATATTTCATAATCCCGAAGAACGTTCTATCTCACTTCATCTGGCATTGATGCTGGAAGAAGCCGGTATTTCAGCCGAATTATATTCCCACAGTGATAAGAAAGCCAATGCTCAAAATCTGCCGATCGCTAAAGCGGTAATTCTCATCTTGTCACCGTTGAGTGTGACCACATTTGATCAGTATCATGAAGAGATCGAAATCGTTCAGCACTCCAAAAAAGTTATTTTGCCGCTTCTCTATGGAATGAGCAGAGCGGAATTTGACACAAAACAGACACCGTGGAGGAAGGTGGTCGGTCCCGCAGCTTCCATTCAATTAAAGGAAGAGACAATAGGAGAAGTGATCCCTAAGCTCGTTTCGGCATTGAAAGGGATCGGCACGCAACAAAATGCTACACCGGATGCCGGACGAATTCATGCGATCAGAAAGGAACTCTCCGCAGAAAAACAGATCTCTTCTGCGTCCCCTGTTTCTTCAGTTCCATCGGCACTTCCGCGTAAACGGTTCCCCGTTATGATCATTTCCGGCATCATATTGTTGCTGGCGGGACTGATCGGCGGCTATCTGTATCTTCATAGGACCGTTGTACCTGAAGAACTGACAGTGCTGCGGATCCATGGTTCCAATACGATCGGTGCCAAATTGATCCCCGCTCTTGTTGAAGGGTACATCCGTCATTTAGGGGGAACATCTGTTCAGTGGAAATCCGGAAGCAGTCATTTGGAAAAATATGTTCATTTCACCCACACGGATTCTCTCAACGGAATGGTGATCGAAGTCTTTGCTCACGGTTCCTCATTCGCATTCCGTGATCTCGGTGATGAAAAATGTGATATCGGCATGTCCTCCCGCGAGATCAAGAACGATGAAGCGATCCTTCTGCAAAGCCGAGGACTCGGGAATATGCTGAGTATGTCCAATGAACATGTGCTGGCACTCGACGGACTCGGTATCGTTGTCCATCCGAGCAATCCTGTCCGTTCATTGACCATTGAGCAGGTAGGAAAGATCTTCTCCGGTGAGATCGTCAATTGGAAACCGATCACCGGCGAAAATGCTACGATCAAGCTGTATGCGCGCGACACGAACAGCGGAACGCATGAGACATTCCAGCATCTGGTCCTGAAACGGATCCAGGAGGATCATATTTCCGGAGACGCGGCATTCTATGAAGATACCGATGAACTTTCCAAGGCGGTCAGCCGTGATCCTGCGGCAATCGGTTTCCTCGGTTTCGCTTATGCAAAGGACAATAAGATCGTGGCGATCAGCGAAGGAACCTCCGATGGTCTCTTCGCAAATTTTCTGACGATCGGTCGGGAAGATTATCTGTTAACACGACGTCTCTTCCTCTATACTTCATCAACTCCGGTCAATCCGTTGGTCCGCGACTTCATTCAATATGCCCTCAGCGAAGAAGGACAAAAGATCGTCCATGCGAACAAATTTGTCGATCAGAATGTCCGCGTTGAGAATAATCCTGCACTTCCTGAGAATGTTCCGGCAGACTATGCGGTATTTGTGAAAGATGCTAAGCGTGTCTCGGTCAATTTCCGATTCCAGAAAGGAAAGGACCTGCTGGATACCAAGGCGGCGGCCGATCTTGAACGGGTGGTGGATTTTCTGAAAGAGAACGGGAACCCTCAGGTCAAGTTGATCGGGTTCAGTGACAATGAAGGAAGCAAAGAAGAGAATGAACTCATCTCTAAAGAACGGGCGGAGATGATCGCACAGGAATTCAAAGCACGCGGGATCAATATCCCGGGGAATAATATTGCAGGATTCGGTTCACAGATCGCTATTACAACCAATAAGACACCGGAAGGAAGGATGAAGAACCGGAGGGTCGAGGTCTGGCTGCAATAGGATGGTCAACCGTTCTGTGAGAGTTTGATCTGCTCTTCCAGCCTCGACAGTTGTTGGTTGAGCGGATCGATCAGATAGCCGAGATATATCTCTTCTTTGGACCTAATAAAATCACCGTTATTGTAATGACGGTGTGCAGCAAGCAGGCAGTGTTCTACAGGATTCAGTTCTTTCTTCAGACCTAACCGTACGGTCTCTTCGATCATAAGGATCCTTTCATTGAACGGATCGAGAGCATACGCTTTTGCGATCGTTTCCTGGACGCCGGTAAAATCGTTCTGCCGAAGACGGTTCCGTGCATCCTTGATGATCTCTTCGATAGAATGCTCAGGAACTGCAGTGGAAACATTCACTATGTGTTCGATTCTTGCGATGGATTCATTGAACGGGTCCAGTTCATAGGCACGGACGATCATCTCGCTGGCTCGGACCATGTCATTCAATTGCCGGAAATATTCTGCTTTCGCGAGGCAAGCCTGGATCTCCGGCGGTTCATGTTCCAGTCCTAACAATTCAACATACTGTCGCTGATCGAATTCCTTTGCGATAGGTATTCCGGATTTCTTCATCTCATCGGCCGCCTCTTCCTTCACTTCATTGTTAGTATCCCCTTGAACACGCTGAATCAGCATCCGTTCAACGATCGAAATCTCGGGATGAAGAGGATTGATCTTATACGCACGCTGAACATGCACCATAGCGCTTTCCAGATTACCGGACGCGGCAAAGTTCCTGGCAAACCGGAGAAGTGTGAGCACTTTGTCATCATCATTCTTCTTTGCGGAAGCTTCAGCAAAATTCTGAGTATAGGCAAGGATATTTGCAACTTTGCTGTCAATACCGGACTGTGCGGATTGAGAACCGGCCTCACCGTTCATAGATGTTTCCTTTGTTTTTTTCATGATCAATTCCTTTCCAAAAGGAGCTGATAGTGCGGAAGCAGAGGGTTGTATAGCACAATTAACAAAAAAGGGCTTTAGGATTAATTACCGTACGATAAACTTATCGTTATCATACAGAAGCGGCAGAAAAGGTTACGATCGAAAGACCTATTATCGTAGAAACGGAAAGGAGTGAGTAGTTCGATATTGGAGGGATTAATTTATAAAAGAAGAGACCGCCGCATACACTTCATCCGCGGTAATATCAATCATACATTTGAAATGGCCTTTGGGACAATCCTTTCGGCCGATGTGTGTGCAGGGGCGGCAGTCCAGATCATTATTCTCGATGACAATGGCTTCCGTCCCGTAGGGTGCAAAGCCGAATTCCTTTACGGTAGAACCGAAGATGGATACGATCTTCCGCTGCTTCGCAGCGGCAAGATGCATCAATCCGCTGTCGTTCGTCACCACCACATCACAGAATTCCATCGC
>JBMOHT010000024.1:0-33923 GCA_049317705.1 Bacteroidota bacterium | reverse complement strand
AATGCATCGGTCATCGATTCGCTGGTGGTGACATTTCCGTCCGGACAGACCATCGTTAAGACGAATGTCACTCCGAACCAATTCATCACAATAACTGAGGTCCGTCCTGCAGGATTCTTCCGCGGATCGCTTCAGATCGGCGGTCACGATGAGACTGCTCCGGCGCTGACACAATTCTATGAAATTTCGAATACCGATGCTTCAACTCCTGCGATCTCATGGAAATGGGACCTGAATGGGGATGGAGTGACCGATGCGACGACAAAAACAGCGTCATTCAATTATACCGGTGCGGATACGTATTCCGTTTCGCTGATTGTGAGCAACGGAGTGAAGAGTGACACGGTCCGGAGCAGGCGTTCGGTCATCATCAAGCCGGCTACAGCGGTGATCCAATTCAATACGGATATCCATAATTTCGGAACGGTCGATGTGAATGTTCCGAAAAAAGATACTACCATGTATATCTATAACCGCGGGAAACTGACGGATTCATTGTCGATCGGATTGATCTATGGTTCTTCACCGGTCGGTACGATCAAACCGGATTCGGCAGCATCGTGCACTCCAAAGAAGTTCACTCTCGCACCGAATGATTCTCAGGCGATCTCGTTCTCCATCTTTCCACCGAAGGTCGTCCGCACGAATCTGAACATTACCTATACGCCGAAGATCGTCATCACATCAAAGAATAATGACGGTGCGAAAGTATTTGAAAAGACGATGTGGATAAAGCTCCAGGGGACATTGCTGGATGTCGGATCGGATGTACAGCAGCCGGCAATATTTTCCCTTCAACAGAACTATCCGAATCCGTTCAATCCTTCGACGATGATCCCTTTTTCTATTCCGACGACATCGGAAGTGTCGCTTAAAATTTATGACACGATCGGAAGGGAAATTGGAACCGTGATCTCCGGGATCCTTTCAGCAGGAACGTATGAAAAGGAGTGGAATGCCGGTGATCATTCCAGCGGAGTTTACTTCATCCGCTTGTCGGCCGGGGGAATTGTCTCGAACCGAAAAATGGTTCTGACCAAATAATGCGGAATTCTCGTCTTTATGCTGGTATTCTTCATCCCATAAATCAGGTGGTTCATCACAAAAGAGTATGTTCCCGTATCTAAAAGTGTGAAATTCAGCCATGATCAAATCACCGTATGATATTTATTTGATCAACCAATTCCCGGATTTTAACGCCCCGGGATTTGATCTTGAACGGTATTACTCACTGTTCCTGGAAAAGAATGTCATCATCAATGCGATCTCATCCGATGTGGAATACGGCGATCACTGGAGCCCTCTCTCTGTTAAATGCGCTTTCCGCGGAAAAGAATTCTATCACGAACGGCATCGGACGGTTGCGGTGGATGATTCTTCGTTCCTGATCTTCAATGAAGGTAAGGTCTATTCCAGCTACATCAAATCGGAAAACAAGGTCGAATCATTCACCATCAATTTCAATCCGACATTCGTCTGGGAAGTGATCAACGCACTCCGGCAAGAGGATCCCGATACCATGGGACCTCGGAATGAGCAGATCCATTTTATTGAGAAACTCTACCCGCATAATCCGCAGATCACGCCGCTGTTGTTTGCACTGCAACGGATGTCCCTGTCGATGCATTCCAATAAACAACGTATTGCCGAACTCTTCACCGAAGTTTTGGAACGAATGATCCTTTCACAAGACGATATTGCACGGGAGATCGAAGCGATGAAACCTCTCCGACGTTCAACACGCATAGAGCTCTACCAACGGCTTCACAGCGCCAAAGATCTTATGGATTCCTGCTTTGAGCAGGATCTGAATCTCGACGTGATCTCGGAAGCTGCACATCTTGCTCCGGTCTATTTCCTCCGGGAATTCAAGAAGAATTTCCATCTCACACCGCATCAATATCTCACGCAGCGGCGGATCGAGGAGGCCAAATATCTGTTGATCGCCCGGAAATATCCGGTGACGGAAATTTGCCACCGGGTGGGTTTCAGCGATCTGAGTTCGTTCAGTAAATTGTTCAAAGCAAGAACAGGGTTCCCGCCGGAACGATACCGTTCCATCATTGCTGCATGATCGCTCCATCCTGATAAAGTCAATTTTCGCCAAGCCGGTTGTTTGCAGATTCGATACGTTACCTCCCGAAGATTCATTCGACGATTTCAATTCTTTTTTCCGGAGGTATTCCGTGTCAATTCGCTCTCTCTTTGTTATTGTATGTATCACCGTTGCTGAGGCGCAGACATTTGTGCAGGTAACGGATGTTTCCAATCCGATCGTGACAACAACCGGTGCCGGTGCCGACTCCTATGCAGGTGCAGCATGGGTCGATTATGATAATGACGGGGATATCGATCTGTTTGTCTGTCCCGATCATCTCTATCGGAATAACGGCAGCGGCGCATTTTCCGAAGTGATGAAACATGGTATCGGCGTTGGACTTCCGCACATTCCTGCGAACGGCATTACATGGGCGGACATGGATAATGACGGAGATGTCGATTGTTTCTATTCCGGTCCGCGTTCCGTACTCTACCGGAACAACGGAAAGGATTCGAATTTCACGTTCACTCCGGTCACCCGAGGGGACATCGGCTCTCTGAACAATCGGGGATGGGCGGGTGCCTGGGGCGATTTTGATAATGACGGATTTGTGGATCTGATCATTACGCATCCGCGCGGATTCGTCGGTTCGGCGATCAAGAATCCTTTCTTCCGGAATCTGGGGGCGGGAGAATTCTCACGCATCACGGCCGGTGATGTTGTTAAAGACCTCGCACCCTATACTGTTGCTACATGGTATGATTTTGATCTGGACGGTGATGAGGATCTGTTCATCGGGAGCGGTCCCGCAACGGCGGTCCCTGCAAAGGATTATTTGTTTAAGAATGTCCTAAAAGAGACCGGAACAGTTTCACTTCAGCGGATGACGGAAGGGATAATTGCGACAGAAGGAGTGGACGGACAAGTGTGGAACTGGATCGACTTTGACAATGACGGAGATCTTGATGCGTATCTCACAAATTTTTCCGCCGTTCCGCAAAATAATCTGTATCGCAACGATCAGGGAGTGTATAAAAAAATGACCGTGGACGATGTCGGTCCGATCGTCTCGTCGAACAATTATTCCCTTGCAAATATATGGGTCGATTTTGATAACGATGGAGATCTGGACTGTTTCATTACACGGGATGAATCGAGGAAATGCGTCTATTATTCAAACAATGGAAACGGAACATTCCACACTGTCGATTCAGTTCCGATGGTGAAGAAAAATGGTCCGCACATCGGTGCGGCGGCAGGCGATTATGATAATGACGGAGATATGGACCTGTTTGTCATCAGCGGTACGTCATCGCATGAACTCTATCGTAATGAACAGTCTTCCGCAAATAATTGGATCAAGGTGCAGGTGAATGGTTATCCGTTGAACAGATCCGCTATCGGTGCGAAAGTAAAAGTGAAAGCATTCATCAACGGAAGATCATTTTGGCAGTTCCGCGAGATCTCCGCACAGAATAGTTTTAACGGTCACAATAGTCTTACAGCGCATGTGGGACTTGGTGATGCAACGGTGATCGATTCTCTGGTGGTGGAATGGCTCTCCGGTTCGAGAACGGTCATGACGAATGTCCAATCCAAGCAATCGCTGATCATAACGGAGAATTCGGCGCCGTCATATCTGCGGGCGGTTTTCTTCGGCGACCAGGTTGTTGACCAAGTGCCATTCACTGTGAATTTTACCGATCTATCGTTCGGCGACTCGTCCTCTCACCCGGTCTCATGGAAATGGGATCTGAACGGCGACGGTGTGACCGATGCGACGACGCAGCATGCACAGTTCAATTATACTGCCGCTGATTCCTATTCCGTGCAACTGATCGTCTCGGACGGGATAAAGAGCGATACGCTGATACGAAAGGACTATATTATCGCTCAGCAGTCAACACCGCTGATCGGTTTCAATACCGATCAGCATCACTTCGGTACCATCGATGTCAATATGGCAAAGAAAGAGACACTGTTAACGGTCTACAATCTTGGGAAGGGAACCGATTCCATTTCCGTTTCAATCGTCTATGGCGTAACGACATTCGGTACGGTGAAACCCGATTCTGCGCTCTCGTTCACTCCAAAATCATTTTTGCTTGCCGGACGCGATTCCCAACAGATCTCGTATGTGTTCTATCCCGGATCGATCATTCGAACGCTTCCGACCATCACGTACACACCGAAGATCATCATCACCTCAAAGAACAATAACGGAACGAAGATCTTCGAGAAGAATTTATATTTCCGTTTGTCCGGCACGCTGATGGATGTCCAAAATATCAACGATGTTCCTGAAACATTCTTACTGGCGCAAAATTATCCAAACCCGTTCAATCCCGCGACAACGATCGGTTATCAGCTTCCTGAGAACTGTCATGTCCTGCTGAAACTGTATGATGCTCTCGGAAGGGAGATCGTGACGCTGGTGAACGAAGAACAGACAGCCGGTGATCATACTCACCAGCTTCATGCTGAGCACCTAGCCAGCGGCATTTATTTTTATATGCTGGATGCCGGGCCATATCACAGCGTGAAACAATTACAGTTGATCAAGTGACGCTGTGAAATCTTGGAGTTCCACCGTTCACTCACAGGACGGTGATACTTCGTCACCATAGCCTGTTGGCATTAGTGTGGTAAAGATGTTGGTATTAACGATCATCAGGGAGAAGCGTGAAAAAATTACTGATAACATTTTTGCTTTTTATGAACATCGTTTTCGCCCAATGGACTGCGCAAACAAGCAATTCAAGCGAAGTACTGTTGGGAGTTTCTTTTCCTGCTCGCGATACCGGATTCATCGTCGGAACATCGGGATCGATCCTTGCCACCGTGAACGGCGGAACAACGTGGAGTCAGCGTACAAGCGGTATAACAAAATTCCTTCGCGATGTCTATTTCACTTCGGTATCATCAGGCATTGCGGTCGGTGAAAGCGGATTGATCCTGACAACAAAAAATAAGGGAATTGCCTGGTCCGCGAAATCAAGCGGTACAACGGAACATCTGGTGCATGTCCATTTTGCCGATGCACTTAATGGAATGGTTTCCGGTCATGTTGGAACGGTGTTGAAAACGACGGACGGCGGAGAGTCGTGGAACAGTCAAACGACCGGAAAGTCAGTTGAACTTGCCGGTATCGTGATGATGGATTCATTGAATGCCGTTGCGGTCGGATTTTCCGGAACGATCATTCGAACTATGGATGGGGGTGAACACTGGAACGGAACGAACAGCACAACCATCTCCGATCTGCGGGGAGTTGCGTTCAGTACTCACCGGATCGGATGTGCTGTCGGTATCGGCGGAACGATGGTTCGAACCACTGATGGAGGGGAAACGTGGAATGGAATTTCCAGCGGGACGACGCACGACCTGTATGATATCGTTTTCACAGATTCTGTGAAGGGAGTTGTCGTCGGCAATGGGACGATCCTTCATACAACGAACGGCGGTTCGACATGGCAGCCGCAATCTGTATCTTTTACCGGAGATCTCTATGGTGTGGATCTCACCAGGGATGGGAAAGGGTGGAGTGTGGGACAGCAGGGGAAGATATTCCAAAGCAATAATACATTCACCGGATTTCGTCTGATGCATGATCGTGTTGGGAGTCCTGATTTCGGACTCGAACAGAATTTTCCCAACCCGTTCAATCCCGCAACAATGATCAATTATCAGCTGCCCGCAAACAACACCGTTTCGCTTACCGTTTATGATGCAGTCGGAAGAGAAGCGGCAACGCTGGTGAATGGACCGGTGGAAGCCGGAATCCATTCAGTGAGATTTGACGGCTCGCAATTCTCCAGCGGGATGTATTTCTATAAGCTCACTGCCGGAGCGTTTACAGATGTCAAGAAATTCATCCTTCTCCGATAACTGCTTGGAATGGAATGATTTTTCCTCTACATTGACGAGTCATTTTATCAAGGAGCAATAATGATCCGTCGAATGGTTGTCGTGATGGTGTTTGCCGCTGTCACCGTTATGTTTGCAGAAAAACCGTTGAAGAAATCCGCTGATGCCGGAAATGTTGAGTCTATCACACAGGATCAACTGCGTGATTATCTTTCGTTCATTGCATCGGATGAACTCGAGGGACGCGATACACCGTCCCGCGGACTGAACATCGCAGCGAAATTCATCGCAACACATCTCTCCCGATGGGGATATACTCCTGCCGGAGATCCGGGGTCATTCTTCCAGAAGATCACACTGAACAAAACAAAAGTAAAACCGGCTCAGACTTCCGTTGAAGTCGGCGGACAGAAATTCACATTCGGTTCTGATTTCATCGCGTCCGGAATCGCCGCAAATGTCTCAGCTCCGCTAGTCTATGTGATGAACGGATACATCCACAAAGCAAAGAATATGAATCCCTATCAAGGGATCGATGTGAAGGGAAAGATCATGGTGGTGCTCGGCGGAATGCCGAAGGGGATCACACCGGCGGATTTTGGCGGGAAGATGGGAGTGGACTTTGATTCACCCGCAAACTATGCAAAGAACAACGGCGCACTCGGGATCATTTCCATTCCGTCTGTGCAGGCGCTGAACCAATGGGAACGGACGAGGACCAACGCAGTTGAGAAAGGTTCACTCTCCGTTCCTGCATTCAAGAAAGCGGATGAGAAGCCAGCAGTTCCAATGATCACCGCTTCTGCAAAGTTGATCGATGCGATCTTTGCCGGTGAGAAAACGGGAATCCAGTCCATGAACAACCGTGCCTCCGCTGATTCTGTCTCGTCGTTCGATCTCTCTGCGGGGAAGAAACTCTCATTCACCGTTGCAGTATCCGTTGACACTCTTTCAACACAGAACATCGTTGCCGTGCTTGAAGGATCGGACAAGAAACTGAAGGATGAATATGTCGCATTCGGTGCGCATTACGACCACATCGGCATCCGCAGTGAGCCGGTGAACGGCGATTCCATCAGTAACGGAGCCGATGATGACGGCAGCGGAACGGTCGGTCTCATGGCGATGGCAGAAGCATTCTCCAAAGGACCGAAACCGAAACGGTCACTGCTGTTCGTCTGGCATATGGGCGAAGAGAAAGGGCTCTGGGGTTCAAGGTATTTCGTTGAGCATCCGACCGTCCCTGCTGCGAACATCATCACACAATTGAACATCGATATGATCGGCAGAAGCAGACCGGATACCGGTGAAGTATCGAAGAATGAGGATTACAGTTCAGCCAATGAAGTTTTCTCCATCGGTTCCAATATGATGAGCAGCGAACTTGGAAAACTGAATGAAGTAAGCAATGCATCACTCTATAACCTGAAACTCAATTATAAGTTCGATGATCCTTCCGATCCGAATCGGTTGTTCTACCGGAGCGATCATTACAATTATGCGAAGACAGGGATCCCGATCGTCTTCTTCTTTGACGGCATTCACGAAGATTATCACCGTGTGACCGATGAAGTGTCGAAGATCGATTTTGAAAAACTGATGAAGGTGACGAAGACCGTGTATGGACTCGGCTGGAGATTATCGAATCTTCCCAAACGTCCTGTTGTTGACAAACAATTCAACCGGGATATGATGGATTAAGAGAGCCACAGAGAGCACAGAAAATAAAGTATGGGCGGACGCGAGTCCGCCCTTTTTATTTTTCAAGATCTACGTAAAACATGACGATCATGGAAAAAATATTTGGATTAAAAATCACGAGAATGGATCTGAGTTGGCCTAAAAGAGCAACTTCTTTCAAATATTTCCTGATTTTTAATGCTTTACTGCAGAATGAACGTTGATTTTCGAGGATTGTCTGCGGACATTGATAGAAGAAATTTCTGAACAAGTATCGTCACATTCCGAAAGAGCATCTGCTATGGTGCACTCGTTCAAACGCTTCTATTATAAGTATATCCTTGCTGCCATTCGTGCAATAGTTCTGATCGTCGGTGCATTATTCTTCGGCGGCGGATGTCCGGATGAACCTCTCGGCTCTGGCACCGGATCCTCATATCCTGCCCCTCCGAAATATTTTTCGATCACCTCACTTTCCGATAACTCTCTTCTCCTTGAATGGAAAAGCGAATCATGGAGCAGCAACACGAGCTTCAAGATCGAACGGGCAGATTCATCGTTGGTCTACCGTCAGATAGGAGCGGCCGATCTCACGAATCTTTCCTTCAACGATACCGATATCGACAAACGGAAGGTCTACTACTACCGAGTCCGTTCAGTTCAGGATAATGTTGTGGGCGATGCGTCACGCGTGATCATGGCCGTATTTTCCATCACCGCCAATCTGGTACGGACAGTTCCAACCGGCAGTTCCATCCATAAAATTCTCATTACGCCGGACGGAAAGAATATTGTCTCTACTAATAATAACGACACTGAGATCAGTGTGTGGAATACCGATACATGGACTGTGTCAACGATCCCCGGGAACAGCGGAGGAGTGGATGCCATTGCCTTAACACTGGATTCAAAGTATGCAGTGATCGGCGGATATCCGAATATCAAAATACGCAGTTTGAGTGACGGAAATTTGGTAAGGGTGATCGCGGCTGATTCCGACCGGACCGCAGAACTTGCGCTGAATAACAATGGAAGCACATTGATCACAGCCGATGATCATGGACGCCTCAGACTGTATCAATTCTCCACCGGAAAACTGCTCCAAAATCTGGACTCCGCAAAATACGGCACTTGGCAGCTGGATGCGGATCCGTTCTCAGATCGTGTGACTGCTTGTTCCTATCTTGCAATGAAAGAGTGGGAGATAGGTTCCCGGTTCCTCCGCTCGTCAACATTCGAACATAACACACTTCCGAAATATAGTCCGGGCGGCTCATACCTTGCGGTCAATCCGACTGATTCACCATCCTCACTGGTACTCTATCGAATGAGCGATTGGACTTTGGTGTTCTCATCGAAGTATTCTGCCTATGCGAAATCATTTTCTATTGATGAGAAGAAACTTTTTATCGGTGATGATAATGTGATAAGGATCCTCGATGTCCCGTCGGGGAAGGTGTTGCAGTCATTCACTGCACATTTGAACGCCGTAACTGCCTTAGCGTGTTTCCCGGATGGAGTGACCTTTGCATCAGGAGGCTGGGATAAGTCGATCAAGATCTGGTCCCTTACCCAGACGGAACAATGGCATATCGCCAATTAACACTTTACTGTCTGTATGAAAATCATTCTCAAAGTGTCATATCATATTTATCAGAAACAGTAATGATGCGGCGCTTTTTATGTATCATTGTTCTCTTCTTTCCCCTCCTGACTCGAGCAGGAGTCGATCCGCTTGCGGTTCCCGCCGATTCATCAGTAATTGACAGTGATTCAACCTCACAGATCGTCCATGGATCAAATGACCGGCTTATAAAGACGGCCGAATATGCGCTGCTCCATGGAAGTATCGGGGCTGCAACTGCATTCGGAACGTATTATCTTTTGAACGTCAATGGAACGATCCACGATGAACTTGGCGTTGGATTCATGGCGATGCCGATCATCGGCGGAGCGGCTGGACTCATTTCCGGAACGATCTATGGATTGACCAGGGATTATCCTGCCGGACAAAAAACATCTCAGGTAGAACCGGAACCGGAATCCCGCTCATCGCTCGATCTTGAGATCGGGGCCGGTTCAGCTCTTTCACTGAAAAAATTCTCTGCGAACGTTTCCCTCATTAAAAGGAATGATTCTGTGCCGCGCCGGCCGGATTTCTACTCGCTCGATGCAGAATATGTGCGATGGAACGGATCGGTGAATGATGCTGATGAGTTCAAATTCGGGATCGGGGGGAGGAATTATCTCGGGAGTGCATCCGGAATAAATGTGTTCTATGGATTTGGCGCAGGGATCAGTATCGGGAAATTCTGGAATAACACAGATCGCATATGGTTGTTGTCCGGACGACGAGGTTGGGAGAAGCATTCCTTTGTCTCGATGAATGCTCATGTTACTGTCGGCATTCGATTCGTACTCAGTGCATCGGTCCCGATACATACTTTTCTTGTCTATGAACCGGTCGATGCGCGAAGTGAGATCGATCCCGGAGGATTTGGAGCGATCGAAAGGGTCTCGCTGAAATTGAGTGCGGGATTTTAACGACATTCCCTCAGACTTACCATGAAAATAATTAGAAATATCGTTATCGGTATTATTCTCTTTTCAGTATCACCAATGATGCTGTCGGCTCAACCGAGTACGTTCGTAAGTGTCGGATGTAAGATCGGATATTCTGTCGGCGCTACGAGTGAAATGATCGGAGGAGTGGAGATCAGTGTCACTCAGTTCCCGGAATTCTCACGTCCTGCAATGGGTGCTTGTCTTTCCTATGAATTCTCAAAGAGCAAAAAACTTGTTCATGCCGGGGTGGAGTTCATCAGCGCTATCCCTTCAGGTTCCATCGGTCCCACGGTAATGTTCAGTAATGAACGGACAGAATACGGGATATCAGGCACATTGTGGACAGCTGTGGTGATCATGCCGTATCTTCGTCAGACCGTCATGTTCGGAGATGCGAAGAATGCCAGTGAAATTGGTCTGTTCCTGAAAATTCCTAAAAAATTATCTGGTCCGGCTATTCGATTTGGGGGATGATACCAAATTCATACGATAGGAAATACGCTGCCGTTCATCCCGTTACACAGCTTGTTCATCCCAAAATTCCTTTTCCTGCGAATAATTCCGAAAATAATTTATTACATTCATCCTGTTCTCGATGAAGATCAAATTCCTTAATATCGTCCTCTTTTGGCTCGCCTTCGCGCTGTTCATTGCCGGTGTAATGACGCTCGTTCATCCCATCACGAACAGGCCGGTGAATATCTGGGGAGAGCTGGTCTGGGAACTTGCTTTTTCCGCTGCGTGGATCGTCGGGACTCCGATCGCTCTCTGGTCCGCCCGCCGGTTTTCGCTTCAGAATGAATTGAAACTAAAGAATGCAATTTCTCTCTTTATCATTGGAATAACTCTCTCGGTGTTTCAATGTCTGCTCCATGGATTCCTGATCTATCTCTTCGACCCTGAAGCGGGAGTATTCCATGTGAATATCTTTCTTACGTCACTCTTCTATAATATCGACAAGATGCTCATCGTCTACAGCGCATTGGTGATCATGCAGCATGCGATGGATTTTTACCGGCGCTTCCAGGAAAAGGAAGTGACAGCATCGAAATTGGAAACGCAGCTTACACAGGCGCAGATGCAGGCGTTGAAGATGCAGCTGCAGCCTCACTTCTTGTTCAATACGCTGAATGCCATCGTCACGCTCGTCCGAAAAGATCCCGATCTTGCCGAAGAAATGGTGGTCCGTCTGAGCGATTTCCTGCGCATCACACTGGATTCATCCGGCAGACAGATCGTCTCGCTGAAAGAAGAATTGGAATTCATCAAAGCATATCTGCAGATCGAAGAGATCCGGTTCAGCGGACGGCTCACCTATGTTGATGCTGTCCCTGCCGAACTGCTCGATGCACATGTGCCGATGCTCATCCTTCAGCCGCTGGTGGAGAATTCGGTGAAACACGGATTCTCTAAATATGAACATGCCGGCACGCTGACCATCTCTGCAGAATTGTCGGATGGTTCGATCAACATTACCGTGAAGGACGATGCCGCGCCGGGGATCGATCTGTCAAAACTCACGGTCGGCATCGGATTGACAAATACGAAGAACAGGCTCCTTGCTTTGTACGGAGGGAATGCTTCCGTAACGATCGATCCGAATATTCCTTTGGGAGTCTCAGTTTGCCTCACACTTCCATATACTGCAGGCAATGCATGATCAGAACGATGATCGTGGATGATGAGCCGCTGGCCCGGGAACGGATACGGACCCTACTTGAAGGAGAGAAGGATATTCATATCACTGCCGAGTGCGGAAATGGAAAAGAGGCGCTCCGTATCCTTGCTGAACAGCCGGTGGATCTGCTTTTTTTGGATATTCAAATGCCTGAAATGGACGGCATAACAATGCTGGGAAAGCTCACTACTGAGAAGATTCCGTTTGTTGTCTTCACCACTGCGTATGATGAATTCGCCGTGAAAGCATTCGAATTGAATGCGCTCGATTACCTTCTGAAGCCGTTCACCAAAAAACGATTCCTGGATTCACTCTCACGTGTTCGTCTGCGGCTGAAGTCCGATGATAAGGATCTCTTCCTTTCGCAGATGATCTCCACCATCCGTTCGGTAGCGGAAAAACAGGAATATGCAGATAAGATCATCGTCAAGAGTGAAGGACGTGTCCGATTCATCCCGACGACGGAGATCATGTGGATCGAGAGTGATGCGAATTATCTGAAGATCAACACGCAGCGTGAATCGCCGTTGATGCGCGACACAATGACGAACATCATCCGGAAACTCGATCCGTCAAAATTCCTTCGGCTCCACAGGACGGTCATCGTCAACGTAACGTACATCAAAGAGATGAAACCATGGTTCAATGATGACTATATCATTGTCCTGCAGAACGGCACCCAATTACCGATCGGACGCACCTACCGCAAAGCCGTGAATGAGTTCTTCCGCTTGTAAGTACTCACACCGTGACATCACTCTGTAGATGCAGCGGAGAGACGTTCATGTGAGAGATTTCCAGCCGTTTGTCCCGTGTAATCCCTCGTTAATCCCACTACAATACTATCTTTGAAGATCATGACGTAGATTGTATCATTCAATCGATACGATCATTATCAAAGGACCGAACCATGAAAAGAATATTGTTTTGTCTGACACTTTGCAGCATACTGCTGAATGCCAAGATCCTGAAAGTCCCTGCCGAGTATCCCGGTATTCAATCAGCCATCTATGCTTCGGTGAACGGTGATTCCGTTGTCGTATCACCCGGAACATATTTCGAGAACATCAATTATCATGGGAAGAATATCGTCGTCACTTCGCGTTTTTATGAGACGCATGATATTGCGTTCATCTATTCCACCGTCATCAACGGCAGCAAACCGGCAAGTCAGGATTCCGCCAGTGTCGTCCGCTTCATCTCTCATGAAGATTCAACAGCGGTGATACAGGGATTCACACTCACGGGCGGAAAGGGGACCGCATGGCCCGACGAACATTCCGCAGGAACATTCATCGAAGGGGGCGGGATCATGGCTGCACTTGCTTCCCCGCGTATCCAGTTCAATCTGATCATCAACAACGAAGCGGTAGGGGCACGAAACGGTATCACCAGTGCAGGCGGCGGCGGGATCAGAGTGGGGGATGGGAATCCAACCATTGTGAACAATGTGATCATCTTCAATCGCGGGAAGTATGGAGCGGGAGTTGTCGCGAATTATTCGGGATTGATATTGCGGAACAACATCATCGCCGGAAATTCCGGCGGTGCAGATTTCGGCGGCGGCGGAGTTTGGCTGAACGGTTCCGCAGCGAAACCGAAATATCTGGAGAATAATACCATCGTCGGTAATCGGTCACTGCTGGACGGGGGCGGCATATTGTTCTATGACGGAACTGCCGCATCGGTCCTTCGGAATAATATTGTCTGGGGGAACAGTGCGGTCACATTTCCGCAGATATCGTTCAACGGTGCTGCGATGAACGGCGGATACAATTCCGTTCAAGGGACGGTTCTTAACGGGACGAATCTTACCACCGCACCGTCGTTCCGCGATTCGATGCTGTATCTATCCGCTGCTTCGCTTCTGATCGATGCAGGCGATACTTCATCATTCTATAATGATAAGAACACAGGAGGTGCTGCGTTCTTTCCATCGCTTGGAACGAAACGAAATGACATCGGAGCATACGGTGGGCCGTCAGCGACATTGCTTCCGATGGTCGCAATGCCTCACGCAATACTGTCTCTAAATCAGATCAGTTATGGCAAGATCCGTCCCGACTCAATGGTAAATGCTTCTGTGCTGTTGTATAACGGCGGGAGCATTCCGCTCCGAATTGACAGCATCCGCTTTGCATTCAATGCGCAGAAAAATCTGTCGGTCTCCAGATCCGCTCCTTTCTCTATCAGCAGCATTTCCGTGGACAGCGTAATTGTGCAGTGGCATCCGAAACTTCCACAAGTATTGAATGATACAGTGCTGATCTATCTCAATGATTCTGGTATTGTCCTTCCGCTGCAGATAGTGCTCAGCGGCAAAGCATTCGCCATCGAGAAGGCGCTTGCCGGTGTGATGTATTCGGGCTCAGGTTCTTCCGATTCTGCGAAACTCTATTCAATCGACACAGCGAAATCACTCAGTTCCTTCCTGGGAAAAACCGGATTCTCTCAGATCGTCAGTATGAGGGTCGATCCGAAATCTCAGGAACTGATCGCCCTGGTCAATCAGACCGCACCGCAGCTTCTCCGGCTCAGCAGTACCAATGCTGAATCGTTCCTGCTACCGTCGCTCACACTCTCCAATCCGAAAGGGATGGTCTTCCGTCCTGACGGTTCTCTGCTGATCGGAACATTCAGTGGAACATTCTACTCGGTGAATATGACTACCGGTGCCGCCGTTGCTGTCGGCTCGAATGGACTACGTGTTGCAGGACTTGCATACAATCCCGTGAATGGAACGCTCTGGATGTCCGTTCGTCCGACATCATCCGGTAAGGATAACATCTATAAATTGAATCCTTCAACACTTGCCGCAACACTTGTCGGTGCGACAGGATTCGGTGTCTCTGTGAAGGATATTACGTTCGATGCTCAAGGAAGACTGTTTGGTGTGATGGATACGGTCGGTTCACAAAGCTATCTTATTCGGATCGACACGCTCAATGGGAAAGGGACCCTGATCGGAGGATTGACCGTGAAAGGAATTGAAACGATAGACCTTCAATCATATTTTGTGACTGCCGTGGTGAATTCAGTGAATACGCTACCGATGGAGTATTCACTTTCACAAAATTATCCCAACCCGTTCAATCCGAACACGACCATCAACTATTCAATCGGTGAACACCGTCCGGGTGTTCAAAACCGGGAAGGTGTTGACGTATCACTGAAAATATATGACATGATGGGAAAAGAAATCTCAACATTGGTCAATGCAAAACAAACTCCGGGATCATATTCCGTTCACTTGAATGCATCAGCATTGTCGAGCGGCATATACTTTTATCGATTGAGATCCGGTCCGTTCGTTTCCGTGAAAAAAATGTCCTTCATCAAATAATCAAACAATTATTGTGGAGTGAAATATGAGAACGATCACGTTCCTGATCTTGATTTGTTCAATTCTGCAGGCTCAACAAAACGGGCCGGCAAAAGAATTAGCGGATGCAGAGCGGGCATTCTCGGCGATGTGTGAAAAGAACGGTATCAAAGAATCGTTCCTTCATTTTCTGGCGGATGAATGCGTGATGTTCAATCCGCATCCGGTCAATGGAAGGGAATTGTACAAAAAGCGTAAAACAAGTCCCACGTATCTATCCTGGTATCCCACATTTGTCGAGGTCTCTGCTTCGGGTGATTTCGGCATCTCGATCGGTCCGTGGGAGCTCCGTCCGTCGAAGAATGATACGAACACGATGTATGGTCATTATTTTTCAGTATGGAAAAAGATGTCTGACGGAAATTGGAAAGTGATCATTGATAACGGAATGGAATATCCATTGTCTGAAAAACGAAATGAAAAGGATCATATCCGCTCTTTGAAACAGTGGAGGACCAAGAACAACGGTGTGTCGAGCCGGGATCAGCTCTTGGAACTCGAACGTACATTTGCAGGAGTGCAGGAAAAAGACGGAATGGTGAAGGCATACGAACAGTATTCCTCAGACGATTTACGGATGCACCGAAAAGGGATATTTCCGACTGAAAGCAAGAGCGCAGTACGAAAAATGATCTCTTCCGGATCGACAAAGCAAGAAATATTCCCGGTTGGTGTTCAGATGGCGTCTTCAGGAGATATTGGATATACATATGGGTATGCGGTCGGTGAGAAAAACGATTCCAGTATATTCGTACGAGTCTGGAGAAATGATTCCGGATGGAAGATCGCGGTAGATCTGTTGGACTCGATCTCTAAATAATTTTGTCGTAAAGGATCAACACTATGAATACACTGATCGTTTTCCTGATTCTGATGCTCACCCGTTTCGTTGTTTCTCAAACGGATAAAAACACCCATGGGAACATCAGTGATTGGAGACCTCTCCACGGTACAATTGATGAGAGAGATTTCATGGGAAAGAAATCCCTTTCTTTGTCGCGCGGTCTGGCGGTGCTTGAAAATAGTGCCTTTACCAACGGAACGATCGAGGTCGACATCGCGCCGATGAATCCGGGACTTTCGGGTATCGCTTTTCATATTGATGAAAATGTGAATTATAATGAAACATATATTCGCTATTCAAAATCGGGAGGTCCCGATGCACTTCAATATAGCGCAGTATGGAACGGAGAATTCTCATGGCAGCTCTATCCTGAATATCAGGCTGCAGTACGATTCACGCCGAATGAATGGATCCACCTGAAGATCGTTGTTGAAGGATATCGTGCCGCTGTTTTCGTCAATGCCGATACCATTGCACTGAAGATCGATTCTCTTCGGATTCCTAATAGTGCCGGTAAAATAGGACTTTGGACGCTGGCCCCGGCATACTTTGCGAATCTTGTTATAACCCCTTCAGCCGGCAACACAGCGATCCATGACGATTCGTTTCGGAGGATCGTCACCGATAATCCGCTGGCGATCCATGAATGGCTGGTCAGCGAGCCATTCGAATTTTCCGTGGAAAAGATCAGCGAGGTCGATCGAACGCTGATCGAAAAAGGAAAATGGATCGCTGCCCGAACTGAACCGGATGGATTGTTGAATATCTGCCGGTTCACAAAAAAGAGGATCGCCGGAAGGACACGTGAAAATTCCAACGATGTTGTTTGGCTCCGGTATGAATGGACAGAAGAAGCTGATGGAATAAAGCCATTCAGTTTTGATTACGTGAATCGTTGTGCTATTTTCCTGAACGGCCGGAAACAATTCTCGGGAATGAATACGTTCCTTTTGAAGGGTGCTTTGTACCGCGGTGACATCGACAAGAAAATGCGCGGTAACACATTGCATCTGCCGGTGGTGAAAGGAAAGAACAGTTTGATGATCGCCGTTGCGCATATCACGAACGGATGGGGATTTATCGGCGGATTTGCCGATGCCGGATCGGTGAATTAAATGAACGTACGGAGAGCGGTGAATATACACAGAATATACTTTGCGGAGCGTCGAAGGTTCTACTTTTTTTTGCTCGTGGCGTTCGCTGCTGTGTTGATACAAAATCTTTCCACGCAGAATGTACCTTCTCGATCGATCGAGCTCGGCGTACGGTTGATGATTCATTCCGAGATACTCAATGAAGAGCGATCGATCTCTGTGTCCGTGCCCCGTTCGTACACGCGTTCTTCGGTGAACTATCCGGTCATCTATGTTCTTGACGGAACATCATTATTCCAGCCGACGGTCGCCGCAGCACACTTCCTTGCCTATAATAGTTATATCGGTTTGATCCCTGAAGTGATCGTGGTGGGGATCGCCAATACCAACCGGGACCGCGATATGCCGGTTCCGCATACATTCCTGCAATCAAATGGAGCGGAAAAGTATTTGGCGTTTCTCAGCAAAGAACTGCTGCCGTTCATCAATTCACACTATCGTGTGAACGGATTGAATGTGCTGATCGGACATTCACAGGGAGGGCTCTTTGCAACCTATGCTGGGACTGAATCACCGGATCTATTTAAAGCAGTGATTGCACTCGATGCACCGATGACAGTCATCCCGAAAATAGAAAAGCATTTCCACGGAAAACTGATGCGCAATTCCCTCCGAAAATATATTACTGCAGAAACTCTCTATGGTTGGGGACCGGAGTTCGGAAGATTGAATGACCGTTCCGGTTTCAAACAACTGAAGATCGAGAATGAGAGCCATGAGACAATGCCATATAAAGGAATATACGAAGGACTTCGGTTCATGTTCTTCGGACATCTCTCCACTGATCATGACCTGTCATTAAAAAATCTTCAATTACATTATGCAAAACTCTCATCCGCTTGGTCGTGTGAATATACCATTCCAAATTCCGTCCTGATGGATCAGGCGATACCGATGATGCTTGGACGCTCAAAAAAAGCAGAAGCTGTTCGTCTCATTCAACACTATGAAAAAGTGTATGGCGAGGATATTGCTTCTTCGGCGGCAATGGAAAGTGCGAATTCCATCGCCAGCGAGCCTGATGAGAGGGTGGACTATTATCTCGGACTTCCACCGCTTGTGGAGGAATCGATCAAACCGTTTTTAGGGAAATGGAAAGGGACTCTGATCGTTCCCGGAGGGATGGACACAGACATTGAGTGGGAGATCAAACGCGATCGCGGCCGGTATATCATGATCATGAATGTGATGAACTCATTTTTCATAACGAATGATTTTATTCTTGCAATCGGAAAAGATTCGCTTGAATGGGGACGAAAACATCAATCCGGAGGATTGTATCTTTCCTCTGCGAAACTCAGTTCCGATGGAACGAAACTGACTGGAACGGAAGATCTTATCGGTCACCATCGTGCCGTTGGAGAACCGGCTTTTACGAAAAATCGCTTTCAATTCGTCAAAGTGCGTCAACAATCCAAATAATGGAGTAGTTATTCTGATGGTGTACCGCACTTTACTGCTGGTATTATGCGTCCTCTTTCCCGCACATCTTTGGAATCAAACCAAAGGTATCGTGCAAGGGGATGGAGTTGTGATTCATTACCGCTCTTTTGGTGAAGGACGGCCGATCCTCATCATCAACGGCGGACCGGGAATGAACAGCAATGGATTTGAAATGCCGGCAAAAAAATTGTCGGAACACTATCGTACGATCATCTATGACCAGCGTGGAACAGGCGGGTCGAAAATGGACAAGGTGCAATCCTCAACCATCACGTTAGATCTTATGATCGCAGATATTGAACAACTACGGAAGAGTCTGCGGATCGAACATTGGATCGTTCTCGGCCATTCATTCGGCGGAATGCTCGCATCATATTATGCAACCGTTCATCCGGAGAGGATCGACGGCATCATCCTTTCATCCTCGGGAGGAATCGATCTCGGTTTGCTTTCCTATGTGCAGAAGTCGATCATGTCCCGGTTATCCCCGCAGCAGCGTGACAGTGTGCAGTATTGGGATGAACAGATAGAACAAGGGGATTCGAGTTTTCACGCCCGATACCGAAGAGGAGTCTCACTAGCACCGGCATATTCAGTGCGTCGGGAGAATATCCCGAAACTTGCAGAGAGGTTAACCCAGGGAGATCGACGGATCAATTCATTGGTCTGGGAAGATCTTCGGAGGATACAATTCAATTGTGCTCCAAAACTTACCACATTCCTCAAGCCGGTGTTGATCATTCAGGGGAAACAGGATATCGTGAGTGAAGAGACCGCGATCCGTTCACACAACGCATTCAAAAGATCTACTATGATATTCCTCGATAACTGCTGTCATTACGGATGGCTGGATAATGAAAAGGAGTATTTTTCTTCTCTCGAATATTTTCTTGCAGGGATCAATTGATCGAAGAAGATCGTTTTCGGGATTCTAAAGTTAGATAAAATACTTACCGAAAGGGAATGAAATGATCAAACTATGTGCCGGTGTTCTCCTTGGAATTATCTCCATTTCACTGGGACAAGAGATCTCGCTCCTTCCGAAGTCCGTCACGCCGTTGAATGTGACGATCGAAGAGATCGTTTATAGATCCCGAAAAGCACTCCACGTTACGGAGATCGACGAGTCGGGCGAGAGCATGGCTATTGTGAAAGATCATCAGTTCTTGAACGGAACGATCGAAGCAGAAATTGCGGGAATGCCCCTTCCTTCAGCCAATGCGACTGCGCGAGGATTCATCGGTATTGCTTTTCGTGTAAACCGAACCGATTCTCTCCGGTATGATTGTTTCTATATTCGTCCCACGAACGGTCGTGCGGAGGATCAAGTGAGAAGGAATCATTCAACACAATATATCGCACATCCGTCTTTTACTTGGCAGATGCTCCGGAAAGAATATCCGTTGAAGTATGAATCGTATGCTGATATCGTTGAAGGGGAATGGACAAAGGTGAAAATAACGGTGAAAGGCAAACAGGCAAAACTCTATCTGCATGATTTGCCTCAGCCTGTGTTGATTGTGAATGAACTGTTGAATTAGGAAACATCCGGATCAGTAGCTCTGTGGGTCGGCCAAGGGACGGATGGGTATTTCCGGAATCTTAAAATTACAAATGAATAATGCCAATCGGCAGGAAAGCGGAATTCCATTGTGTTAGTACAATCCAATCTCCGCAATCTTTTGTATCTCAGGAAGTGCATATAATCTATCCGGCGAAAGAAATAACTGAATATATCCGGAATTCATTCTCCTGGAAAATGTTTTGATCCACGCAGCGGCATTGTCGTTTTCATCAACTGCCAGAACCGTTGTGACATCCTCTTTGGGCAGTGCACAGATCGCTGTGAAATTGCTCGATAATCCCGCCCGTTTTCCTTCCTCTGTGATGAACGCAGCATAGAATCCTCCGTGTGACCGCAGATCCTTGAAATGATACGGTATCCCGGTCAATTGTTTTGCCTGAAGAAAATTGATGCCGGTGATCTGTTTTCCCGTGCTGTCAAGTTGATACGCGGCAGGATTCATCCCGAGCATGACGACCCTTCCGCCCGACCTCATATATTGCTGTAAAATATTCGAGCCGAGTGTATCCTTCGTCAGTGAAGGAAGAAAATAATTCGTCGCAAAGACGAGCACCGATGCTGTGTCACTGTTGATCCTCTGCAGAAGGAATTCCTTCACATCCGTCTCATCATAGAATGCATATCCTTCCTTGATGAAGTAATCCCGAATCGCAACATCCATTCCTCCCTTGAAGAGCTGGAATAGCGGATCTTTCATCCAAAACACCGCACGTTTGGCAGATCTGTTCTTCACCGTCGGAACCTGAACAGTTTTCAGCGAATAGAGATATCCATCATCGCTCCCGAAGAACAGTAGATCGTTGTAAGGGACAACCGATGAGAATATCTGAGGACCGATCTTATGCCGCCAAACTTCTTGACCTGATAAAAGTTCGAGACAATACACATATCCGTCATTACTGGGTATTACGATCTTATCATTTCCTGTGATGATCGGAGATGCCCAGACGGTTGCTTGTGTGGCAAAACGCCAGAGTTCTTTTCCGGTTTCCGTGTTGAGTGCGTGAACGAACCGTCCGTCCGATGTTCCGGTGACGAGAATGTCATTCTTCACTGCCACGGTCGATATGACCCATGAAACGTTATAATCATAGTGCCATAATTCCTTCCCGCTTGTTTTATCGACTGCATAAAGAAATCCGTCCCTCGAACCGACAAATACTTTTCCTTCATAGACAGTCGGCGATGAGATGAGTGCTTTGCGGTCAAAACCGAATGTATCATTGTGAAGTGTATCACCGATCGTGGAGAATACCCATAATTGTTTTCCACTCATTTTATCAAGCGAATACAGCTTCCCATTTATATCGCCGAAATAGAGTTTGCTTTCATCAACCGCAGGAGTGGAACGGATCACGCAGTCCGTTCGATACTTCCAAAGTTCTTTTCCATTTGTAAGATCGAGACAATATACATTTCCATCAGCGCTTCCTGCATAGATCCTATTCTGTTCGATCGTGACGGAGCCGACATAATAATCGAATCCCCAATCATACCGAAGTGCAGAACCGAGAGACCGTTTCCAACGTTGGGTTCCGGCCTTCAGGGAGACCGCGTAGAGCGTATTCTTTCTGCTGATGAAGTGGACCGCGCCATTGGAGATCACAGGCGTAGAACTGACCGGACCGTCCGAGCGGAAGACCCATTGTTGTTTTCCGGAAAGATCCAACGAATACACCGAGCCGTCCGTTGAACCGAAGATCACATGTCCATTGCTGACTACAGCGGAGGAACGGATCGCCCCGCCGGTCTTGAATCTCCAATTCAGTTCCGCCGAGTTGGCTGCAATAACATTTGGATACATTCCTGTATGAATGTTTCCGTTCTGAAATTGTGCTTCGCTGAGGCTCACGAAGAGCTGAGATGCCGCGAATATAGAATAGAATAAACGCAATGAATTGGTCATAGCAGTTCCTATGAACATAGATTGGAAAAATACGGTGGGGGTGGTCTTGGTGAATGTTCGGAAGAAATGTATCGTTGAAACGGGGTCAGTTCAATACACAATTGTAGAAAAAAACTTCTTAATGACGGCTCAGTGACGGCATCTCTTTCTATTCGTGCTCGAGCAGTACCATCATTTCGATCTCGTTCGTTCCCGGGAACATATCGAACGGTACCGCTTTCACCGGTCGATAACCGCTCTGTTTCCACCGCCGAAGTTCTTTGTCGATAATGTCCGCATTGCAGAAAATGTGGACGATCTTTTCCGGCGCCTGTTCCGCAAGATATTCGATCACGTCCTCCGAGGTTCCGTTGCGCGGCGGATCGATCAGGAATTTCAGTCCTTTCCCCGCACTGTCCCGAAGCTGCGTGTGCAGTTTCTCACCGAAGAACCGGGGAAGTGTATCCACGGAGATGTCCGCGGCCTGAAAGCGGACGTTGTTCATCTTATTTCTCCGTGCGTTATCAACGGCATCATTGATGGAGCTTCGTGAAAGTTCAATGCCCGTCACCGAACGGACTTCCGCCGCCATAGCGATCGAGAAGAGACCATACCCGCAGTACAGATCGTACAGAATGTCCTGTTTCTTCACACCGAGCATTTCTTTCGCTGTGCCGACGAACGATTCAAGGATGGAGTGATTCGTCTGTGAGAAGGAAAGAGGTGAATAGAGATACTTGTTATTCCCGAGTTTGTGGAATAAGGAATCATTTCCGTAGATCTTCGTCAGCGGTTTGGGATTCGATTGTGCCCCTTTTCGAGGAGTGCCGGAAAGGTAATACTTGGAGCGCTCTTCATCCACGAACACATACACACCCGCGACATTCTTCGCTTTGAATGTGAGGGACTTTGACAGTGCATTCACTTCCCGTCTGTTTGCCGATGAAAAATGATTCATATTCAGGATCACGATCGCTTCGCGGTCATCACCCTTCACGATCACATAGTTGAATTCCTTTACAAGATTGGACTGTTCTTTCCGCTGGAGCATATCCTGAATGACGGAATAAATGTGGGCGTGCGAAGCCGGCTCGATCGCACAATCCACTATATCCATCGGATAACTTCTCGCTGAATCGTCATCCACACCGATCAGTCCAAGAAAGAACCGTTTGCCCACGATGAACGCTTTCCGTTTGCTCACCGTCCGGTATCGTCTTCCGAGCGGGGATGTGACCAGTGGTTCACAGGAGATGCCGGTCCCCAAGGCGTTCCAGAATTCGTTGACCGCTGATTGCTTCGTCTTCAGTTCAGTTTCATAGTCTATTTTGGAAGAAAAACAGAGCGAACAGCGCTGCTCGTTCGTTGTCTGGCATTCACCGTTATTCAAATGTCTGGAAGGGTGGGTGGATGCGGCTTTGGTCAGCAGTTCTGAGAGTGAGGTCAAAAGATTCTTTCGATATGGAATGTTCTATAATAGATGATTCTGTTTTTAACTTACGCCAATTGTTCTTACATTTCAATGAGAATATGAAATTTTATCGAAAAATCAAGAAACAGGTCAATCCTGAGAATCTCGCCGAAACGGTGAAGGAGAATAAACGCGCGACATTGATCGTCCTTGGCGCGTTTGTCCTGTTCCTGTATGTAATGTTCAACAGCAACGGTATCGTCGCACGCGTGCAGCTTGAAATGCAGAAGAAAGAGGCGCTGGAACGGATCCGTGTTGCAGAAGAGGAACAACAAAAGTTGAAGGACCAGTCCAAAGCACTGGACGGTGACGCGAAAGCAGTGGAAAAGGTCGCCCGCGAAAAATACGGGATGATCCGCGAGAATGAAAAGGTGTATAAAGTAGCACCAAAGAAATAGAATCAAAAAACAATTGCAAAATTACAACATTACAATATTGATATGCCTGAAATCATGGAATTTTGCAATCTTGTAATATTTCAATCTTGAAATTAATCGCTTCTTAATTTTATCAGTTGAACTCTAACGAAAAAAATACTCCCCTCGCTGAACGGGTCCGGCCGCACACACTGGACCAGTACGTCGGTCAGCGGCATCTGCTCGGCGAAGGTAAACCGCTCCGTCAGATGGTGGAGAAGGATGAGCTTCGGTCTTTCATATTGTGGGGACCACCGGGAGTCGGGAAGACAACACTGGCGAGGATCATTGCACAGCAGACGAAGTCTGAGTTCTTTGCATTGAACGCGGTATCATCCGGAGTGAAAGATGTACGTGAAGTGATCGCACAGGCGGAGGAATTCCAACGCTCGTTCCGTAAGACGATCCTCTTCATTGATGAGATACACCGTTTCAACAAATCGCAGCAGGATGCCCTACTGCATTCTGTGGAAAAAGGAACCATCACGCTCATCGGTGCAACAACGGAGAATCCTTCGTTCGAGGTCATCTCGCCGCTGCTGTCGCGGATGAGAGTATTCGTCCTTGAACCGCTCAGCCAGACCGAACTGGAGACGATCCTCACCCAGGCGTTAGAATCGGATGAGATCATCACCACGAAGAGTGTCGCCATCGAGGAGAAAGAGTATTTCTTCCTCTTGTCCGGCGGCGATGCACGAAAACTGCTGAATGGACTTGAGATCGCGTTTCAGATATCGAATGCCGATGCAAATGGCGTTCACACGCTGACGCGTGATGTGCTTGAAGAAGCGTTCCAGAGAAAGTATTCCCTGTACGATAAAAAAGGGGAAGCGCATTACGACATCATCTCCGCTTTCATCAAAAGTATGCGGGGGAGTGATCCTGATGCAGCAGTCTACTGGCTGGCGCGGATGCTTGAAGGAGGCGAGGACCCGAAATTCATCGCACGGAGAATGATTATCCTAGCGTCGGAGGATATCGGCAATGCTGATCCTGCCGCGCTGATGCTTGCTGTGGATTCGTTCACAGCAGTGGATTATGTCGGAATGCCTGAAGCACGTATCATCCTTTCGAATGTTGCAACCTATCTGGCAAGTGCGCCGAAAAGTAATGCGTCATACAAAGCGATCGATGCGGCGATGAGTGATGTCCGCCGTCTGCCGAATCTGCCGGTGCCACTCCATTTGCGCAATGCACCGACGAAGCTGATGAAGGAACTGAATTACGGAAAAGAATATCAGTACGCGCATGATCATGACAATAACTTTGTCGATCAGCAGTATCTTCCGGACCAGCTGAAGTCGAAACGGTATTACGAACCGACGGAGAACGGCCGGGAGAAACAGATCAAAGAGCGGCTGGAGTTTTTGTGGAGCAAGAAACTGAATAAGAAGTAAGGACAACAAATCAGTTATGTGAACCATCGAAATGATTACCGCTGTGCGCAACGAGTGTAGAATTATCAAATCATCATTCTTTTGAGGGGGCATTATGGATACACAATCGATCATCGATCAATTGAAGGAACAATGCACCATCGTCGTTTTCGGGGACTCTATCTCGCGCGGCGTGATCTACGATGAGGAGAAAAAGCGGCATTCACTGCTGCTGGAAAGTTTCAGCAATCTTGTGAAGACGCACCTGTCCGGTGTCGTCTTTAATGCCGCGAAATTCGGAAGCACGATCGTTGAAGGTCTGCAGAGACTGCAGAGCGATGTGCTTAAGCGGAATCCCAATGTCGTGCTGATCGAGTTCGGCGGCAATGACTGCGACTTCAAATGGGACGAGATCGCGAATAACCCCGAAGGTGAGTTCCATCCGAATACGGACTGCAATAAATTCTATGAATTGCTCACAGGGCTGGTGGAGAAACTGGGGACGATGAATATCATTCCGGTTCTGGTTTCCCTTCCGCCGCTCGATCCCGAGAAATATTTCAGCTGGGTGAGCCACAACAGCGATCAGGCAAAAGAGAACATCCTAAAATATATCGGGAATGTCTCCCGTATCTATTCCTGGCACGAACGCTACAATGCAGCGATCCTGCGCGTCGCCGAGGAGACGAAGACACGGCTGATCGATATCCGTTCGGCTTTCCTGCAGACGGAAGATTATACAAAGCTGATCTGCATCGACGGTATCCATCCGAATAAGGACGGACACCAGCTCATCGCTGAAAAGATCCTGCTGTATATCAAGACCAATTACAATTTCTTATTATCTCAACCGCAGACCACTGCATTATAATATTCCTCTATGGCCCAACAATTTGCGATAGGTGTCGATCTTGGCGGCACAACGGTAAAGACCGGACTTGTTAACAGCGAAGGAACGATCATCGCCCAGTCAAAACTTCCCACTCTTGCTGAAGTGAATCCTCAAGCAGTGGTCGGTCAGATCGTCAAATCAATTCAGGAAGTTCTTCCGCATGCAAAAGGACAGGCCATTTCCGGCATCGGCATCGGTGCTCCCGGACTCGTCCAAAATCCCGGCGGTATCGTGAAGAGTCCTCCGAATATGAAGGACTGGGATGTTGTTCCGCTTGCGGAAGAGATATCGAAGGTCTTCAACGTGAAGGTGGAAGTAGATAACGATGCCAATGTTGCCGCAATTGCCGAAGCAAGATTCGGTGCGGGAAGACAGTATTCCGATTTTCTTTTTATCGTTTGGGGAACCGGTGTCGGCGGTGGAATCATCATGAACAATCAGATCTATCGCGGTCTCACCGGCGGAGCAGGCGAGGTCGGACATATCTCCATCGATTATAATGGTCTCCTCTGTAATTGCGGTACCAAAGGATGCGTCGAAGCATATGTCGGTCAGAAACATCTCTCAAAACGGACCATCGGGAAACTGAAATCTAATCCTTCCTCCAAGATCCTTGAACTTGTCGGCGGTGATATGGAAAAGATCGCTCCGGTGCACATCTCTCAGGCTGCTGAAGCAGGGGATGCATTGGCAAAGGACATCCTTGTTGAAGCCGGAACACTCATGGGTGTGATGATCGGTGGGGTCATGAGCACTCTTGATTTCCGTGTGACAGTGATCGGCGGCGGTGTTTCTGCTGTCGGCGATTTTGTCTATGATGCGATCCATCAATCTGTCCTCAAAAATGTTCAAAAACCGCTTCGTGCAGAAATTAAGATCGTCCGTGCGCAACTCGGGAATGATGCCGGTATCTTCGGTGCAGCGGGAATGGTGTTGTAAGGAAAATGATGGTATCAAACAAGTGCAGAAGACCCGAAGAACGATGAAACGAAATATCCATACTGCCTCTGCATTTCGTTCGTTGTCCATTGCACTGATCGTTCTATTCCTGTGCTGTGCTGCCGAGATCTCTTCGGCGCAGACCAAGGACACGCTCTCCATTCCACAGGACTCTACTGTCACAGTATCGGATTCCGTCAAGACCGATCCGGGCGGGATCGATTCCGTCGTCACATACTCCGCTGCCGATTCCATTCTTTTTACCTTCGACAATAAACAGATGAAGATCTTCGGGAAGGGGGATGTCAGTTTCAAGGACCTCTCCTTGAAATCCGAACGCATCAACGTCAACTGGAATACGAACGATCTCGAATCTTTCGGCGTGCTCGACTCCGCCAAAGCATCTCGGACGGATTCATTGAAAGAGCGCTACACCGGTACTCCCGTGATGGTGGAAGGCGCAGACAAATACGAAGGGTGGAAGATCGCGTACAATTTCAAATCGCAAAAAGGACGTGTCACACTCGGCGATACCGAAGAGGACCAAGGATATTATCAGGGACAGCAGATCAAAAAAGTGGACAAGAATATGATGTTCATTTCGAACGGATATTACTCCACCTGCGAATATGGCCATCCTCATTTTTATTTCTTCAGTCCGGCCATGCGTGTGACCGTGCGCGATAAGATCGTTGCCCGTCCTATCTATCTCTATATAGCGGACGTTCCGATCTTCGCGCTTCCGTTCGGTGTATTCCCGAGTCAGGGCGGAAGACGTTCCGGCATCATTGCGCCCACGTTCGTCGATCAGGGATCCCGAGGATCAGGTCTTGAACATTTCGGTTATTATTTCGCGATCAATGATTACGTCGATGCCGCTGTCACCGGAACCTGGCTTACCGGCGGAACATGGCGTGCGAGTCCGAATATCCGGTACACCAAACGATATGATTATTCCGGATCACTTTCCGGTTACTATCAGCATACGATCGAGAATGAATCGAAAGATCCATTGTATTTGGACATGGCGGATTACTACGCCAATCTCGTCCATAACCAGACGTTCAATCCTACAACGACAATGAGCGTCAATTTTTCATTCGCAAGTTCGGAGACTTTCAAACGCGCTCTCACACGGACGGATTATCTCAATCAGGAGATCATCTCGAATGCTACGCTGAGCAAAGGATGGGAAGGGACGAGTAACAGCATGAGCATGAACATCAGCCGGCGCCAGAATCTGATCAATAATTCTATTACGAACACTCTTCCTTCTATCTCATTCAACCATTCTCAGAGTTATCCCTTCCGCTTCGGGAGCAGTAAGAACTCGTCTCAATCGGACTATACGTGGTATGAGATGATCGGAATGAGTTACGGTGCCAATTACCAGCGCGTCGATAATCGCACACGCGATTCGGCCAACCATCCATTTACCTATTTCAATCGGCAGGGAGTGAACCATAGTCTCTCTTTCAATGCCGCACCGAAAGCCGGATATTTTACCATTTCGCCGTATCTCAGTTACAACGAAAAGTGGTATGATAAGACACTGGCGATCGTCGGATATGATACATTGGGTAACCCTGTCACCGCCGACAAGAACGGATTCGAAGCGGTCCGAACATTCGGCATTGGTGTCGGTGCTTCCACGAAATTATACGGGATCTTTCAACCGCCGATCCCAGGAGTCGCAGGATTCCGTCACACGGTGCTGCCGTCTATTTCATACAATTACACGCCGGACTTCTCCGAAACGAAATACGGATACTTCACACGATACACGGACAAGAACGGGAACGAACAAAAATTCAACCGTTTCCAAAAAGAGATCTACGGCGGTGCATCGGCCGGAGAGCAGCAATCAATCAGCATGTCGGTCGGCAATATCTTCGAGATGAAGACCTCGGCAAAAGATTCGTCCGAAAAAGAACAGAAGTATCAGCTGCTCAATCTCAATCTCAGCACGAACTACAATTTTGCCGCGGACAGTTTCAAGTTGTCTGATCTCTCGATGAGTTACCGCACGGATATCGGACAATATCTCGGCATCAGCGGCAGCAGCACCTACCGTTTCTACGATTATGATAAGGTCAATAACCGTCGGACGAGCAAATATCTTTTTGAAAAAGGGAAAGGGATCGCTGAATTGACAAATTTCTCCGTGAGTCTTTCCACGTCCCTCCGCGGAGAGAAGAAACAGGCCGCAACACAGCAGGAAGTGAACGACAGTGCCCGTGTTGCCGATAATCAAAAGAATCAGAATGCCAGCGGATATAAAGGGATCTACGACAATGCTGAGCCGGATTTCAGTATCCCGTGGAGTCTGTCGCTCAATTTTAACTTCTCCCAGAGTCAGGAGAATCCCAGCGTCAAATCACGTTCTGCGAATGTCAGCGGGAATCTCGATTTCAATCTCACCGAGAACTGGAAGTTCACCGCATCATCAAGCTATGATATCGTCAACAAACAATTCGCCGCACCGCAGATCAACATCTCCCGCGACCTCCATTGCTGGCTGATGAATTTCACGTGGAGTCCGCTCGGACCGTACGCGGGCTACCGATTCGAGATCAAAGTGAAAGCTCCTCAGCTGCAGGATATCAAACTGACGAAACAGAATAATGATCGGTTATAGTGAAAGAGAACCGCTGATTACAAAATTGCAATATTGCATAATTGTGAGAGTAAACTGTTGAATCAACAGTTGCTGTGGCGATATTCAAATACCCATCCAATTAAAAGCGAAATATTGTAATATTGTAATTTTTCAATCCTGCAATCCTTTAATCCTGTAATCTTGCAATTTTGGAATCCTAGAATCTTGGAATTAGAATGAATCTTCTCTCTAAAGAAAAATCCCCCTACCTCTTACAGCACGCTTCAAATCCTGTCGACTGGTATCCCTGGTCCGACGAGGCCTTCGCCAAAGCGAAAACGGAGAACAAGCCGATCTTCTTGTCTATAGGATATTCCACGTGTCATTGGTGTCATGTAATGGAGCACGAATCGTTCGAGAACGAAGCGACCGCTGCTATCATGAATAAGCATTTCATCAATATTAAGGTGGACCGGGAGGAACGTCCCGATGTGGACAAGGTGTATATGTCCGCCGTGCAGACAATGGTAGGACAAGGAGGATGGCCGCTCTCCGTGTTCCTGACACCGGATCTGAAGCCGTTCTACGGAGGAACATATTTCCCGCCGAAGGATGGTCACGGCCGGCCGGGATTTCCGACACTGCTCGAACGCATCAATGAAGTGTGGCAGCAGGAGAGGGAGAATGTCACACAGTCCGGTGATGAACTGACGAAACAGCTTCAGCATCGGCATCCCGTGGACACACGCACGGCAGTGATCGATGAGACGATCCTTAAACGGACATATCATCAGATCGCCGCAGGATACGATCCGAAATATTCGGGATTCGGAACCGGAACAAAATTTCCCCGTCCGGTCGTAATGAACTTCCTCTTCCGCTACTATCATCGCACGAACGATCAGGAAGCACTGAAGATGTCGCTCACGACGCTGATGGCGATGGCAAGCGGAGGAATGGTCGATCATCTTGCCGGCGGATTCCACCGATATTCCGTCGATGCACAATGGCGTGTTCCTCATTTCGAAAAGATGCTCTACGATCAGGCGCAGCTCGTCCATTCATATCTCGATGCCTACCAGATCACACACGATGAATTCTTTGCGGGCGTTGCACGGGAAACGCTTAACTATGTTCTGCGCGATATGACACTGCCGGGCGGAGGATTCGCTTCCGCTGAGGATGCGGACAGTCTTGATCCGGAAACGGACAGCATGATCGAAGGAGCATTCTATGTCTGGAAGAAGAGTGAGATCGACCAACATCTCACTGCCGATGAATCGAAGGTATTCTGTCATTATTATTCGGTCGAAATGAACGGGAATGCACTATCCGATCCGCACAATGAATTTACCGGAAAGAATATTCTCTTTAATCCGTTCACGATCGAACAGACGGCAGAGCATCTAAAGATATCGGCAGACAATGCCGCTTCACTGCTCGCTTCGGCGAAACAAAAATTGTTGACAGTCAGAGAACAGCGTCCCAGACCGCTTCGTGATGACAAGGTCATTACATCATGGAATGGGTTGATGCTTGGTGCGTTTGCTAGGGCCGGCCGGATCCTTAACGAACAGAAATATGTGGATTCTGCAGCAGCATGTGCTGAATTCATCTCTTCCACTTTATACGACCGAACACTGCAGCGTTTGTCCCGCCGCTTTCGCGACGGCGAAGTAAGATTCGAAGCGCATCTTGATGACTATTCGTTCCTCACGATGGGATTGATAGAACTGTACGGATCAACATTCGATATCCGTTGGCTATCGTGGGCGGAAGAACTGATGGGACGAACCATCACACTGTTCTGGGATTCAGCAGAAGGAGGATTCTATGATACCTCGGGCAAAGATCCTTCCATTCTGGTCAGAATGAAAGAAGCATACGACGGTGCAGAGCCGACCGGAAATTCCATCGCGGCAATGTCACTTCTTCGCTTGAACTATCTCACGAATGATCGATCATTGCGGGAGTATGCAGAAAAGACATTGAAGTATTTCTGTGTGCTTCTGGAACAATCCCCGCAGATCATGCCGCAATTGATGGCTGCCGTCGAGTATTACCTCGTTCCTCCCGAACATCTTATCGTTGTGAGCAAGGACTCTGACGGCGGTTTGGAACTTGTCCGAGTTGCCGATGAATCATTCAATCCCAATGTTATAGTAATATCGTTGACGGAAGAGCATCGTCATCACTTTACCGGACGATTCGATATGATGAAGGAAATGCGTGAGGCAGACGGGAAAGCGACAGCTTACTTTTGCCGCAACTTCACCTGCCAGCTGCCCATCAGCGATGCCGGACATCTCCGGGAAGGGATGAAGAAGAAATAAAACGGGTCGATGCAAGTGCTTGGGGAAAAACTATATATCGAGTCCGATTTAGGTGAAATGTTAAGAAAATCCTTGAAATTTCTTATTGCAACTTGAGTTCTCTCTCTTTATCTTCAGAGAACAATAAAATTTACAGCGGTCTCAGCGCTGTGTATCTTCTCACCGCAAAGGGGTTTCGTAATGAAAATTAAATCTTCCACCTTGGACGAAGGGAAAGTCGTTGTCCTTGAACCGAAGGGTTCTCTTGTCGGCGGAGACGAAACGGATGAATTGAAAAAGACCGTTGCTTCGCTGTTGGATCAGGGGAACAGAAAACTGATCATCGATCTCGGCGATGTTGAGTATCTCAATTCTTCCGCGATCGGCGCACTGGTCTCAGCGCACACTTCCTATCTGAACCGCCAGGGTAAATTCATCCTCTGCAATGTGAACAAAAGCATCAGTAACGTATTCGTCGTAACAAAACTTTCAACAATTTTCACGACGGCAGAGAAGCGCGAGGACGCGATCTACGCCATAGCAAAGTAAATAACTGTACATCTATTATATTAATTTACAAGGAGTCGTTCTATGAAACAAGGTTCACTCAACTTCATCATCCTCTTCGGTGCATTTGCTCTGGGCTACACGATATTCGAATTCATGCTGCCGCAATTCATTAAGGACGGCGGTCCGCTTGTGGTCGGTTTGATCGCTCTCTCTATCATGGTGCTAACATATGTTGTTGAGCGCCTGCTCTCCCTCAAAAAGGCAGCCGGACGCGGTCCGCTCCCGAAATTCCTCAAAACACTCGTTACCAATCTGAACTCGAACGATATCCCTGCAGCCATCTCCACCTGCGATGTGCAGCGCGGTTCGCTTGCCAATATCGTGAAGACCGGTCTGGAACGCTATCATGAACTCTCCTCCAAAAAGGACATGAACAAGAAAGAACGCATGGAAGAAGTGAAGCGCGTGATCGAAGAAGCCACAATGCTTGAAATGCCGATCCTTGAAAAGAACTTGATCTCGCTTTCGACCATCGCTTCGATCTCCACCATGGTGGGTCTGCTTGGAACAGTTCTTGGTATGATCCGTTCATTCGCTGCTCTTGCGAAAGCCGGCGCAACGGATGCTGCTGCACTGTCACTCGGTATCTCAGAAGCTCTGATCAACACCGCAGGCGGTATCGCGATCGCGATCATTGCTATCGTTGCTTACAACTACTTCACCACCCGCATCGACGGTATGACGTATATGATCGACGAAGCAAGCAAAGACATCCTGATGAACCTGCAGTCCAAACACGAATAATTTTTAGAGAGCGGAGCCGCTATGTCAAAAACAAAACGAGTCGGATTCAAATTAGATATGACTCCGATGGTGGATGTCGGCTTTCTATTGTTGACGTTCTTCATGTTATCAACAACATTCAAACCACAGGATGTTGCGGAAGTCTCGATCCCCGTGTCCCATTCTGCATTCAAACTGCCGGACGTTGATGTGATGACCGTGACAGTGGATAAAGAAGGATCGGTCTTCCTTGGATTGGACAACCAGAATCTTCGTGGTGCGGTATTCGGACCTCAGTATGCGCTGAAAGCAGGTGTTGGTGTAACGATGGCTGAACTTCCCGAACTGCTGCGTAATGCCCGTATCCGAAATCCCAAACTCAGGACCGTGATCAAAGCGGACCGTGAGTCACAGTATAAGGTCATTCAAGGTGTCATGGAAACATTGCAGAAACAGGGGATCACCCGTTTCAACCTGGTGACTGATATAGAGAAATAAAAT
>JBMOHT010000023.1:0-34248 GCA_049317705.1 Bacteroidota bacterium | reverse complement strand
TTCCGGTTCACAGCAACAAGCCAATCCTCTTCGATCTGTTTGGCTGAGAAGAGCGATGATAATATCCCTTTCGTGGTGGACATCCGCGCATTCGCAAGTCCCCGCATGAAATAACATTCCCCTTTATCCGGGGCAGCTTTCATCCCCTCTTCGGCAATGCCGACCATCTTGGCGTAGATATCCAGCTTCCATTGTTTCTCGTCATCCTTCTTCACATCCAACTTCTCGGCGATCTCGTAATAGTCCAGACAGATCATCGCGCGGACGAGATGGTCCTTCGGCTTATACTTCAGCGCTTCCTGCGCACTCTTAATGGACTCCTCGAACTGAAATTTCCCCAGCTGCTCATCCGCCTTCTTAAAATAGAATGCATATTGTTCATCCGCATTCGCTTCGGTGTTCGGTCCGCTCTGCCCGAACAGAACCGTGCTGATCATAAGAACAAATAAGAACATGACGATCGTGCGCATTGGCATCCTTTATTGTTAATGGAATTCTCTGGTTGAATATGAAGAATTACGGCATTTTATGCAATTCAGGAACGATACAACATGACCGTCACCTCTACGAGGTCGTAGACCTTATAGGTGACGGTCATGTAAACAGCGAACGGTTCACTTCCATAATATCCGTGCGACCCCGTTGGGGTCATTAATTGTACATATCAACGCCAGTCTAAAAACATTCCATCCCTCCGGGATGGTCATATTGTTTCCCCATTTTTCTTATCCGCGTGAATCCATTTTTTTCCCTGCCCGCCGTCTTTTTGGCGGGCGTCTGATCCCTGCCCGTCTGACTCCTAAAATTTGATGTCGGTCAGGTCCAAAGGACTCCTTCGGAGCGGGCGTGTGCCATTGATAATAAGCAATCTTCCTCGCACTCATTGTTTTTTGTTGAACTTTACTGTACCCTTTGTGCACATCATTAACATCGGGTATGGTCATGATAATTTTAGTTTCTTTTCTTCTCAGCATAACTCTTGTCGCAGCACAGACGAATTTCATCAAATACGTGAAGCCGCTCACAGGCACACAGCGTATGGGACACACATTTCCCGGAGCCGCCGTTCCTTTCGGTGCCGTTCAGCTCAGTCCGGACACCGACACCCTCAGTTACGAGAAGAACGGCAAGTATCAGGCGGAGGTCTATCAGTATTGCGCGGGCTATCAGTATGAGGATAAGACCATTGTGGGATTCAGCCACACCCATTTCAGCGGAACCGGTCACTCCGACCTCGGCGATTTCCTCATCATGCCGACCACCGGACCGCTCCAGCTGAATCCCGGTACCGCCGATCGTCCCGAGAACGGCTATCGCTCCCGCTATTCACATGCGAATGAAAATGCGGAACCGGCATATTACAAAGTGAAACTCGACGATCACAATATCACTGCTGAACTGACCGCCACTACGCGTGTTGGCGTTCATCAGTATACATTCCCGAAATCCGACAGTGCGCATATCATCCTGGACCTGATGCACGGCATCTATAATTATGACGCGAAGAATGTCTGGACCTTCGTTCGTGTTGAGAATGATTCGTTAGTGACAGGTTTCCGGCAGACCAACGGCTGGGGACGAACTCGAACAGTCTATTTTGCAATGGCATTCAGTAAACCGTTCACCTCATACGGTCACGCAAAATATGATACAAGCATCTATCGGGGATTCTGGAAGAAGTTCGACGTCCGCACAAATTTCCCCGAGATGGCGGGAAAGAACATCCGTGCGTATTTCAATTTCTCCACCGCGCAGGATGAGAAGATCATGATCAAATTCGCTCTTTCACCGGTCAGCACCGAAGGAGCACTGAAGAATCTCGCTGCTGAGACTCCCGATTGGAACTTCGACCGCATCCGAAAGGAAAGCCAGGAACGCTGGAACACCGAACTCGGGAAAGTGAATGCCGAACTTCTCACACAAAAAGATGCCGAGACGTTCTATACTTCTCTCTATCATACGCTTCTCGGTCCCACGGTCTATATGGATGTGGACGGCAGATATAAAGGACTCGACCAGAACATCCACACTGCCGACGGATTCACCAATTACACCACCTTCTCACTGTGGGATACGTACCGCGCGCTGCATCCTCTCTTCAACATCATCCAGCCGAAACGGAACGGCGACATGATCCGCTCCATGCTCGCACATTATGACCAGAGCGTGCATCATATGCTTCCCGTTTGGAGTCATTACGCGAACGAGAACTGGTGTATGATCGGTTACCACAGTGTTTCCGTCATCGCTGACGCTATTGTGAAAGGGAATATTTCCTTTGACGCGGCTGCCGCATTAAAAGCCGCCGTCATCACATCGCGCGTGAAATACTACGACGGTCTCGAGTATTATATGAATATGGGATATGTCCCGGAAGATAAGAATTCTTCATCGGTGAGTAAGACACTTGAATACGCATATGACGATTGGACCATTGCCCAGATGGCGAAGAAGCTCGGCGAACAGAATATCTATGATGAATACATGAAACGGTCCGAGTACTATAATAATGTCTTCGATCCCTCAATCGGCTTCATGCGTCCGAAGATGAGCGACGGAACCTTCCGGAAGAATTTCAGCACACTGGAAACGGACGGACAGGGATTCATCGAAGGAAATTCGTGGAACTATTCACTGCATGTTCCGCAGAATGTTCCGGGACTCATCAAACTCATCGGCGGGAACAGGAAGTTCTCCAATTATCTCGATTCCCTCTTCACCATGCACCTGCCGGACGAATTTTTCGCTCATAACGAGGATATCACCCGCGAAGGGATCATCGGTAATTATGTGCACGGTAACGAGCCGTCGCATCATGTTGTCTATATGTATAATTGGACCGGCGAATCGTGGAAGACCCAGGAGAAGGTCCGCATGATCCTGAAGTCAAAATATTCCAACACTCCCGACGGACTCAGCGGCAACGACGACTGCGGACAGATGTCTGCGTGGTATATCTTTAGCGCACTCGGATTCTACCCCGTCGCCCCCGGTTCGGACCGGTATTCCATCGGCAGTCCGCTGGTGAAAAGCGCGAAGCTGGCACTTGAAAATGGAAAGACGCTCTCCATTCTGGCAAAGAACCAATCCGAAAAGAACGTGTATGTGCAAAAGATATTATTGAACGGAAAAGAATGGAAAGAAAATTATTTCATCCACGCCGATCTGATGAACGGTGCAACGATCGTGTATGAGATGGGGGCAAAACCTAAACGGTAGTAGGAACGTCCTAATAGGACGTTCCTACACAGAAAAACACGGAAAGATCGGATTTACGCGTATGATAACTGTAGGACACCTTTCCAAGGTGTCCTATTTTTTTTGCAGCGATCATACCGTAGGACACCCTGGCAGGGTGTCCTACAAACATAAACACCAATGCCACGATTCATCATCATGGCATTGTTTGTTTTTCGATATTTCTTTCCAAAATATTTATTTCATCCGTATCGACGCCATGATCGCATCATCGATCTTCTGCGTGTTGTTCGTATCCAGCGGATCGATCATTACCCCATTGAACTTGAACCAATTCGCGGTGCTGATCTGCATTGTGGCGGTGACATTCGCCGTCTGCTTATCCACTACAAGATTCGGTGTCAGGTCGAGTTTTTGTTTCACATCGATCTTCGAACGGTAGATCATCAGACTATCCTTACCGCCGATATACACGTGAACATCAACGATCACGCTGTACCGCTCCCCTTTCAGGAAATCAGCAAAAGTCACAGTGTCGGCAGGAACGGCAAGCGAGGATTTTTGAAGACGATGGATATCGAATTCTATCCGTTTATATGTTCCCAACGGCACTTCGATGGCACCGACAGACTGCGAGGTCAGTAACGTATCCAATACTACCATTATCGGTGTCGTCTTGAACGTGAGACTGTCTTCGGTAGTGCTTTTGAATTTGATATTGCGAAGACAGAGCCGTGCACGGGTGATCTTCAACGAGTCGAACGCTGCGGCTCCCGCGGTCTTAGCAAAAACCGTGGCGAAATGCTGTGTGCGGAGTGTAATGGTCCCGCTCGTCACTTCCGGTGCGGGAGCATCATCCTGACACGAATTGAACAAGACCATGATGGAAAGGATGAATAATATTGTGATAGATATTTTTAATTTCATAATGATCGTTTGTCTTCTCATTGTTCTTCCTGAAAATGATAGAGAACTCCGGAACTTCGCGGTGTGATTATGGTCAACATTGTCACCTCATGGTGACGGCGGTAAAAATGATCAGCGTATCGGATACGTCAAGACCGTATTCCCGTCACTCTTGTTTGCTGCCTGCAGATTGAAAAGGAATGTCAGAAGATTGAATGTTGTCTTGGAAGTAAGGTCGTTGTCCGCTATGAAGAACCATGCATCGCGGTACCGCACTTTTACGGAAGATTCTTCGGGCTCCTTCTCCGATGTCTGTATCCGCATCACTCGACCGAGCATCATATTCCAATCAAAGTCTCGGCCGTCCTCATATTTCGTGACGGTCACTTTCCCTTGTTCCTTATGCTGCTTCGACACTTCAACGGATTGGGAAAGGAAGAACATCACAGAGAGCAGCGAACGTCCTGTCAATGCGATCTCGTCAGTGCCGGAGGCGATGCGTTTCGCCGTTACCTTGAAGATATCTTTTGACTTGTCGAGACCGAGCAGATCTTTGAACACGCCGGCTGCTGAATCACTTTTGGCATCACCCGAACGGGTAATATACAGCATGAACGACTGTCCGTCCTTCTCCATCTCGATCTGCAGCAGTCTGTCCTTCTGCAGTATCCGTATCGCGTCGATCAATTTCTGGAATGTCTCATAATTCGGTGCGAACTCGGGAGTCGGTCCGGACGCAGTAACGGCATTCTTCACACCGTTCGCCTGCTGCACACAACAGAGCATCAGCCGCTCCAGACTCCAGCCGGATTGTGAGAGCAAAAATATGGTCGAAGGTGTCACAGGCGTCAGCAGCCGCTTGGCGAACTCTTCCCCCTGCAGAGGAACATACGTGATGGTCGGTGTTATTGAACGTTCGCCGTTCACTCCGATCCCTGCGCCTCCGTCACCATTAAAATCGACTGAGGTGTTGATCCCGCCGGAGGTCTTCGAACTCTGAGTGGAAATGACATTCCCCACTTCAAGGAACATCGGATTATCCCGGTAGCGCATACGGACGAGATTCAGCAGCATCTGTTCATCCCACGAACGGACGACCACCGAATTGAAATCGGACCGGTTCTTCATCAGATTCTCCTGATTGATACGGGGAGAACAACCGGCGAATGCGAGCATGGATATGCACAGCGAAAGATAAATTTTCTTCATAGGAATAGATTATGATTTGAGCAGTAATTCGGAAAGATGGTACGGCGTATCGCTGCGCGACATGATGCCGTTGATGCCGTCGTTGAGGATCTGTTTCCGTTCGGTGTTCCAGAATGTCATGGTGAATTTGTCGCGGATGATCTCTTCAATGCGGGACCGCAGCTGATCGGCGCGGCGTTTCTCGAAAGTACCGGAGTTCTTGAGATACGTACGGTGCCGTTCGATCTCCGAAGCGATCAGGTCGATCCCTTTTCCTTCACTGGCGGTGGATTTGACGACATCCGCCATCCATGAATGTTCGTCATGAGGTCGGAAGCCGAGGATCATTTTAATGGACATCACTGCTTGATCCGCACCGGGCCTGTCCGCTTTGTTCATCACGAAGAAATCCGCGATCTCCATCAGTCCCGCTTTCATCGCCTGAATGCCGTCCCCCGATTCGGGAACGAGCACGACCACCGTAGTGTCCGCCGCACCGGCTATATCCAATTCGGATTGTCCCACGCCGACCGTTTCAAAAAGGATGATATTGAATCCGGCTGCGTCGAGAATGTCTGCAGCTTCACGTGTCTTCCGGCTCAGCCCGCCGAGCGAACCGCGACTCGCCATCGAGCGGATGAACACTCCCTCGTCCATCTCCACATCGCTCATCCTCACTCTGTCCCCCAGCAACGCACCGCCGGTGAACGGACTCGTCGGATCAACAGCAATGATACCCACTTTTAAATTCTGCGACCGATAATGTCTCGCCAGTTTGTTCGTCAGCGTGCTCTTCCCTGCGCCGGGCGGTCCCGTGATACCGATCCGGTATGCCTGTCCCGTATGCGGATACAATTCCGTCAGGAACTGCTCTGCTCCCGCATTCTCATTCTCCACGAACGAGATCGCCCGCGCGACCGTGCGACGGTCACCGGAGAGAAGTTTTTGTATGTTGATCGATGTGGTCATTTATTGCATTCATGCCAGGCACGGGATTAATCCCGTGCCTGGCGTTAACAACGATTATTTATTCTTAAAGAACTCCACCGTCCGCTTCAACCCCTCTTCGAGACTCACAGTCGGCTTCCATCCGAGTTTTTCACTGATCTTTTTGGAGGTGATGACGCTCCGCATCTGCTCGCCTGCTTTCGCCGGAATATGTTTCTCTTCGCAGGATGAACCGGTGAGTGTTTTGATGTGACTGAACAATTGGTTCACATCCGTTTCGATCCCCGTGCCGATGTTGAAGATATCCGAGCCGTTGTAATTCAATCCCAGAAGGACCCCCTGCACCACATCGCCGACGAAGACGTAATCGCGCGTCTGTTTCCCGTCGCCGTTGATGATCGGCTGTTCCCCTTTGATCATCTTCTGCGAGAAGATCGCGACCACACCGGCATCGCCGTGCGGATTCTGTCTCGGTCCGTAGATATTCGCGAAACGGAGAATGACATGATCGATGCCGTAGATCTCTTTATAGAAGAAGAGATATTTTTCTGTTACCAGCTTCGTGATTCCGTACGGAGACAACGGCCGCATCGGATGCTGTTCATCTGCCGGGAAATAATCCTGCTCGCCGTAGATGGCGCCTCCTGTGGATGAGAAGACGACCTTCTTCAATCCATGTTTCCTTCCCAGTTCCATCAGATTCAGAAAACCAAGGACATTCACTGATGCATCGAATTTCGGGTCAGCGACGGACTTGCGCACATCCATCTGCGCGGCGAAATGGACCATCACTTCGATCTTTTCGTCGCGGAAGATACTCTCCACTCCCGCATCCTGGATATCCATCTTATAGACCTTGGCCTTCGCATTGACATTCTCCTGCTTACCGCTGGAGAAATCATCCAGAATGGTGACCGTATGTCCTGCAAGCACCAGTGCATCAACTGTGTTCGATCCGATAAATCCGGCTCCGCCGGTGACTAAGATATTCATAACTCTCCTTTTAGTAATAGATGTAGGACACCTTCAAGGTGTCCTACATCTATTTGCTAGTTATTAATCCTTTTTTTCCAATATCATTCCTGAAAGATGCTCCGGTATACGAAATGCTTTTCACCGCCTCATACGCACGATCGATCGTCTCTTGAAGTACTTCACCTGTTGCCGTCACTCCCAGCACTCTTCCACCGGATGTCACAGTCGAGTCACCGCTCTTCTTCGTTCCTGCATGGAATACGACCGCAGATTTGTTCGCTTGTTCCAATCCTTCAATAACGTATCCAGTCCCATACTCATCTGGATATCCTTGCGATGCCATTACGATGCAGACAGCACTTGAACTTTTCAGTTTTAAATGATACAAAGGCAGAGCCCCTGCAGCACATGCATAGAAAAGTTCATACGCATCACTTTCGATCAGCGGCATCAATACTTGTGTTTCGGGATCGCCGAGGCGGCAGTTATATTCCACCACTTTCGGTCCTTCGGTTGTCATCATCAATCCCACATACAGACATCCTTTATACGGATATCCTTCAACTTTCATCCCTGCGAGTGTCGGTTTGATGATGGTCTCTTCCACTTGTTTAAGGATCTCAGGCGTTACAACAGGAGCGGGAGCATACGCACCCATCCCGCCGGTGTTCTTTCCGGTATCGCCGTCGCCGATGCGCTTATGGTCCTGCGCGGAAGAGAGCAGCACATATCCTTCGCCGTCGCACATCGCAAACACGGACGCTTCTTCGCCAGCCATGAATTCTTCGATGACGATATTACTTCCCGCATCGCCGAACACTTTGTCCTGGAAATATTCCTTCAAAGTCGAGACCGCTTCGTCACTCGTGGAACAGATCGCCACACCTTTTCCCGCAGCCAGTCCGTCCGTTTTGATCACATACGGTGCGGGAGTGCTGAGCACATATGCTTTTGCATTTTCGAATTCTGATTGATTGAATGTCTCGTATTTCGCGGTGGGGATGGCGTGTCGTTTCAGGAAATGCTTCAGGAACATCTTGCTCCCTTCCACCTGCGCTGCAGCTTTGGAAGGACCAAAGATCTTCAATCCATGCTGTTCGAAGAGGTCCACAATACCGAGCACAAGAGGAGATTCGTTGCCGACGATGGTCAGGTCGATGCTGTTCGTTTTGGCGAACTGAAGGAGAGCGGTGAGATCATCCGTTTTTACTGGGACGCACTCAGCGATCTCAGCGATCCCGGCATTCCCCGGTGCGCAGTAGATCTTCGTCACATTCGGACTCTGCTTCACTTTCCAGACGATGGCGTGCTCGCGTCCGCCGGAACCGATCACCAGAACATTCATCGGTCAGACCTCCAGGAATTTTGAGAAGATCTTCGTCAATTCATTCGTCAGTTTCATGCGGTTGTATTTCTCCGCGATCTCGGGACGCGCTCCTTTGAGCTGGTTCTTTTCATACAGCTGATACAATTCAACGATCTTCGCGGCGATGGCATTCACATCCGTCGGTTCAACACAATCTCCCCCCGCCTCTTCTATGATCGACCGGATGTATCCTTTCGGTACACAGCCGAGGATCTTCTTCTTCGTGCCGATATATTCAAAGATCTTTCCCGGAGTTTCCCAGTCATCCTGCATCATCACCCACACAACATCCGACGCCAGCAGATAACGGACCGATTCTTTGTGCTCAAGATATCCGAGCAGATTCACGGAATTCTGCAGTCCCAGCTGATTGATCAGATTGATATGCTCGGCGCGGAACAGTCCCGCAAAACATGCTTCGATCCTTCCCCGCATCTGAGGATTCTCTTTGAACACTTTCGCGAGTGCCTGAAGAAAATAGACCGGTGTCTTCGTTCCGTAGAACATTCCCGAATATGTGATGCGCATCTTTTCGATATGCGGCAGCAATCCGGGATTATCGACCTGCAGATCTTCCGGATCGAATCCGTGCGGCAGGATCACCACATCATCATGACGGAGGAATCGGTGGCGCGTGAGGATCTCTTCTTTCACCCTGCGGTGTGTTACGGTGATCATATCCGATTTATGAAGGACGAGCTTCTCTTTCCGGAAATGGAGATACTTGTGAAGCGGTGTCGGGAAGAATTTGAACGGATAGCTCAGCCACGAATCACGATAATCCACCACGAGCGGGATCTTGAACCGTTTCTTCAGTTCTACACCGATAAGGAAATCCGTCGCCGGCGGCGCCGTAGCAAAGATCACATCGAATTTCTCTTTGGCGAGCACTTCCGATGCGGCCTTCACGGCGTGACGTTTCCATCCGATCTTATTATCGGGAATGAAGAAGGTGTCGCTGATGAAATTCAGGAACCGGCGGGTCCGTTCATTCGGCATCTTCACGATATCTTTTTTCTTGTGAAGGATGGAATTCGGATCCGTGGACTGAGTGCGGATGATGCGGATGTTGAGCGATTCGATCTCTTTCAGCAACGAATCATCTTTAGCATAATATGCGGTATTCCCTACCGTCAGTACGGTCGGCTGCCAGCCGAACTGCGGAAGATATTTCACGAACTTCAGCGTCCGCTGGACGCCGCTGCCGCCGAGCGGAGGGAAGTAATAAGCAATGATCAGTACTTTTTTCATTAATACGGCTGACTTCAATAAAGAACAATGATTTCAATTGTCATTTCGAGTCCCATCAAAATATTTTTCTATTATGGGACGAGAAATCTGTTTTTACGATAAGATTTCTTATTTACCCTTTGGGGCTCGCTTTTTGCAAAAAACTAACGAACTCGTTCGCCACAAAGTGGCCCCTTCGGGGAAATGACAGCGAACTATAACGTGATCAATTCTTTCGGTGACGCTGTTAATACATCAAATCCGTTCTGACGGACCACAAGTGTATCTTCGATCCTGATGCCGAACTTCTTCGGGATGTAGATCCCCGGTTCGATCGTGATGACATTCCCTTCGGCGAGGATGTCAGTGCTTTTCGGTGCGATCCGAGGCAGTTCATGGATCTCTAATCCTACCCCATGTCCGAGCGAATGTCCGAACTCTTTCCCGTATCCCGCCTTCGTTATGATCTCCCGCGCGATGGAATCCAGGTCCCGTGCCCGCACACCGCTCCGGACCGCATCGCAGGAGCGCTGCTGTGCATCCTGGACGATACTGTAGACTTTCTTCATCTCGGCGGTCGGTTTCCCGAGACAAACGGTTCTCGTCATATCGGAATGATAACCGTTGAACAGACATCCGAAATCGAGCGTGATGAATTCGCCCCGCTTCAGTTTCTTTGTAGTTGCAGTTCCATGCGGAAGCGAACCGCGCATACCGCTCGCCACGATCACATCGAAGGAATCATTCTCCGCACCGAACGATTTATGCAGATATGAGATCTCCGCAGAGAGTTCCAATTCCGTCATCCCCGGTTCGATGATATCGAGAATCTGATCGAACACCGAATCTGATATATCGAATGCATGCTTCAGTGTGCGGAGTTCGGAAGTATCCTTTACCGAGCGAAGTGATTCGGAGATACCGGCTGTTGGAACAAGTTTCTTCTCACCGATGAATTCTTTCTTCACTTCAAAGTCCGCAACGGTGATCTTATCTTTCTCATACCCGACCATTTTCAGCGGAGAAAAGATCTTTTGTTCCGCGGCCGCTTTGGTCAAACTTCCCTGCGTGATGAACTTTTTGTCGGCAGCAACCGAAGTTTGACTGCTCTCTTTATACCGAAAATCTGTCAGGAATATTGTTGCGCGTCCTGTCACGACCAGCATCCCGTTCGAACCGGAATAACCGCAGAGATACCGCAGTGTCGCGCCGGACGATGTGACGAACGAATCCAATCCGAGCGCTTTCATCTCTTTCCGTAACGCGGCAACTCGCGGATGGTATATCTTATTCAATTGTGCATTCATCAGTGGATCATCCGTGATAGTTCGGAGCTTCTTTGGTGATGTGAATATCATGCGGATGGCTCTCGCGTAATCCAGCATCGCTCATCTTCATGAACTGTGCACGTTCCTGCAGCGCCGCAACATTTTCCGCTCCGCAGTATCCCATAGCGGCACGGAGTCCGCCGACCATTTGATATACCGTTGCACTCAGTTCACCTTTGAACGGAACGCGTCCTTCAATTCCCTCGGGGACGAGCTTCTGCACGTCATCCTCTACATCCTGGAAATACCGGTCCTTGCTTCCGTCCTTCATTGCATCGATGGAACCCATGCCGCGATATAGTTTGTATGTTCGTCCTTCATATAACACCTTCTCACCGGGACTCTCCTGTAGTCCGGCAAACAATCCGCCGATCATCACCGAGTCAGCACCGGCTGCGATCGCTTTTGCGATATCTCCGGTATGCTTTATGCCGCCGTCCGCTATCACGGGAATGTTGAACTTCTTCGCCACTCCGGCGCAATCCATTACTGCCGTCACTTGTGGCACACCGACGCCGGCAACTATGCGTGTCGTGCAGATGGAACCGGGTCCGATACCGATCTTGATGCAGTCCGCACCTGCTTTGATCAGATCCTTCGTCGCTTCGGCAGTGCCGACATTTCCGGCAATGACATCAATGGAAAATTTCGCTTTCACTTTCTTCACCATCTCGATCACTCCTTTGGAATGACCGTGTGCGGTATCGATGATCACGACATCCGCTCCTGCTTTTACTAATGCATCAACGCGTTCGAGCGTATCCGCTGTGACACCAACAGCCGCACCAACACGCAGACGTCCATGCTTATCCTTGCATGCATTCGGATACCGTTTCTTTTTCTGGATATCCTTGAATGTGATCAATCCTTTCAATTTCCCGTTCTTATCGACTACAGGAAGTTTCTCGATCTTATGCTTCTGCAGGATCACTTCCGCTTCTTCCAGTGTCGTGCCGAGCGGTGCAGTGATGAGGTTAGTGGAGGTCATTACATCCGCCACTTTCAATCCGCGGTTCGGCTGGAAACGCAGGTCGCGGTTCGTCAGAATGCCGACGAGTTTTCCATCCTCAACGATCGGAATGCCGGAGACACTGAACTTCGTCATTAGATCGAGCACGTCGCCGACAGTCTTGTTGGCGGTAAGCGTGACGGGATTCATGATCATTCCGCTTTCGGAACGTTTCACTTTGTCCACTTCCTCCGCCTGTCGTTCGATAGAGAGATTCTTGTGGATGATGCCGATGCCGCCCTCGCGCGCGATGGCGATCGCCATTTCGGATTCGGTCACCGTATCCATCGCCGCCGTCAGCAGCGGGATATTGAGGCGGATATTCTTCGTCAGCCGAGTGGAGACATCCACATCCCGGGGGAGGACGGATGATTTTGCGGGAACGAGGAGCACATCATCATACGTGATCGCTTCGCCGATGATCTTCTTCATTTTCATATCGATCCTTTTGTTGTAAAACAAACGAAGGATGCAGAGTGCATCCTTCGAATATCAAATGATTCGTGACGTGTGGGTTTCACTGAAATTGTGCTGTGTAATGTTTGTATTTTCCAATCCAAAACCAGATGATCGTTTCCCCCTCTTCCACGCCCAATGCTCTGTAGGTGCTTCCTATACGCATGGACCAGATCCCGTCCACCTTCAACAGTCTGAGCAGCGGATGATTCGGATATTCTTTGATCACAGAAAAACTGTGGTCCGCCAGTTTTTTCACTCTCATCGGAAGACGGCCGTGCAGTTCCGTGAATTGCTCCACCGCAACATGCTTCATAATTCTTTGCTCTTCCCGTCGGAATGTTCCTGCTTTGCGTTGACCGCTTCTTTCTCGATCTTACGCGACCGCACGAACTCATCGAAATCCTTGTCCCACGAATCGCCGTCGAATTCATCGAACCATTCACGCAAACGCGCGCGCTCTTCCTTCGTCAATTCATAGATCTTGGACTGGATATCGTCGAGGAGGCTCATGCGTCCGCTCTTACATGAATGCCGCGTGACCGGTGATATCCTCACCGATGATCAGCGTATGCATTTCGTGTGTGCCTTCGTACGTAATGACCGATTCAAGATTCGCCGCGTGGCGCATTACCGGATATTCATCCAGAATGCCATTTGCGCCGTGGATGGAACGGGCCATGCGCGCGATCTCGAGTGCGTGGAATACATTGTTCCGTTTCGCCATAGAGATCTGTGTGAATTTCAGTTTGCCCTGATCCTTCAGCCGGCCGAGTTGCAGGCACATCAATTGTGCTTTGGTGATCTCGTTCAGCATGTGCACCAGTTTTTCCTGTGTCATCTGGAATGCTGCGATCGGTTTCCCGAACTGGATGCGCGACTGTGAGTACTGCAGTGATGAATCATAGCACGCCATTGCTGAGCCGATCACGCCCCATGCAATACCGTAGCGGGCCTGACTCAGACACATGAGCGGAGATTTCAATCCGTCCGATTTGGGGAGGATGTTCGCTTCCGGAATGAAGCAATCCTGGAATACTAATTCAGATGTGACCGAAGCACGGAGCGAATGTTTGCCGTGCATCTCGGGAGCGGTGAATCCTTTCGCCCCTTTTTCAACGATGAAACCGCGCACCACACCGTCCAACTTTGCCCAGACAATCGCAACATCGGCGATCGTACCATTCGTGATCCACATCTTCGCGCCGTTCAGCACATATCCGCCGTCTTTCTTCTCTGCGCGCGTGATCATTCCGCCGGGATTGGAACCGAAGTCCGGTTCTGTCAATCCAAAGCAGCCGATCTTCTCACCCTTCGCGAGTTTCGGAAGCCAGAAATCTTTCTGTTCCTCACTGCCGAATGCATAGATGGGATACATCACCAGACCGCTCTGCACCGAAGCAAAACTTCGGATACCGCTGTCGCCGCGTTCCAGTTCCTGCATCATCAGTCCGTACGCAACATTGTTCAATTCTGCGCAGCCGTATTTTGCGGGAAGTGTCGCACCGAAGAGTCCGATCTCCGCCATCCCTTTGATCAGGTCGAACGGGAATGTGCCGGCCCGGTTATGTTTTTCAATGATTGGAATGACCTGTTCGTCCACGAATTCGCGGACGGTATTACGAACGAGGATCTCATCTTCGGAAAGCATCGAATCGAGATTGAGATAGTCTACACCTTGGAATTTTGCCATAATAAAACCTATAGGGTTGGAATTTGTCTGTGGTAAGACGGAAAATTTGTATGCAAAAATACCAAAAACTGGCTGCATTTTCAAGGTAAGAATTACGCTTCGGAGGGCTTTAAAACTACGAAAGTCAGAAGCAGCGGACCCCACCGAACGCTGCAATCTGACTCTTCGTATTGAGAGAAGTTCTCTCTCGAAACTCTATTTCATGCTCAATTCCTGCGATGAGACACTGATCAGTTGCTCACAGAACTTCGCCACTTTCTCACTGCCGTCGTATATTGATGCATCTTTGACGGCTTCGATCCCCTCTTTGTTCCCGAGCTGCACGAGCGCCAATGCGGCCGCCATGCGAAGCTGTTCCACTTTATCGGTCTGAAGAACAACGATCAACGGCTGAACTGCACCGGTCAAACGGTATTCCGCCAGATAATTCGCGGCACTTTGACGCAGTCCCACATTGGACGAAGCAAGCGCAGCAAGATAATTCTTCTCTGCTTTCTGCCAGTCAACCTTGGAGTAATTTGTTGTTTTGGGGGATGTTGCGAATGCGGTGAATGCGACGATCATGGTGAGTGCAAGTACTGCTGTCAACTGCTTCATTTTGTTTCTCCTCGTTCAGTGTGTCTAATTATTGCCGGATGCCTGATAGTATTCGCAGCCGCGAGGAAAAAGTTGCAGACGAACAAAGAATTTATTTCAGCAGGGGTATTGGGGATGATATAATGTTATGAAGCGGTGATGAGAACGCGGGAAGAAAAGTCAATTTCGAAGATCACTCCTCATCTTCTGTCGGGATCTTATACCGTTTGATCTTGGAATAGAGTGTCTTCAATGTGATGCCGAGTGCTTTCGCCGTCTTGCTTCTGCTGTATTTGAATTTTATCAGCGTCATTTCGATGTGAAGTTTCTCGACCTCTTCCATGGTCAGCACGGATGAATTCGCGCCGGTGGTGACAGGCGTGTTCTGTTCAACATTGGACTGTGTAAGACTGAAATCTTTTGATGTGATCACATCCTCATGGGAAAGGAGCATCGCTCCTTCAATGGAATGTTCGAGTTCGCGGATATTCCCGGGCCAGTCATATGCCAGCAAGGATTTCATCGCATCCGGACTGATCTTCTTCAAACTCTTTGTCTTTGCTTTTTTCTTGAGGAAATATTCCACCAGCAGCGGGATATCCTCTTTCCGGTCCTTCAGCGGCGGAATGCGAAGTGTGACAACATTCAACCGATAGAGCAGGTCCTCACGGAACCTTCCGGCTTTCACTTCGGCATTCAGATCCTTATTCGTAGCGGAGATGATCCTTACATCCACCTGCATGGAGGTCGTTCCGCCGACACGACGGAATTCTCCGGTCTCAAGGAAGCGGAGCAGTTTCGGCTGCACGATAGGACTGATATCACCAACTTCATCAAGGAACAATGACCCGCCATTCGCCACTTCCACCAGTCCCTGTTTCATCTGATGCGCATTCGTGAATGCGCCGCGCTCATGACCGAACAACTCGCTCTCCAGCAGTGCATCAGGGAGTGAGGCACAGTTGACGACGACGAACGGACGTTCATGCCTGGGACTATCATTATGGATAAGAGATGCAACAAGTTCTTTTCCCGTTCCGCTGGCGCCGTGGATATGCACGATGGAATCACTGGAAGCGACCTTTGTTGCGGTAGCAAGCATGATGCGCATTGCGGGGCTCTGTGCGATGATCTCCTTCTCTCCCCCTTTTCGGGAGAGTTCGTACTTCATCAGTTCCACATCGATGGTGAGTCTGCGGTGCTGAATAGCGCGGTTCACCGTCGAGAGAAGTTCATCACGCGTGTACGGCTTCCCGACAAAATCATATGCGCCGAGTTTGGTCGCTTCGATTGCGGTCTTCACATCGGCATAATTGGAGAGCATGATCACTTGCGTGGTGGGATGATGTTCGTTGATGAACTTCAGCACTTCCATACCGCCGACACGGGGCATCTTCACATCGAGCAGTACAACATCGATGGGACGCTGCTGCAGAGTGTTCATGGCAGCAACGCCGTCGTTGGCGGTGAAGACGTCGAATTTTTTTTGTTCGGAAAGTTCTTCCTTGAGGAGAAAACAAACGCTCGGTTCATCATCAACAACAAGAATGGAATGATTACGAACCATTGCGGGCCTTTACTTCGGAACGATTGGATCGGGAAAGGTTATTCTGCGGATAGGACACGTTCGATCGTTGTCAGCAGGTCTACCAGATCATACGGCTTGCTCACGAAATCCTCAGCGCCGAGTTTCTTCGACTCGATGGCATTCTTCAGATCGGCAAAACCGGTCAGCATGATCACTTTTGATTCAGGACGTTTTTCCTTGATGAACTTCAGCACTTCAAATCCGTCAACACGCGGCATTTTGATATCGAGTAGCACAAGATGGAAAGACTTTTGCTCAAGAATGGAGATCGCTTCGTCTCCGTCAGCGGCCGAGACGACGGAATATCCTTCGCCCTGCAGTTCGCTGCTTAGTACGTTGCGTAGTGCATCTTCATCATCAACAACAAGTATATTGAACGGTTGTGCCATAATTGCCTCAAGTAAAGTGGGATATTGTTTTTACCAAACAATAACGATGAAATAATAGCCAAACCATCATAAAAAATCAACAAGAAAGTTGTTCTAACCGACAAATTCTTGCTCATTCTGCAATCTTCTCGTATCTTGATTGATCATGAACGTGAAAGCATACGCAAAGATCAATTTAGGACTGCACATTGTCGGCAAACGACAGGACGGCTTTCATGATATTGAGACCATCTTCCATCGGATCAATCTCTATGATGAAATCAATATAGAGAATTCGGAGGACATATCCATTTCATGTTCCAATCCATCCATTCCGACCGATTCCGGAAATCTCTGCTGGAAAGCAGCCGATTTGCTGAGGAAAGAGTCCGGAAAGACCAACGGTGCGCGGATCGAGATCAAAAAGAATATTCCTGTCGGCGCAGGACTCGGCGGCGGAAGCAGTGATGCGGCCTCAGTGCTGACAGCGCTCAACGGGCTCTGGAAACTTTCACTGGATCGATCTACTCTCCACAGAATTGCGCTGCAGCTTGGTTCCGATGTCCCATTCTTTCTGGAACATTCTTCAGCGTATGCAGAAGGCCGCGGTGAACGATTACTATCGATAGACCTTCGGCTTCCGTATTGGATCGTTCTGGTGAATCCGAACATTCATGTTTCAACTCCATGGGCTTACAAACGATTGTCGGATCTGAGGAACGGGACATTTCCGCAACGACAGCATTTAATAGAGCGGATCGGTGATGCACCTGTGACGGGAATTCTGAATGCTGAGAATGATTTTGAAGAGATCGTCTTTGCGGAACATCAGAAGATCAGAAAGATCAAACTGCAATTGACTGAGCTCGGTGCTGTTCTTTCCCTCATGTCCGGCAGCGGCTCGACGATGTTCGGATTATTCAATGATATGGTCGCCGCGTTGAAGGCGGTCCAGTTCTTTTCCACAGAGTACTTCGTCCACATGACCGAACCGCTTTTTATCCCTGAACGTAATGACTAGAATTTTTCCTGCACTCCTTATCACTGCTCTATTATTGTCTCCCCTTTCCGCGCAGACCGCCGACACGACGCAGGCAAAGAAAGATTCTGTCATCCATTACACTCCCATCCCCGAACTCGGATCCATCGAACCGTTCGGCGATCCATCGATCTCGATCCGTGAATTGGATATCACATTAAAGGAATACCGCTCACTCTATGATGTGATCGCACGGGAGCCGGGCGTATTCATGCGCGACCTTGCGAGTCCGGGACAGCCCAACCAGATCGTGATCAACGGGATCGATGACCGGAATATCGCGGTGATGGTGGACGGCGTACCGTACAACGACCACTATTCCGGAAGTTTCAATCTTTGGAATATTCCCGTGGAAGAGATCGAGCGGGTCGAGTTCATCACCGGCAGCAGTTCAATGTTCTACGATGGACGATCAGCCGGGGGTGTGATCAACATTGTCACAAAGAATTTCAACAATAACAGAGCGATCACAAAACTGAGGATCAGTCAGGGAACGAGCGGATATTCAGAGACGGATGTATCATTCGCACAGAATATCGCGAACGGATTGAACCTCTCGTTTGCACTGTCGCATTACGGTTTCGGCTCCAACAAAGAATATCAAAGCTACCGCGCCCGGTTCAACAATTCCAACGACGATTCATGGATGATCCGTTCTAGACTAAGATATAATATCACGGATTGGCTCGACCTCTCGTTATCGTATACCTACGACCGGTCGTGGACAGGATTATTCGGCGGAGTGGATTACTATAATTCGAACAGCATCTTTGACGGATTGCTTGCGAATGTGCTCAGTCTTGAATCGTACCAGAAACAATTTAACAGTCATTATAATCTAACCGCAGCATTCTACCCCTTCCAGGATTCGACAGTATTGACATCGTTCACCGTCTATTCATTCGACAGACTGCGTGAATACAGGAATGAAGAGAACCGGTCATTCGAGCGGGATTCGATCTACTCTCGAAGGGATTATGCATCGATCGGCCACGGTATTAAACTGAATCTGATGTCCCAGTATTCCGACCTGCGGTTCATCGGATACGCCGATCTTGCACGCATCCAATCAACGGATATTCTCACCGCAGGATTGAAAGCGGAGATCCTGCCGCAAGCATTCTTCACGCTCACTCCGTTCGTCACGTTCAAGGATTATCAGCATCAGTTCATCGCGAACGGAGGAATCGATGCAACATTGAAACTGTCGGATGCGATCCACCTCTTCGGTGGGATCGCAAGGAATATCATCAATGATGTTCCGGTCACAGTCACGACGACGAGACAGCCGCAATCTGCTTCTGAGTATTCTTCTGCGGAACGGACGAAAGAAACGTTCTCCATTCTTGAAGCGGGTGCACGATTCACGATTCCCGGATTCACCGCGCATGTCCGCGTGCAGCATACCGATCAATACGATCCTGTCATGTTCGACAGCATCACGTTCACCAATTCAACGGGATATTACCACCCCGCAAAATTTCAGTTCGATGTATTGACCGCCGGATTCCACACTTCATGGAACGATTTTCATCTTGAAGGAACCGCTTCGTATCTCAGGTATCCAAACGTTACTCGAAACAACTTATCGCTCACACTCTATCCGCAGATCACGGCGAACGGTTCACTCTATTTTCAGGGACTGCTTGCCAAAGGAGCGTTGGACCTGAAGATCGGTATCCGCGGAAACTTCTTCTCGAAACAGACCGGCATGAGACCGTATGATGAATTCGGCGTGTGGATCCCCTCATCCGAATTGACGTTCGGACCGAGCGGATCAGCGGACCTATTCATTATCGGAAAGATCGGCGATGCATATGTCCATCTTATCTGGGAGAATCTCGGAGGGAATCAATTCCTGCTTGCGCCGGTCTATCCGGTCTATGACAGGAATGTCCGGTTCGGTGTATCGTGGGAGTTTTTGGATTGACAGGGCAAGAATCAAGTCAAAACGAAAAAGTAAAAACGTAATGGAGTCGCAGAAACGTACTATGATTTGAGGGGTCGACGAGCGGTATGGAGTTACTTCTTAGCTTTTCGAACAATGAATTTTCGTTTTGACTTTTTATTTTTTTCTTTTGAAACGGTTTTTTTCTTTCCCCCGCTCTTCGGCAGTTTCTTCACCACCTCATCGTACGAATGATCGATCATCTCCAAGAATAACCGTTCGGACAGTGATCTGTTCACGTGAACGGTATTCCAGTATTTTTTGTGCATGTGGAATCCCGGCTGCACATCTTCATACCGCTCTCTCCATTCGATGGCGCGCTCCGGATCGCACTTCAGATTCACTGTCAGCGGAACGGCATTCACATTCGTCAACAGGAATATCTTATTGGATACCTTAAAGACGAGCACTTCCTCGTCGAACGGGAATTCCTCCGTGATCTTCCCCTCTTTTTTCAGGCAATAATTGCGGATGGACTCAAGATCGATCATATCGAATCACCCCGCAGCAGGCGGATCCGTTTGCGTGCTTCATCCGCGAACAGAGAGAAGGGAAATTTTTCCAATACTACTTCATACTCTTCGATCGCTTTTTGTTTATCCAACAGGTCGAACTGAAATAATTCCCCCATCTTGAAATGCGTCCTGTCCTTTTCGGTGCTTTCCTTGTAGTCCTCCAATAATTTCTTGTACGCAGCGAGAGCGTCGGAATAATGCTTCAGCTGCCGGTGATATTCAGCGATCTTCAGCAGCACATCATCCGCCAGCGGTGCCGTCGGGTAGAGGTCGATGATGGACGCGAATTCTTTCAGTGATTCGCTCAATTTTCCCTGCCGTGCAAGCAGTTCCGACCGGGCGAATTGCTTCAATGCTTCGGGAAACTGGAACTTATTCTCTGTAATGAAATACTGCAGCAATAAAGCATCGTTAGATTCATCAGCACGGAGATTCTCGGTCAACGGTTTGAGAATGGAAACTGCGCTGTCAAAATCACTGCCGAAAAAACGGATCTCGGCAAGACGGAACTGCGCAAAATTCTTCTGGTCCTGACCTGCATACGGCGAACTGCTCATCGTTCGAAATTTCGCAGCAGCAGCATCGAGTTTATTCTGTGCAATGCAGATATCCCCGATCGTTGAGAGTACGGTCGGGATCAAAGCACCGGCGGGAGTGACGGTCAGAACGGAATCGAACACCTGCAATGCACCGTCCAGATCGAACATCTGTTTATAGCGTATCAATCCGATACGGTAAAGAGCATTCGCTCCCGTTGGGGACATGGTGTACTCTTTCGCAAGCTGTGCATAGAGTCCGATCGCCCCCGAAAAGCTCGGCTTCGTTTCCATCGGAGTCAGTTCCTGACGAAGCGAATCCTTCGCAACATGTCCCTGCAGACTAAGTTCTTCGATACAGCGCGCATATCCGTACCGGGCAGCAGGACCGAATGAAGCCCGCTGGTTATTCTTGATGGATTGCTGATATGCGGCAGCCGCGACGGTGAATTCATTCTCGCGGAAGACACGCTCCGCAAAATTGAACAGTTCAAGTCCTTGAGAACTGACGAGCGATTCCAATTTCTGTGCGGCGGTGAATGCTTCGGAGTACCGATTTGCTTCCATCAGCAGCCAGAGCTGCAACCGGATGAGCGGCACAGACTGCTGTTTCCGCAGTTCCTCTTCTACGACCGCAGCGGAAGCGTTCAATGCATCGGGTTTTGTTACGACCGACGCCAGACGTGACTGTACAAAATCGAACTGCTGTTCATTCTGACGGATCATCAGAAGATATTCACGCGTCATATTCGAATAATCCATCATGAACGAATAGAGGTAACCGAGATCCCCTGCAAAAAGGAACTGGTCGCCGATATCCTTTCGTCCCTGAACATAAGTGCCGATGGCTTTATCAAAGAGCCGAAGACTTACTTGTTCGTTGGCGACGATGCGGTAAAAATTCTGGTTCTTGTTCGCCATTCGGAGAACGATATTCCAGACAGAATCGGACTGATGTTCTTTCCCTGCCGTTGCATAGAGTCCGCCGATGTTCGCCAGCAGCGAAATATCATTCGGAGTCTTTCGTAGTCTGTTGATGCTCAATTGAATTGCTGCATCATACCGTTTGAGTTGAACATTCCCGCGCCGTACAGCGTCAAAGAAAAGGAAGTTATTCGAATCCGCCGCGAACAGGTCTGAATAGATCTGCAGAGAACGTTCAATCTCCCCTTGCTGCTCCAATGCCTGGGCCAGCCGGAACATATTCTGTGTCTGATCCTGCTGTGCCATCAGCGGAACAATGGAAACAACAAACATCACTATAATAAGGTGTCTGATCATATGGGAATAATATAACAATTTGACAGAATGAATACCAAATACACTCTAAATCGACGGAATTCGTTCTCATTGCATCCATCCCTCTATTTAAGTATTTTGAATACAGAATAAATTATCCGAGTAAAAACGATTGCAAAAGAATATTGCGTTGCTTGGCTCCACCGGATCCATCGGCACACAAACGCTGGATGTCATTTCACATTTTCCAAAAGATTTTAACGCTGTTTACCTCACCGCGAACTCGAACACCACTCTTCTTGCAGAACAGATCCGTCGTTTTCATCCGAAGGGGGTCGTTGTCTCCACTGAACAGGCAGCGAAAGAACTGAAGAAGAAGATCACAGGCAGGATCGAGATCCTTGTCGGTGAAGAAGGACTGATGGAGATCGTTCAGCGGGCGGATGTTGATATTGTCGTCAGCTCGCTTGTCGGATTCTCGGGATTGAAACCGACCATTAAAGCGATCGAAGCAAAAAAGAAGATCGCACTTGCGAACAAAGAGACCCTTGTTGTAGCCGGCGAGATCATCATGCCTTTGGTGGAACGGAACAGGGTCGACCTTCTTCCTGTGGACAGTGAGCATTCGGCGATCTTCCAGTGTCTTGTGGGCGAACTGCCGAACAAAGTGGAGAAACTGATCCTGACCGCTTCCGGCGGTCCGTTCAGGACGAAAAGCAAAGAGGAACTGAGGAATGTCACGCGCGAACAGGCGTTAAAACATCCGAATTGGACGATGGGAAGCAAGATCACCATCGATTCCGCGACATTGATGAACAAAGGTCTCGAAGTGATCGAAGCACACTGGCTCTTCAGTATGCCGGCGGACAAGATCGATGTGGTGGTCCACCCGCAGTCCATCATTCACTCCATGGTGGAATTTGTGGACGGTTCCATCAAAGCTCAGCTTGGCATTCCGGATATGAAAGTGCCGATCCAATACGCACTCACCTATCCATCCCGTTCCGCATCGAAATTTCCTCGCGTACATTTCCCGAGTCTGAGTGAAATGACATTCTTTGAACCGGACAAAGACCGGTTTCCTTGTCTTCAGATTGCGTTCGATGCACTGAACGAAGGAGGAACGATCCCGGCAGTGATGAATGCGGCAAATGAGGTGGCAGTGGCAAAATTCCTGAAGGATGAGATCACGTTCATGGAAATCCCGAACATGATCTCCAGCGCAATGGAAAAACATTCGAACAGAACGAACCCTTCTCTCGAAGAAATTGTTGAAGCAGACAGGGAAACACGACAGAATTTACAGTAATCACATCAATCACGAAGGTCATTCACTGAATGGAAACGATCAGCACAGTCTTTTATTTTCTGGTAACCATCGGCATCCTTGTCTTCATCCATGAACTGGGACATTTCCTCGCGGCAATTGCCTGCGGAATGCGGGCGGAAGTATTCGCCCTCGGTATGGGCAACCGCGTGTTCGGATGGAATAAGATCACAAAATTCACCTTCGGCAAACTGAAAGAAGATCTTGATCTTCAGGGGAACACCGACTACCGCGTCTCCGCATTCCCCATCGGCGGATATGTGAAGATCGCCGGAATGATCGACGAGAGTCTCGATGTTGATACACAGAAGAGCGAACCACAGCCGTGGGAGTACCGCTCCAAACCGGTCTGGCAGCGGATGATCGTCATCTCCGCCGGCGTGATCATGAACATCCTTCTCGCCATCGCGATCTTTTGGGGGATCAATTATGTTCAGGGCGATTCGTTCATGCAGACCACCGAGGTCGGCATAGTGATCAAAGATTCCCCCGCTGCAAAAGCAGGACTGCAATCAGGCGATAAGATCCTTACCATCAACGGGAAGACGATGGAATATTGGGAAGCGGTGCAGAGTTCCATCTATTTCGATTTTCTCGGACAGGATATCGCGATGGAATTCGAGAGGAACGGAGCACACCGTTCCATCGCCATTCTCCGCAGCAGCATCCCGGATATCTCCGAAGGGACATTCGGCATTATTCCCAACAATACTGAAGCATTGATCAGCGACGTTACGTCAGGCAGGCCGGCTGAAAAAGCGGGACTGCTCCCCGGTGACATCATCGTTTCCATCAATGAGATCCCGGTCGCAAATCAGGAAGATGTGATCAGAGTGATCGGCGGGAATGCCGGCAAGGAAGTCTCCATTACTGTAAAAAGAGGAGAGAATAATACATCGTTGCGCGTCACTCCTTCCGCCGAAGGAAGGATCGGCATCACGGTCGGCAGCAGATACAACGGTCCGATCCTGAATAAACGGTACGGATTATTCGAATCATTCCCGCGCGGAGTGCGGCAGACGATCAGTGCAACGACGCTCTACGCACACTCCATCTGGCAGCTCGTGGTCGGAAAAGTGGAGTTCACAAAATCGGTCGGCGGCCCCGTAAAGATCGCACAGATGGCGACACGCAGTGCCGAGGTCGGCATCATCAGTTTTCTCGCCTTCACGGCTCTTCTCAGCATCAGTCTAGCCGTGATGAACATCCTTCCGTTCCCCGCATTGGACGGCGGTCACTTGATCGTTCTATTATATGAAGCGATCTTCCGTAGACCCCTTCCGAATATAGTGCAGATACGAATTCAGCAAGCCGGCATGGCAATCCTTCTCACCTTCATGCTGTTCGTGCTGTATAATGATATTTTCGGTTAGTATTCCGTACACCACGGAGTGCACAAAGGTCACGGAAAATGGTAACCATATCCGTACTCTATGGGAATATTCACGCGTGATGCACAGTACGTTCAGTGATGATTAACACATTCGAATCAGCAAAATCATCTATTTTGCAAACAGCAAATAGGAGAATACTGCCATGAAAAAATTCATTTCCTTGTTCCTTTTCATCCTGCTGATATCATTGCATGGGAACGGACAATCGATCACAGTTGTCCCGACGATCACGGATGCCGACATCATCAATGCATCGGTGCTCGTCGATCCGTTCAAGGAAAAGATCAAGGATATCGCTCCGACAACATTTTCCCTTCGCTTCATCAATAACAATCCTGCCAATCGTGTGATCATCAGCCTTACCGTTGAAGCGTTCGTCACACTTGAAGAGGACCGGGAGAGGGTCCGAATTGTCTATGGACAGACGAAGCCATTCCCTGTCACCGGTGCATATCGCGACTTTACCAGCAAAGATGCAGACTATGCAAATTCGGATATCAATTTCTATCAAAGTGAGATCAACGAAAGCTTGAAGAAGAAGCTGAAAGATAAGATTCTCGAACCAACAAGCGGCGGTCGCGCTCCTTCAGGATTGTATGAGGTCTCCATCATTGTGAAAGTCGATTCCGTCAATGGAAAAATTGCGGCTGAGCCACCCATCCCTCAGATCAATCTTTCTGTGAATGTGACGAATCCGACGACGACCGTGCTTGATGTTCCGTTCACCAACGGCTATCTCTACCCCACACCCTTCCCGCAGTTCCAGTGGACCTATGACACACGCACCGTGATGCTTTCGGTGTATGAACTGCGCCGTGAACACCAGTCCCTCGAAGATGCCGTCGGTGCATCCGATCCGTATCTGCAGGTGAAGATCGACCGGAGACTCTCAGGGAATCTCAGTTCATTCACCTATCCCCAAAGCGCCGCACCGAGACCGGGCGTGGAATTCATCCGCGGACCGCGTCAGCTTGAACGGGGCAAGATGTATGTGATCGTGCTGGACGGTATCGCAACAGCGTTCGGGTTCGATGTTGCTCCGATCAGAACGATCCGTTCATTCGCCATCGCGGATCCTCAGGGACAAGTCGTGATCAATGTACTTCAGACAACGTTCAGCGGCGGTGAGTTCCAGAATATCTATAATTTCATTCAGGATCAGAATCTGCAGCTGAACGCCGGCGGAATTACGTTGAACGGTGTTGCGCTGAGTCCTCAGGACCTTCAGAGATTACTGATGGAGAACAAAGACAGGATCATCTCCGTACGATTCGAAGATTAAGAGGAAAAAGGACCCCCATGAAACGACAGATCATTCTCGTTGCTCTCATCATCGTGACATTTGCGCTCACTGCATCTGCACAGAAGCAGAAAGCGGTCGCGACCATTTTCAAACCCGTCGGCACCGTTGAACTGAAGTCCGGCGGAAAGGACTGGGTTCCGGCCAAACCTGCAACACCGCTGCTTGCAGGTGACATCGTCCGCACCCGTGAGAATTCTTTCGCCATCATCAAATTCCTTGAGAACTCCATTGTGCGCGTGCAGGAAAAATCGGAAGTGACCATCAGCGGAACGATCGCCAAAGGCGAGTTCTCGAAGAATGTCGATATCCGGAACGGTGAGGTAGGATTCCAGGTGAAGAAGCGTCCCAACGAAAAGTTCGAATTCTCTACGCCGACCTCCGTTGCATCGATCCGCGGAACGAGCGGACTGCTCATCGCCGGACAGGACAGCAATGACGTGCTGATCCTCGGAACTGGGAACATTGATTTTAAAAATCTCATTTCGAATACCATCCTGAATGTGAAGGCAGGACAAACGGCTTACTCCATGGCGGACGGGTCCATCAAATCCGAAGAGTCCACACCGGAAGAGAAACGGCTGATGAATAAAGGAACGGCGGACAGCGTCCGATCCGAAGGTTCGAATCAGGGAGCGCCGAAGGATTCATCGACATCGGCCTCCGGTATCACACTTGGACTTACCATCAACGCGCCGGTCGGAAAAGAGAATAACAATCTTATCGTAACAGTCGAAGTGACACAGTCATCCATTACATTCGATTCGCTGAAGAACTCCGGCGGAGAGGTCACGTTATTCTATAGAGCAAAAGCGGATCAGGCATTCAAGCTGCTGAAGAGCGGATTGAAGGAGCGTTCCACAAAATTCACCATCCCCGCAGCCGATGTATTCGCACCGACGATCGCGGTGTATGCTTCACTGACGCTGAAGGACGGTTCGGAATTCACTGTCCCCTCCTCTTCTGCGGAGACGAATCCCATCGCTCTTCCTGTTCAGGCAGGTCAGAAGAATGAACTTCGTGTTCCGTTCACCGATCCGAGCGGAAAACGGAAAACAATGATCATCGAATACAAATAGTATGGTACGCCTGACCGGCGTACACAATGCGGAACGCTTGCAACTCTATGCCAGTTTTGATAGATTTCACGCGTTCCTTTTTTCAACCGATATTTCGAATGAATGTGATCCTGCGCGCCCTGTTCTTGTGTCTGTTCCTCATACTGCCTCTGACTGCGCAGATCAATCTCTATCTTAAGAATGTCCGCCCGCCCACTGTCGCCGAGCGGCGACCATTCTCCCTTTCCGTAGAACTTCAACAGTCTTCTGAACTATCCCGTGTGACGGTCTACTACCGACAGTTCGGTCAATCGGAATACCGCGCGCAGGAGATGCAGATCATGCGTGATTCCGCAGTGACCGAAATTCCCGGGACTGATGTTACCGCTCCATTCATCGAATTCTACATCGTAGCGAATTCACAATCCGGCAACATCGAATCGTATCCGACCGATAACCCGAATGTTAGTCCATCACGCATTACGGTCGAACCGGAGTCACTCACCCCTCCTTCTGAAGTGATCATCCTCAGTCCGGATGACGGTGAGCAGGTAAAAGAAGGCGAGACATACATCTCACTTTCATTCGTCTATGCTGATACATCCATCGACCGGTCGAAGACGAAGATCGCGCTGAACGGCGTTGATCTATCCGGAAGCATGGTCCTCTACGACGACCTGCTGATCATTCCGCCGGATGCGATACCGGCATCCGCCTTCAATGGAACCACATCACTCTCTATACAGACATATGATGCGAACGGAAAAGAACTCTCTTCCACACAGAGGGGATTCACCGTTCTGACAACGCAGGAGGCGGAAGAGATCGAAAGCGAATTCCAGGGGAATGGGAATGCACAGGCGGAGACCCGCAGTGAGAATATCAAAGGGACCAGCAAGACCTATAACAGACTCGACGCACGCGGATACGGAACGTATGCGAAATTCCTCCGTGCCAATGCTCAACTGACTCTCACATCGGAAGAAAGATCTACAAACCAGCCGCAGAACCGTTACTATCTCGGATTGGATGCCCGCTATGTAAAACTCGGATTGGGAGATGCCTATCCGAAATTCCCCTTCACGATCATGGATGGACGACGGGTCCGCGGCGTTACGTTCGATGTTCTGCTGGGCGGATTCAATCTGAATGTTGCGGATGGGGAACTGCTTCGACGTGTGGAATATAACGGAGCACCGTCAACACTGAAGCGGAATATGCTCATCGTTCGTCCGAGTTTCGGTAAGGGGGAACAGTTCCAGTGGGGATTCACTTTTATGAAAGCAAAGGATCAATTCGAGCCGGGAAAGACCGGCACGGTGAAACCGCAGGAGAATGCGGTCTTCGGGACCGATCTTTTGTGGGCATTCGATGACCGGAAGATCGAGTGGACGACACAGGCGGCGGTCAGTCTGAACAATGTGGATATCTCGTCAGCCGAGTTCAACAAAGACAGCATTGACGCTGCCGTGGCAAAAGGAACGTTCTCTTCGAGCGATGGAAGTCAATTGAAACAATTCCTTCCGGTCCTGAAACTCTTCATCACACCGAATGAGAACCTTGTACCGGTCAATCCGGTCGGCGGCACATCCCTGGTCTATGAAACGGGATTGTCCTTCTACTATTTCGGCAATTTCCTGAAAGCATCATATCTCTTTCACGGAAAGGATTACACCTCCGCAAGTGCGACGTCATTGCGAAGGGATATCAAAGGATTCAATATTATGGACCGGCTCCGCCTTCTGGATAACCGGTTATTCCTCACCGGAAGTTTCGAACGCCTGTCCAACAATACCGCATCAAGCGAGATCACCACAACGGACTATACCACCATCAACACCGCTGTTTCATATTATCCGTCGACCAATTTGCCGAACATCACGGTCGGACTTGGAGTGAATACGAACATCAATCCCATCTCTTCGGATACGACCGGACTCTTTGACGACCCCGTGGATATGCAGATCGCGTTACGTGCACTGAACGACAGAACGAATCGATATTTTCTCCAGACCTCATATGATTTCAGCTATTGGGGGAGACACAATGCTTCGTTGAATATCGATATTTCGAACAAGAAGGATAACACGTTCAAGAAACAGGATATCTCGACCTTCAACCTGATCCTGCTCGGCAGCACCGTGCATTCGGTAAAACTGGAGAGCACGGTCGGTCTCGCATTCAGCACAATGGAATATCCTCAGGTCGACACCAACAATGTCCGGTCGCAGGCAGTGCTCTCCTATCAGACCGTTACGTTGAGTGCACGGTACAAACTTTACGAAGAAATACTTCGTTTGACCGGAACATTCGCCCCGACGTTCGGAGATCTTTCCAGGACGTTGTTCGAGACCGGCCTTCAGTATTCTATTACTCAATATCAAACGGCTTCGCTGCAGGTTCAGTTCATTGCAAATTCGTCCGCGATGATCACATCCACAGCAGCAAGCAGGAACGACTCATTCGTTAGCTTACAATACCGTATCGATTTCTAATATGAACGCTTCACCATCCGAGAGTACATTTCAGAACTGGATCAACCGCATCGGCGTCAGCGCCGGTATCGCATGCATCGTCATCCTCTTTGTGCAGGATCCATTCTTCCGTTTCGGATTCTTTGAACGCTCGTCCCTCACCTTTATCGATAAAGCATTTGAACGGCGTGGACCGCTCCCGTATCCGAAGGATTCACTGGAGGTGGTGATCATCTCCATCTCGGATAAATCGGAGACCACTGTTCCGGAACGATTCCCCTTCCCCCGAAGCTACTATGCCCGTGCTGTCCGGAATCTGAACAGAGCCGGCGCCCGTGCTATCGGCATCGATCTGACATTCGAACAGCCCGACATCCGCGGTCCGCATCATGATGATGAATTGTATTCTGCCATTAAGCAGTACAGAAATGTCGTGGTGGCGGGAAAGACGGACCTGCTGGAGGAAGAAGCGACCGTTGCACATGCCGATGAGAATTTCCATTCCATCTTCTATTCGGCGGACAGTGCCATCGGCAGCGTGTTCGTCCCCAATGATGTGGACGGCGTGTACCGGCGCTACATGCCGTTCGCCAAGATGCCCGATCAGGAGCGCTATATCCCGTCGTTCGCATTCGCGGTCCTCGCAAAATCGATCGGATTCCCCTCCACTTCCCGCGCCGTTGACACAGATGACGAATTCATCCTCGGCAATATGCTCATCCCGAAATACGACGATGTCTCGATGCTGATCAATTATCACGGATATGCCGGGAAGATATTCAAAGATTACGACATCGTGAACGTGCTGGACGATTCCGATTTTCAAACGATCGAGGAACGGGAACTGAACACATCCATCAATGTATTTGATGATCCGAACTTCGGACTGCTGCACGACGGAACATTCCGGAACAAGATCGTTCTGATCGGTCCGTATTTTTCCGAGTCGAAGGACCTGTTCAACGTCTCGGTCTCAGGCTCGGGTTCTGAGGACAAAAATCTGATGTACGGTGTTGAATTGCATGCCAACGCATTGCAGACACTCATCCATCAGAACTATTTATCCAAAGTCCCTGCCGTATATGCATCTCTTCTCATCATCCTTCTCTCACTCATCACGTTTACGGGTGTCACATGGATGAAGTCGATCAAGTCGCGTTTTGATCATGCCTACGAGATCCTCGCTGTAATCATCTCCGGCGGAATGATCTACGGAATTATCATTCTCTATTATGGGGTTTTCACGGCATACAATACGATCCTCCCTGTGGTACCGCTCATTGCATCTGTGGTGCTGAACTATACCGGAAGCGCAGTATACCAGTACCTGACGGAACGGAAACAAAAGACGATGATCAAAGGGATGTTCAGCCAATATCTCAATCCTACAGTGGTGAACGAACTGATCGCACATCCCGAGAAACTCCGCCTCGGCGGCGAGAAGAAGGAACTGACCGTGTTCTTCTCCGATATCGCATCGTTCACGAATTTCTCCGAGAAACTCGATGCAGTCGATCTGGTCGGGATCCTGAATGAATATCTCAGCGCGATGACCGACATTATCCTGAAGAATGAGGGAACGCTTGATAAATATGTCGGCGACGCAGTGATGGCGGTGTGGGGTGCACCGATGCCGCTGCCGAACAATGCCATGAACGCCTGCCGGGCTGCACTGCAGATGCAGAAGAAGACGGCCGAGATCGCAGCACGCTGGGAGAAAGAAGGCAAACCGAAATTGGTCGTCCGCATGGGACTGAATACCGATTTTATGGTGGTGGGAAATGTGGGAGGTTCGAGCCGGTTCGATTATACCGTGATCGGCGATGCAGTGAACCTGGGTTCGCGGATGGAAGGTGCGAACAAGACGTACGGAACGAACATCATGGTGAGCGAACGGACTGTGGAACTGGTGAAGGAAGAACTTCTCTGCCGCGAACTGGACCTGCTGATCGTAAAGGGAAAGACACAGCCGATCCGTGTCTTTGAACTGGTCGGCGAGAAGTCGGAGGTCTCTTCAGAGATGAAAGAACTGGTGGAGATCTATAATCTTGGGTTGATGTTCTACCGTGAGAGAAAATTCAAAAAAGCGATCGATGAATTCATGTTCGCATTGAAGATCAACGCTGATGACGGACCGTCCCAGCTCTATCTTCTCCGTTCACAGGCATACCTGAAGAAAGCACCGCCGAAGGACTGGAACGGCGTCTTCGAATTGAAGACGAAGTGACCGTCTGAATTCAGCGGTCGTACAGCATCGAAGCGAATTCTAGCAGATCCTCCGTTAAACCATCGAACTGTGCACCGGATTGTTCCTGTATCAGTTCAAGTTCGAGGAATCTGTTCTGTTTTCTGAAAACTACCACCCGCCGCAAAAGCCCCTTTTCCGAATACGCATAGGAAGAGAATTTCCTCTTCTCATCGATCACCGTCGGCACTCGCGTCACCCGATAATCCGCGTCATCCTGCGGGACCTTTCCGCGGAGTGATATCTCTGCAATAAGATTCAACTCTTCCTTCATCAGATCTCCGAACGTTGAAGAATCGGTCTGCAGTTCACGCAGGACCATAGTTGCGGAATAATTCCTGTTCACGATCCATTGTTTGATCTGCGGCAGTTTTGAGCGCGATGTGATATCGGCCCATCCTTCCGGAAGAAGCGGACGCATGACAGTGATCGGAGCAGGAGGATTCTTTTTGATGGTTGAAGCTGTTCGTTTCGGAGGAGCAACGGACGATGAACACGAAGAGAGTAAGACTGCAAGAATCGAAACGAGGATGAAAAGAACGCAAACACGAGAACGAGAATTCACCCGCTGCCGTTTGATCACATCAGCGGGTATCATTGTTGACCTGTGCTGCAGAACAGCAGAGAGATCATTCCGCGCCACGACGGAGCCGATCCTCTTGCAGCGTCAGACGAAGCGAGATGCGGTGCGTATTGCCGAGCTGGTCCGCCGCATCGAATTTTGCGAAAGAATAATCGATATCAAGTTTGCGCAGATGGATACCGGCGCCAAGGGTCATGTTGCCGATGTCGTTGTATCCGGCACGGACCGCGATGAGATTCTTATAATCAAATTCTAATCCTGCTTGAGGATCGAAACTGACCGGACCAAGATTTGCGACGGATGAAAATCGTCTGTTCTCAAAACGGACATCCGCCCCGACGGCCGGAGTCAGTTTCCCGTTGAAGATCTCCAGCATGTATGAGGCGCCGAGTTTCAGTGTGGGTGAGATCAATTCGTTCGTTCCCGTATTCCAGGAAACGAGTGTTGTAGTCGCATCCTGCAGATTGGCTCCAACTGCGAAATTGCTCGAGACGAGATATTGAACACCCAGATCGAATCCGATACCGGTACCGTGGAACTCACCCGCATTGCGTCGGATCAATTTTACGTTCGCGCCGATGAACAGATCATCTGAATATTGTTTGGCATATGTTCCGTAGACCACCCAATCGGTCCAATTGAAATATGTGATAGCGCTGTAGTCCGGCCGCATCGCTTCATCGTACACTCTGTTACCGTTACTGTCCGCCCATGCGGAACGCGTATCGGGAATTCCGTCCACACCAAGACGGATGAAACTGATACCGAATGATTCTGCGCGGTATTCCTTTTCCTGTGTCTCCGGATTCACGGTATTCGCTCCCGATGGGAATGCGACCGATGCAAAGTCATAATTGATGAGGTTCCCGAACCGTTCATCATGCGAGATCGCTATCTGCGGATATTCAATGCGGGCAAGTCCTGCAGGATTCCAATATCCTGCCATCACATCGTTCGCCAGTGAAGCGTATGCACTCCCAACACCAAGCGCACGTCCGCCGACACCGATAGCCATGAACTCACCGGAGTATTTTCCGAATGTCTGGGACAGTGCCAGCACCGGAAGGAACAGTAAACATATCGCCGCAAATCGTTTTTTCATACATCCTCAGAAATCCCGCCATGGCGGGTTTAAAAGAAAAAACCGAATTCCTCTCCAATACGTGAGTGAAATTCGGTATGGTTTGTTAGAGAAATAATTGAATCAGACATCATTATTTTGGGACGCTCTCTAACAATTTTTTCGGTTCTTTTCTCCTTAATTCTGTTCAAAGATACAGATTTTTGCAATAAAGTCAAACGGAGCGGTTTGGGAAAAATAGTGCAGGCGTTGGGTCCTAGGTATTAGGCATTAGGTATCGGCTGACGAATATTGTCTAAAATATGGTCTTTTAACAAGCTGACGCGCCAGATCCATGCAATAAAAACTGGCTGAAGTAGAAGCCGCCACCACATTGATGCCGGTGTATAGCTGACATTCGGCAAAACCGGCTGTGCCCAGGCAACGTAAATATTTGCGGGAAAAATCGCTACGAGCATAACGATCATCAGGATTCCTGATGTCCTGCGGAGTTTCGGCACTTGCAGCGCGACAGCTCCTGCCATTTCCGCTATTCCGGTGATAATGACAAAGAACGACTGGAACGGAATGAATGGCGGCATCATCGCCAGATAGAATTCCGGTATGACGAAATGCATCGCTCCGGCAACGAGAAAGAATCCTGTCGCGAACCAGCGTAAGATTTTTGTGATGATCGGTCT
>JBMOHT010000022.1:0-35973 GCA_049317705.1 Bacteroidota bacterium | reverse complement strand
AAAAGGATGTGATTCTCTTTGTGGATATGATTCACCATCAATTGAACGATCTCTTCTGCAGAGTCAGCAAGTTCCTGCAGGGATGTCTTATCCTCGTGATTCTCTTTGAGTGCTTTCACGCTGTAATGAAGCTTCTTATAGATCTTCGACATCTTCGCGTGATCCTCTTTGAGAACAGAGGTCGGTCCATCCACATACCGCTCCACAACCGGGAATAAAGCATCCTCTTCATGTTTGTTGTGGACCCGCACTTCCTGATCGACATATTCAACGGCTTTCAGAAGTGTTTTGAAGGTCTTATCCGAATATCCTTTTTTCCTAAGGTCCTTTGCACTTTTCTGCAGTTGATGGAGTTTTACGAGAGCATCCTCGTGTTCTTTCATCAGCAGTGCTATCGGATCGCGGGTCGCCATACAGAGACTACTTCGTTTCCATGTATGTTGTGTATTTGGTCTTGCTTTCAACAAAATCCTGAAGCTGCGCTGTCAGTTCATCCGCTGTCTGGTCATCGCTTTCCTCAAATTTCTTATAAGCGACTTCGGAATGCGCCATGAAGATCTCAGCGAAGGAGTTCTGTTTACCGCGCTGTTCATACACAGAATATGAAACGAACTGATTCGTTGCATAGTGAGATTTTAATTTCTCCACTGCGGAAAGATAATCGGTACGTTTTGCTTCTTTCACGTCGTATTGAACGGTGAGAATAACTTTTCCCATCGAGATTGGTTTCCTTAAATTAAATGTTAAAAAGTGAATAGAGTAAAAAACTTATGTACGATACACCTGCTGCGGACAGCACCGCGATCATCAGAGCAGTGATGAAACGGAACCGGTGTACCATTGAAATTCCTTTTGCTGCAAGCAACATCGACCACACAACTGCCGCCCCGTCCAGTCCGAGAAGCACCATTGTTACAACGGGCTTCATTTCAAATGCACTGGGATTACTCGAAAACAAAACAAGACCAAGTGTTCCTAATTCCAACGGCAAAACAAACACTACTGATAACACGATCGGAACCAGCGACCATCCCACAACACCGTATGTTTCTTTGAAACTACCGCGCCCTTTGAGTGCGGAGGAAAATCCAAAAGCGATACCGGTCAGTCCAAAAAATACAGGGATTCCGATGATCAATCCCATGACAATTCCCAACAACAGTAACGGGAAAAGATTGTCGAAAGAATTTCCCGAATTTTTCGCCCAGAATAACGTAAATGCTGCAGCGATTCCGAGAAATGTACTGAGAAACAGAACGAAATTCTTATGCTCCGCGATGATGACTCTTCTGAATCCGTCTTCGGGAGACTCGATCATCAGCCATATCTGAGAAAATAGATCGAGATTCGGTACACGGTCCTGAATAAAACTGCCGCACGATGTGCATTTGATCGAGAAATCATCATTTGAATGACGGCAAACAGGACAAACTATCATATATTGATAAAAATACGAAGAAAAGCACGGGCTTGCAATGAAAATTGCGAGAAATCTTCATTGCAAACCGCGGATACATTGGTTCAGTTACTGCAGAGGTGCGAATCGAGCCGTAAAATGGCGCAGCTGAGGTGCTTCGTAAGTGATCGAATACCCTCTTAGTGTTTTTCTGTTGGCATACAGTTCAACAGCGCATTCTATCACATAATCGATGTGACTTTGCGTGTACACTCTTCTGGGAATTGCTAACCGCACAAGTTCCATGGCAGGCGAAACCAATTTCCCGTCAGCACCATACGTGCCGAACATGACGCTGCCGATCTCCACGGAACGGATGCCGCCTATTTTATAGAGTTCACATACGACAGCTTGTCCGGGATATTGATCCTGCGGAATATGCGGAAGGAAACTTTTCGCATCGATATATACGGCGTGGCCCCCCGGCGGCAAAAGGATAGGAATGCCTAATTCGGTCATTTTATTCCCGAGATATTCAACTGAGCGCAGCCGGTATGTAAGATAATGTTCATCGAGTACTTCATCCAGCCCCTGAGCGATAGCTTCAAGATCGCGTCCCGCGAGACCGCCGTATGTCGGGAATCCTTCGGTGACGATGAGAAGATTTCGGGCAGCGAGCGCAAGTGTATCGTCGTTGATGGCGAGAAATCCGCCCATGTTCACGATGGCGTCTTTCTTTGCACTCATCGTTACACCGTCCGCATACGAGAACATCTCCTGAGCGATCTCTTTCGGTGATTTATTCTCATATCCTTTTTCGCGCAGCTTAATGAAGAATGCATTTTCGGCAAAACGGCAGGCATCAAGGAAAAACGGTATACCGTATTTGTTGAGGACTGATTTTGTCTCCCGGATGTTCTGCATGGAAACCGGCTGTCCTCCGCCTGAATTATTCGTTACAGTGATGAAACAGACCGGGATATTCTCCGGACCGGTCTTGATGATGAATTGCTCAAGTGCAGGAATGTCCATATTCCCTTTGAAGGGTGCGATAAGTCCGGGTTGTTTTCCTTCATCCGTTTGAAAATCGACGGCAACAGCTCCGCTGAATTCCACATTTGCACGGGTGGTATCGAAATGCGTGTTGTTCGGGATATACTTCCCTTTTCCGCCGATGATCGAGAAGAGGATCTTTTCCGCGGCGCGTCCCTGATGTGTCGGAATGATATTCTTCATACCTGTGATCTCGCGGACCTTGCTTTCAAATCGGAAGAAACTTCGGGCACCTGCGTAGGATTCATCCCCTTCCATCATTCCTGCCCACTGTTTTGCGCTCATGGCAGAGGTACCGCTGTCCGTCAGCAGATCGATCAAAACATCGTCAGCGCGGAGGAGAAATGGATTGTAATGTGCTTCATGGAGGAGTTTCGTTCTTTCATCGGTGGTGGTGAAACGGATCGGTTCAACAGATTTGATCTTGAATGGTTCAATGATAGTTTTCATAGGTACAATAAATTCGCTGAGTTATTCTTCGTTATACGTTAACAAAGAAAAAATGTCGTAACCGGGAAGCTTTTTCCGCGGCTGTAGGAATGCAAGTTCAATGATGAATGAAAGTCCTGCGATCTCGCCTCCGAGTGAGTTCACGAGAGCACATGCAGCTTTCATTGTCCCTCCCGTTGCCAGAACATCATCATGGATCAGCACACGTTCCCCTTTTGTGATCGCATCGTTATGGATCTCGATGGCATCGGTCCCGTATTCAAGCTGATATTCTTGACGGATGGTCGGTGCGGGTAGTTTGCCGGGTTTTCGAACAGGGATAAATCCGGCGTTCAGTTGATATGCCAATGCCGCTCCAAGGATGAATCCGCGGGATTCAATACCGATCACTTTGGTGATCCCTTTGTCCTGGTAATGATCGGCCATGGTATCAACGCAATATCGGAACGCATCGCGGTCTTTTAGGACGGTGGTGATATCTTTGAACATGATCCCTTTTTTAGGGAAATCGGGAACGGTACGTAAGATCGCATTGAGATCCATGGGAATTCCTTTCTGAATGGCGTAAAAAAATATAGATAATAGCATGAAGAAGCAATTTAAAATAAAAATCCCCGAACAGAGTCCGGGGATTTGCCTTCTAGATATAATTCCAGTCCTGTTACAGACCAACAATCATATCAGAATATTTCGGAACCGGCCAGAGATCAGCTGCAACGATCTCTTCCAATCCGTCAACAACGGCACGCACCGCTTCTGTCTGTTTACGGACAAGAAGATATGCATTTCCTTTTTTCTTGATATCATCAACTTTGCGGGCTGCAGCAAGTGACTTCTCGAGCCCTGCAACTTCGGCGTGGAGTGCTGTGACATGCTGTGAGAGGTCCTTAACAACTCCCGTGACGGTTTTCACTCCTTTGTCGCCTTTGCCGAGAGTATTCTTGAGTCCGGAAACTGTCTCAGCAAGTTCAGCGATGTAAGTTGTGCCGGCAGAGAAATAGAGCGTCGTTGCCATGCTCTTAGCCACCTGTGCTTCGATCTCCACCTGTTTGATGTAGTTCTCAATATCAATGTGATAGATCGCTTCGATCTCGCGTTCGTTGTATACTTTGTACGCTGTGAAGAGATGCTCAGCTTCTTTCGTGAGATATGATGCAAGAGCTTCCGGTGATGTCTTCATGTTGGGAAGTCCGCGTTTCGCAGCTTCTTTGTGCCAGCCGTCGGAATATCCGTCACCGCTGAAGAGGACCTTCTTTGAATCAACGATCGCTTTCCGCAGGACCTCAACGACCGCGATATTGAAATCTTTTCCGCCGGCGACCAGTTTCTCGATCGATAATCTCAGATCATCCAGTGATTCCGCCATTGCGGTATTAAGGACCGTGATGGGAGTGGACGGTGACTGACTGGAACCGACTGCACGGAATTCGAACTTATTCCCGGTGAACGCAAAAGGTGAAGTTCTGTTCCGGTCCGTGTTATCTTTCGGGATCTCGGGGATCTTATCGATGCCGATATTGATCCATGCCTGATCGGAATCCGTTGTGACCTTCCCTTTTTCAAGGTCTTCGAGTACGCGTGTCAGCAATTCACCGAGGAATACCGAGATGATCGCCGGAGGTGCTTCGTTCGCGCCAAGGCGGTGGTCATTATGTGCAGTCGCAATGGATGCGCGCAGAAGTTTCGAATGTTTATAGACCGCCTTGATGGTTGCAACAAGGAACAACAGGAATTGAAGATTCGATTGAGGGGTCTTTCCCGGATTGAGTAGATTCTCCCCTTTATCTGTGCTGAGCGCCCAGTTGCAATGTTTGCCGCTTCCGTTCACATTTGCGAACGGTTTCTCGTGGAGAAGAACCGCCAGATTATGACGCTGAGCAATTCTGTCCATCAGATCCATCAGGATCTGGTTGTGATCGATCGCTACGTTCACATCCTCATAGATCGGAGCAGCTTCGAACTGGTTCGGCGCTACTTCGTTATGACGTGTCTTCAGCGGAATACCGAGTTTATAGCACTCCTGTTCGATCTCTGTCATGAATGCGAATGCACGTTCCGGGATATTGCCGAAATACTGGTCCTCGAGCTGCTGATGTTTCGCGGGTGTCTTTCCGAACAACGTACGGCCGGTCTGTTTCAGGTCGGGACGAAGATTGTAATTCTCCCGGTCGATCAGGAAGTATTCCTGTTCAACGCCGAGTGTTGAGAACACTTTTGTTGCCGGACTCTTGAAATGCTTCAGAACGCGAAGAGCGGATTGATTCAATGCTTCAATAGAACGAAGCAGCGGTGCTTTCTTATCCAGCGTCTCACCGGTGTAGGAGATGAATACTGTCGGGATGCACAGCGTATTGCCATGCGGGTATTCCATGATGAATACCGGACTGGTCGGATCCCAAATGGTATATCCTCGGGCTTCGAATGTAGCACGGATACCGCCGGACGGGAATGATGAGGCATCCGGTTCACCCTGGATGAGCTGCTTGCCGGTGAATGCTTCGATGATCTTGCCGGCATCGTTATAGTCGATGAATGAATCGTGTTTCTCTGCAGTGAATCCTGTCAGCGGCTGGAACCAGTGAGTATAGTGTGTGCATCCTTTGGCTATTGCCCAATCCTTCATTGCGATCGCAACGATGTTCGCGGTGTCGCGGTCCAATTTCTCACTTTTGTTGATGACATTGACGATCTTTTCATAGGCATTTTTCGGAAGCATCTGCTGCATCTTGGTAAGATCGAAGATGTTTTCGCCAAAATATGTCGAAACAAGTTTTGCCGTTTTACTCATGTTGTCCCTTTATTTTGTTTTATTGATTTTTAGTTTATACGTTTCTTTCATTGTGGAAAGCACGATACTGGTGGTGGTATTGATGACACCGGACCATGCCTGTATCTTTGAGAGTAATTTTTCCAGCGTTGATGTATTCTCAGTTCGGATCTTGATCAAATGGGTCCCAGTTCCGGTCACGGAATGGATCTCGAGCACTTCATCCGTGGTCTTAGCATGCTCAATAAATGAAGAATAATGTTTTGAGGAATCAACGGTCACAGTAATGAATGCGGTAATGTCCTTCCCGACCTTCTTCGGATCGACATATGCTGTATATCCGGTGATAATTCCGTTCTCTTCAAGTTTTTTCAGCCGTTCGCTGACCGATGGAATACTGAGATCTACTGCCTGAGCAAGATCATTACGGCGTGTTCTGCCGTTCTTTTGAAGGATATCAATAATTGTGATATCGATATCATCTAATTGGTGCAAAGAATTCACGGTTTTACCTTATTCTTTTAGGTTAATGATTGATTATACTTAAAATATAAGGTTAGACAGCGATAATGTCAAATACTATTTAAAATAAAAAATCCGGCCTTTTAAGGACCGGATTCGGAATTTCCACCAGATCAACAGTTATTTCGAAAGAAGTTCATTCTTTTGATATTTTATCATTCCTTCGTAGATCGTCGCATGGACATTAAAATCATCATCCATAATAACAAGGTCTGCATCTTTTCCTACTGCAAGGATCCCCTTCTGATGCTCCAGACCCAAAACTTTCGCACCGTTCAATGATGCCATTCGGACAGCATCGGTAATAGGAACACCTACCAGTCGGACCATATTTCGAATAGCTTCTTCCATTGTCAGCGTGCTTCCGGCAAGGGTCGTTCCATTCTCAAGATACGCGCGTTTGTCCTTCACGATGATCTTCTGGTCCATAAAATGATAATCGCCGTCAGGCATGCCGCATGCTCTGATCGCATCCGTCACCAGGATGATACCGCCGCTCCCTTTGATATTGTGCAGAAGTTTCATGACGATTGGATCGACATGTACTCCGTCGGCGATCAGTTCCACTTTCAATTCATTCCTGAGAAGTGCCGCTACCATAATTCCCGGTTCACGGTGATGGAACGGCCGCATTGCGTTGAACATATGCGTCACGTGAGCCGCCCCGTTATCGATCGCTTTTTCAATGTCATCATACAGCGCCAATGTATGTCCGATCGATGGTACAACACCTTGACTTGCGGCAGAACGGATCACATCGATATTTCCCGGCAGTTCCGGGGCAATGGTCATCAGTTTGATATAGCCTCTGGCGGATGCGTTCAATTCATTCCACATATCCACATTCGGTTCCCACAGATACTCGATCTTGTGCGCACCCTTGATCAGCGGATTGATGAACGGTCCTTCCATATGGATCCCCCAGATGTTGGAATCCTTATGCTCTTCCGAATACGTAGCAATCCGATTCACATCCTTCTTCAACAGATCGATCCGTTTGCTGAACAGCGATGCAAGCATACCGGTGGTGCCGTGGGAGAAGAAAAAATCAGAGATGGTCTTGATGGAATCATCACTGTCATCGGCAAAACCTTTTCCTCCTCCTCCGTGAACGAGCAGGTCGATAAATCCGGGAGTGACGGTCATTCCGTTCAGGTCATGCACGGGAACTTTCGGACCGATGGAAACATCCGATGTCCTTCCCATGTTGGAGATTTGTTTCCCTGAGATAACGATGGTCCCGTTCTCGACAATGCGGAACGGAGTGATGATCTTTACATTTTTCAGTGCGTAGGTCATGATATTTATGATAATAATGATTGTAGTTGTTTGAAATTCGATTCAATGTTGTGATCACCAAAAACGGCATTCCCTGCAACAAGGTATTGTGCACCGCATCCAACAACGCGGTTGATCGTGGTCTTATCGATGCCGCCGTCCACTTCGATCACAGCGGATAATTTCCGTTCGGTGATGATAGCAGACAGTTGAGATATCTTTTCAATACTTGTCTCGATGAATTTTTGTCCCCCGAAACCGGGATTGACCGACATAATGAGGACAAGATCGACATACGGCAGGATCTCGTGGATTTGTGATAGCGGTGTTGCGGGATTAAGACTGACCCCTGCTTTCATCCCTAATTCCTTGATGCGAGAGATCGTACGGTGGAGATGTGTACATGCTTCGACGTGAACAGTGAGGATATCAGAGCCGGCATCGCGGAATTGTTCTAGATACCGATCCGGTGATTCGATCATCAAGTGGGTGTCCAGCGGTAACTGTGTGACCGAATTGACAGCCCGAATCAATCCGGGACCAAAGCTGATGTTGGGAACAAAATGTCCGTCCATGACATCGAGATGGAACATCTTTGCTCCGGCGGATTCAGCCCTTTGGATCTCATGTTTTAGGTCTGAAAAATCCGCAGCAAGGATCGAAGGCAGGATCAATGGCGTATGTTTCATGAATGCTACTCTTTGTCTGGACGTTTGGATGATTTGTCGGGAGCCTGAGAGACAAAAAGGTCGACATCTTTCTGAGTCGTTACCACTTCATTCTCTCGGGGCAACTGATCGATGATGGTATTGGGAACAAGTTCATCATTGATCTGGTACGTTACATTTCCCGGGCGTAATCCTTTCTCTTTCAGGATACGCTGAGCTTCACTGAACGTCTTCCCGATCAAGGACGGAATGTAGATACTGTCGATCGATTCACCGGCACTGACGATGACGCTGATATATGAGTTCTTCTTGACCTTGCTCCCGGCCGGAATATCCTGTGTAACGATTGTTCCTTCCGGAAGTTCGATGGAGACCTGATATTGTATCGCACCCTGTTTCAATGCGGCACGATCCAGTGCGAATTTTGCATCACGGATAGACCTTCCGCGTAAAGAGGGAACGATCACATCCTGTTCGCCTCCTGAGATCGTCAAATAGACCCTGCGTCCTGATTTTACCGTCTGGTCTGGAGCCGGGTTCTGCACGATGACATATCCTTCCGGATACGACGGATCCTGACGGATCTCTCCCCGTTTAGGTTCCAGATGGAGTGAATCAAGGATCCTCCGTGCCCGGTCCTCTTTCATTCCGATCACTTTGGGAACCGTCTGAGTCCCTCCTTTATTCACATAATACGGCATGATAAAGGAATCGACAAGGAAAAGGATGATTCCCAAGATACCGATCGTCCAAAATACTGGACGGAGTGTCTTCGATCGTATAATGGCGGTGAATATATTTTTGATAGTATTCATCATTTATAATGTACTAAACTCTCAAGATATTTGCCGATGATATCGAACTCAATATTGACCTTCGTACCTGCGGTATAGTGTTGGAAGATGGTATGATCAAAAGTAAAAGGAATGATAGCGATCTGAAGTTCCTGGCGCGATAAACGGGCTACCGTTAAACTTGTTCCGTCGACCGTGATCGAACCGACCGGTATGAGATATTTCCGATACTCTTTCGGGAAACTCAGATGATACATCCAACTGGTCTTCAGATTTGTTACTTTCTTGACCGTTCCGACAGTATCAACATGGCCCTGCACGAGATGACCGCCCAGACGGTCATTCAAAGTCACCGAGCGTTCCAAATTGACTTTGCTTCCCTTCTTCAGAAGTGAAAGGTTCGTCTTGGAGAGTGTCTCTTTTACAGCTTGGATCAGGAATGATCCCTTCTTCCGACGAACAACCGTCAGGCAGACACCGTTGACACAGATACTGTTATCAACAGAAAGATCCTTCAAGACCTTTTTTGCTGCGATCTCGATATTGAGTCCATCACCGTTTGCTGTGATGGATGCGATAGTTCCAATTTCTTCAACGATTCCTGTAAACATAATTATTTGACCATAAAATCATAGATCGTTCTTGAGATATCAGCGGCACAAGCAATACCGTCCGCGTTGTTCTTTAATTCTTTCGACAAGATCACCAATATGTACGAACGGCCGTCCGGGAGATAGACGATGCCTGAGTCATGCTGCACATTCGTGATCGATCCCGTTTTATGTGCAACGATCACATCGGATGGAAGTTTTGCCGGGATCATATCCTTGAATTCCTGCGCTGTGAGGATCCTGATCATGTCATTGCAAGCATCGCTCGAAGCGATACTCTTGCGGGCGATCATTTCAAAGATCGCACAAAGATCGTAGGCGGTGGTAGTATTATTCTTCCCTGCCTTGAATGCCTTTCCATCCTCGACACCGCGCAGCACTTGAATATCATTCAGTCCTAACGACCTCATTGTGCGCATAACATTGTCCGGTCCGACCCGTTCGATCAGAATATTGGTCGCAAGGTTGCTGCTGACTGTGATCATTTTGAACATCAGTTGCGCGATCGTCAGTTTCTTCCCGATCTCATGATAGATACCGTCATCACTGTCATCACTGAAGTCCAACGAGTATTCACTGCCGTCAATGATACTTTTAAATGAGTTACGGATAACAATTGAATCATTGAGTGAGAATTTCTTTTGCTCAGCCTGTTTGAATACCTCGATCATTACCGGCGTCTTCATTGTGCTGGCCGCGTGGAATGACTCATGTTCGTTCCGATACAGGAAGAACGATGACTGAAGTCCTTTTACGGCTACCGCGTATCGGCCGGAATGTGCAGCGATAATGGAATCGATCCGGGCATTGAGCGCGGAAACGGTTTGTGTGGTTTGTCCGGACATAACAGTGAGCATGCTCAGAAGCAGAATGATTGATCTCATGGGAATGTGATACGGAATTCCTGCAGGCGGTCAGAGCCGAACGATCTCTCTGACACCATAATTTTTTTATAAGATACGGATAATTTCTTGAATGTTTTAATTCCTGAACCAAATTTCTTTTTGGCGGTAAAAAGGTAAATTTTCTCAGTCAATTTTGCATTTAAAAACGATTCGTATGTATGTGCACCTCCTTCAACCAGAAGTGAAGCGATGTTTCTTCTGTAAAGATCTGCTGCAACGAGACGTAGATCCAACATTCCATTGACCGATGATAACGGAATAACGGTTATACCTTGAGAAATAAGCAGTTTCATTTTCTTCTTCTCATGGTCCGATGCTGCTGCTGAAATATAGATGATCGTGCGGCTTTTCTTGTTGAAGATCTTTCGTTTGACGGGAACAGAGAAATTTCCATCGATGATCACTCTGACAGGATTTCTTCCGGCACCGGTGCGAACGGTCAATTCAGGGTCATCCTGTTTTACTGTACCGGCTCCGACAACGACCGCATCAAATTCACTTCGTAACCGATGGACCAATGCTCGTGAACGTTCATTTGTTATCCATTGTGATGTCCCATCCGGTCGTGCAATATATCCATCGGAAGTCTGCGCGGCTTTCAATGCGATGAACGGCCGTTGAGTCGTGATCGAGGTGATGAACGATTCATTGAGAAATTCTGCTTCAGATCGTAAGATACCGATGGTGACAGATATCCCATGCTCCTTGAGTTTCGCGATCCCTTTACCCGATACCAACGGATTAGGATCTTTCATTGCGATCACGACCCTGCTGAATCCATAACGAATGAGAGTATCAACGCACGGCGGTGTCTTTCCAAAATGGGAACATGGTTCGAGATTGACATAGATCGTAGCGCCGGCGAGAATATGCTTTCGGGACAGTGCATCGGAAACAGCATTCACTTCCGCATGAGGTCCGCCAAAGAATTGGTGATATCCTTCACCGAGTTTTCTGCCGTTCTTGACGATGACAGCACCGACAAGCGGATTGGGGCTCACACTTCCTCTGCCTTTCCTGGCGAGTATCAAGCAGCGGTTCATCCAATATGTATCGTCGGTTCTCATTGAGTAATTACACAAATAAAAAAGACATCACGAATGGGGCGACCGTTCATGATGTCCTTCATTACTGATAATGATATCATCCTACTTAAATGTGATCTCTTTACCTTTGGCTGATGATTTATAGATCGCATCGATGATCTTCATCCGCTGGACCGCTTCCTGCGCAGTTGAGATGATCGGATGGATCCCGCGGACAGCGCCGATGAAATGCTTCAGTTCATTCTCGTAGGATTTTTTGAGGGCATTCTGCGATGTATCCGTTTTCACCGGGGTCACGTTCACTACACTGCCGTGCATCTCTTTATGGATCATCAAAGGGTTGATCTTTCCGCTTCCCTGTTCACCGTAGATGTTGCAGTAATACAATTCATTCTCAATGTGGAAATTCCAGCTGACCTCAATGGTGATGGTCGCACCGTTCTTCATGGTAAGATACGCAACGGATGAATCCTCCACTTTGGTCTTATGCGAATACAATGTTGCATTCACGCGTGAGACCTCGGGATATCCCGTCATCCATAGGGCAAGATCTAGCATTACGATGCCCATATCAAGTATCACCCCGCCGCCGGACATTTCTTTCTGTGAGAACCAACTTCCTTCCGAGGAAGGTTTCTTCAGCCATCCTGTCTTCGCATAGAAGACCTTTCCCAATTCATTATTCTCAATGAAACTCCGAAGCATCATTGCGTCAGGACGGAAACGGTTGTTCATACCCACCATCAACTGACGTTTGTTCTTTTTCACTGCTTCCGCGATCGCGATAGCTTCGTTCAGTTTACGTGCGATCGGTTTTTCCACAAAGACGTCACGTTTGGCATCAAGACACGCTATGGAAACTTCTTTATGCATATCGGTGGATGTACAGATATCAACGGCGTCAAGCTCTTCTTTCTCGAGCATCTCTTTATAATCAGTATAGAATCGTTTGATCCCGTATTTCTCGGCGATCGCGCGGGCTCTTGTTTTATCAAGATCGCAGACACAGGTCACTTCGGCATCAGTGAATTTCGAGATGATCGGCATATGGAATACTTGTGCGATCCATCCGAGTCCGATCACACCCACCTTTGCTTTTTCGATTTTAGCATTATTGGAGGTCATAACGATTTCCGTTCCTGTCAAAGATTATTTTTTATTTTCTTTCAAAAATTGTTTTACGATCTGCGAGATACCTTCAGCATCCAGTTTTGTCATATGCATGAGTTCAACAGGAGTTCCCTGAGCGACATATCCGTCCACCAGGCCATGAACCTTCACGTTGACATTCGTCAGTCCTTCTGCGGAGACCGCTTCGAGTACAGCAGAGCCGAAACCGCCTACGACACTATTCTCTTCGACCGTGACGATGTTCTTGAACCGTTGAGCGATATCCTTCAAACATTCAATATCCAACGGTTTGACGAACCGCATATTGACCACTTCAGCATCGATACCGTCTTTTTCAAGTATTTCAGCTGCAGACAAAGATTGTGATACTGAAGTGCCGATCGCAAGAATCGCAACATCTTTCCCCTTACGTACCGTTTCAGACTTGCCGACAAGCAGATTCTCAAACTCAGACTTTAATGGAAGTCCTAACGAATTTCCTCTCGGATACCGAATGGCGACTGGGCAATTCTTCTGTTGTACAGCAGTATACAACATATCCCGAAGTTCGTTCTCATCTTTCGGGGCCATGATGATCATATTCGGAATGCATCGTAAGAATGAAAGATCGAGAGCACCATGATGTGTGGGACCGTCAGCGCCGACCAATCCGGCACGATCCATCACAAATATCACATGGAGGTCTTGGAGCGATACATCATGAACTATCTGATCGAATGCCCTTTGAAGGAATGTTGAATAGATAGCAACAACGGGAATATATCCTTCCGTTGCCATTCCTGCGGCAAAAGTTACAGCGTGTTGTTCAGCGATGCCGACATCGAAGAACCGTTCCGGAATGGCTTTCTGAAGGATATCCAATCCGGTTCCATCGGGCATGGCGGCAGTGATTCCGACAACTTTATCATTCTTCCGGCATATCTCCACAAGAGCATTGCCGAAGATCTTGGTATACGCAGCAGGAGCAGATGATTTCGGTGAAATTCCGGTTCCTTTATCGAACGGCGTTACACCGTGAAGTTTGGATGCGTCACGTTCTGCCGGTTCATATCCTTTTCCTTTTTCAGTATTCAGGTGAAGAAGGATCGGTCCTTTGAGCTCTTTCACATGCTGAAGGATCTCTACCAGTTTAACGATATTATGTCCGTTGAACGGTCCGAAATATCTGAATCCCATCGCTTCGAACATCATACCGGGAGTGACGACGGCTTTAACACCGCGTTCCAATTTCCCTGCAACGCTGCGAAGGCGGTCGCCGAATGTATCCAGTTTTCCGGTAAGGTCCCATACATTCGCTTTGAATTTGTTATAGGTAGGATGCGTGAGAGCTTCGGAAAAATAATTATGGAGTGACCATAGGGTGGGATTGTTTGCCGAGAGAGAGACCATCTTATTATCGCTTAGGATGACGATCATATCCTTCTTTAAGACACCGGCGTTATTCAATCCTTCATATGCCATACCGCCGGTCAATGATCCATCCCCGACAATGGCGACAACTTTGTAATCTTTGTGTGCAAAATCCCGTGCTGCTGCCATGCCTAACGCTGCAGAGATCGCGGTATTTGCGTGCCCGGCACCGAATGTATCATAATCGCTCTCATCACGCCGAAGGAAACCGCTTAAACCATCCTTTTGGCGAATGGTATGAAGTCTGTTCTTACGTCCCGTGAGGATCTTATGCGGATACGCCTGGTGTCCGGTATCCCAAACAAGTTTATCCACCGGAGTATTGAACACGTAATGAAGTGCTACGGTCAGTTCAACTGCGCCGAGTCCCGCTCCGAGATGTCCGCCGGTCTTCGATACCGAGTCAACAAGAAAGTCTCGAACCTCCGAACAGACGGTCCGCAGCGAAGAGACATCAAGTTTGCGGAGGTCATCGGGTGTGTCAATGAACTGTAAAAATTTAGAGTTTGATTGTGTCATTACTCTTCAAAGTCCGTCATTTGTATCTTTCCGTTAATATCTTTCGTCAATTGTTTTATCCGGATCTCTGCTTTATTGAGAGTTTCCATACACTCTTTGGAAAGCTGGATCCCTTCTTCGAACATCTTCAATGATTCATCCAGCGAGACCTCTCCTTCTTCCAGCGCTTCAACGATCTTCTCGAGGCGGTTCAGGGAATGTTCAAATGAAGTCTTTGTTTCCTTTTTTGCCATTAGATGTTCTTTCCTTTGAATTCTATCGAAACAACCCCGTCATGGAATTCCACCGTTCCCGGTCTGTTGGTCTTTGTTCCATCAGCAGAGGAAATCACAGCATCATCCTGTCGTACAATTGTGTATCCCCTTTTCAGGACCGAACGAGGATTCAGAGAATTGATCCGTGCAGTAAGTGATGCTGACTGCTGACGGACCATCTGAAAATGATGGTGAATGTTCTGTTCAAGACGGCGCTGGAGTTCGTCCACCTGCTGACTTCGCTGCCGAAGCATATCATTCGGACGGTTGAAGGAATAGCTTTGTGTGAGATGGGAGATCGTATTCTTGTACGAAGCAACGGAATTAGTCATTGAATTGCTCATAGTATAGCAATAATTGCGTATAAGTTCAACGACCTCATTTCGGTCTTTCACCGTCAATTCCGCTGCGGCGGATGGGGTTGGTGCCCTCAGATCAGCGACAAAATCACTGATGCTGTAGTCTATTTCGTGGCCAACAGCGCTGACTACCGGAATTTTTGATTTAAAGACAGCACGGGCGACGATCTCCTCGTTAAATGCCCATAGATCTTCCAAAGAGCCTCCTCCGCGGCCGATGATCATCACATCGACATCGGAGTGCTCATTCAGCATTTCGATCGCTTCACTGATCTCCTCTGCAGCGCCTATCCCCTGCACTTTGACTGGAACGATGATCAATTCAATCGACGGAAATCGACGCGAAAATACCGAGATCATATCCTGCACTGCGGCACCAGTCGGCGAGGTAATAATGCCGATCTTGCGGGGAAATTCCGGCAGCGGTCTCTTTCGCGCGGCTGAGAATAATCCTTCCTCATTGAGTCGCTCCTTCAACTGCTCGAATGCGATCTGAAGCTCACCTTTCCCGAGCGGCTGGATCGCCTGACAATCGATCTGGTAACTTCCCCGAGGTTCATATACTGTTATATTGCCGCGGACCATCACCTTCATCCCGTCCTGAGGACGGAACCGCAATTGTCCTGCTCTGCTCCTCCACATCACGGCTGAAATCTGGGATTGCTCATCCTTCAGCGAGAAATAGAGATGACCCGAAGTATGCAGTTTGAAATTCGAGATCTCTCCCTGTATCCAGACATTCGTGAACCCGAGTTCCAGAACACCTTTGATCTGTTTGGTCAACTCAGAAACGGTAAGGATGTGTTTATCACTCATGGAGTAAATATAACGAAAGAGTGCGAATAAGAAAAACCTTCCTTATATTGAAAATAAAAACTATGAACTTAGATGTACTCGCAATCGGCGCGCATCCTGATGATATAGAGCTCTCCTGTGCAGGAACAGTCGCCTCAATGGTGAAACAAGGGAAAAAGGTCGGCATTCTGGACCTGACGGATGGCGAACTCGGCACCCGCGGAAGCAAAGCGATACGGAAGAAAGAAGCCGATGCAGCTTCCTCTATCCTCGGATTGAGCATGCGGGAAGCATTACATCTGCCGGACGGCAACATCGAGGTCAATCAAGCGAATATCAAAAAAGTTATTCAGGTGATCCGGCACTATAGGCCGTCAATTCTCATCTTCCCTCACTGGCTTGAACGTCATCCGGACCACGAACATGCACACCGGCTTTGCCGTGAAGCATGGTTCTATGCAGGACTCGAAAAGATCCCGACGAAATATCAGGGAAAGAAGCAGGAACCGCATCGTCCCCGTAAATACTTTCACTTCATGCAGAAATATGAATTCCAGCCGACATTCATTGTGGATGTTTCGGGTGTCTATGAAACGAAACGGGATTCTCTGCTTGCATTCAGTTCACAGTTCTATGATCCCAAGAGCAAAGAGCGTGAAACGCTTCTGTCATCCAAGATTTTCCTTGAATCGATCTTTGCAAGGGATAAACATTACGGAAGTCTGATCAATGTCGAGTACGGTGAACCATTCTACAGCATCGAGCCACTCGGATTCAATTCACTGTTCGATATTTTGAAATAGGAGAACATCCATGACGTGTCCGAATTGCGGATCACAGCAATTGAGCAGTGCTATCGTCTGCCTCAACTGCGGAACTACACTCAAGGTCATTCCACAGTCCTCTCAGCAGCGATCGATCAAGATCGTATCACTGGTGATCCTCGCAGCGGTCCTTATTTCAGGCATCGGATATTTCTTCGCAACCATCGGAAGAACATATCATCCTGTGATCGACCATCAGCCCACCGTCGGCTATGGCGTGAAGCCGTCGGAGGAAAAGATCATGAGCACGATGATCACGGCATCGATGGATGGAAATGATATTGTGGTGAATGCGGAACAATTAAAGAATTTCCGAATTGTCCGCATCAAGGATCCTGAAGGAATTCAGCCGGTCCCGGTCCTGATCTATCTTACTCCGCGCGGAAAGATCGTTACCGCAATGAGTATCAGTGAATCTTGCCGGTCCGATGATTTTTATCTTCAAGGTGAGAATATCCATTGTGCGAATTGTCCCTCGTATTGGAATATGGAGAGTCTTGAAGCGTATGCATGCTGTCAGAAGTATTACCCCGATCCGATTCCGAGTTCGATGATCAGCGGACAGATCAGGATCGATAAGCAGGCGGTTCAGCAATGGAGAACACGCTTATAAATAAAAAAGCCGGTGATGAACCGGCTTTTTAGTTTTACGAGGTAATGTTCGATCACATTTTAGAGACTTCTTTGACCCTTCTTACGATGGTGATCAGGAATCCGCCGATCAGTGCCAGCGTACCGATCCACACAAGATTGATGAATGGCTTGACGCTTGCTTCAACAACAAGTGTTTCTGCTTTCGGCGTCTTAACTGCGGCAGCAGATTCATCCAATCCGCTGATAGCCAAAGTCACTTTCGCGTCATTTTCGTTCTCGCTCGGATTCATCCCTTTGATCAGGAATGCGATATTGGTATTCGGCAGGAGTGCCTCCTTGAATATCGGCTGTCCCCCTTTATTGGTCATGGTCGGATGGATGATCTCTTTCTTTCCATTGCGTGTCACCTCGATGTTCATTACAAGGTAATTACCGTTCTCTTTGGACTGTGTGAATGAATAATCAATATACTTCACTTCCATTCCCGCGACAGACTCGGTTTTCCCTTTGAAGATGGTCACTTCATTTCCTTGACCAGCCTCATCCGGGACTTCGAGTGACAGCGGAGATACATAGAAATCTTTGGTGATGAGATTGACAATATCCGGGTTGCGGATGAGTGAACCTTCATCCCCTTCCTTGAACATCACCGGTGTGACAACGAATTTCTGTCCGTCCTTCTCCACTTCAACATTGAATCCGAATCGTCCTCTCGGCATCGGCTGATATCCGACATATTTCAACGTGTATCCGAGGGCTTTCACTTCCTTGCCCTGTTCAAGATTGAGTGTCTTCACTTCATCATATTTTGCCGAAGAGACGAATCCCAGGAACATCAATGCGACACCGACATGCGCCAGTGAGCCGCCTGCCATTTTAGGATTCCCCTGAACGATCTTATATCCGACGATCACGTTTGTGAACAAAGCGAACGCTGAAGCAAAGATGAAGATGATCATGGAGATGTGAACTGCTCCCATGAAATATGTTCCGATAGTAAACGCGGCTGCCAAAGCGGTGGGAACCTTCAATTCATGAAGCAATGTCTTTGTATTGGAATTCTGCCACCATAATAACTGACCAATTCCGGCGAGGACCGCTATGGCGATACCTAACGGAAGTGTCGTGGTAACATAGAATGAAGGATCGACCGCAGAGATCTTACCTTTGAGAATATTTGTGATGATCGGTGAAGAAGTTCCGATCACAATGAAGATCGATGCGAATACGAGTGCTGATGCTCCAAGGAACAGCGCAAATTCCCTTGAGACAAGTGAATGCTGCACCGGAACGACCGGCATCTCTTTCCACCGTGAGAAGAGCATTCCGAATCCGACGATCGTGAATAATGCGATCACACCCAGCAGCAGCCAATAGACCCACATTCCGGGGTCGACAAATGAATGGACCGAAGTCTCACCCAGCACACCGCTTCTGGTCAGGAACGTTGAATAAAGCACCAGAATGAAACAGAACATGCTGAGGACAAAATTCGTTTTAATGTATGTTCCGTTCTTTCTTTGTGCAAGCATCGTATGGATGGAGGCAACGCACACGAGCCACGGAACGAGTGATGAATTCTCTACCGGATCCCAGCCCCAATATCCGCCCCATCCGAGTGTTTCATACGCCCAATAACCGCCGAGAATGATCCCCGTCCCAAGCATCATCGCACCGAAGACGGTCCATGGAGTAGCAACTTTGATCCAGCTGACATAATCCTTCTTCATCATAGCGGAGACAGCATACGCGAAGGGAATGGACATGGATGTGAATCCGCTGAACAGGATCTGTGGATGGATCACCATCCAGTAGTTCTGCAGCAATGCATTCAATCCTTTTCCTTCGGTCGGCACCTGTGACCACAATCCTCTCGCCTGGTCGACCCAAATGAAACTGGTGACCGATGACGGGATCTCGCCGACATGGAGCAGTTCAGTGGAGAACTGTTCCCAGATCGGTTTGAAAGGATTCTTTACAACGAGCATAAGGATGAGGAATGAAAAGATACCGGCAAACACGGTCATGAATTCCGCTTCATATCCACGCTTAGCAGTATATCGAAGGAGCACTACTCCGATGATGCCGGTATACAGTGCCCAGAGCATGAAGCTCCCTTCCTGACCTGCGTAGAACGTGGAGACCAACAGCGAAAGTGGAAGATCGGTTGAACTATAGTTCCAAACATAATAGTACTGGAATTGATGATTGAGAATGAAATATAGCATCAATCCCGAAGCAACGATCACACCGCCGACAGCAGCCTCATAGAACAGGCGCGCCATCTTGCGCACCTGTTCTGATGGATTTCTGTGGACGATGTAATAGAGAATTGAAGAGAGAATTGAAGCAGCAAACGAGATCTTGATTATTGCAGCACCGAACATGAACACCTCACAATGTTTTCTTCACAGCTTGTCCGTCGCCTTCATATTTTGAAGGGCACTTTGTCAACAGCTCATTTGCATGGAAATATCCGTCCTTGAAGCGTCCCTTCGCGACGACTTCAGTCGCCATCTCGAAGTTATTCGGTTTGGCACCGTCCAGAACGACCTTTACTTCCTGATTATTATCGTCCACCATATAGAAGACGAATTGAGATTTCGAAGCATCGAACTGTGCATCTTTCTCTTTTACCCATTTCCCCTTTACCTGCACTTTTTTGTTGACGGACTGGGCTTTCGAGAAGTCCATATATTCGATGTTACTTTCAATGAACGTCGAGGCACCGAATACAAGTGCACCGACAATGATTATGCTTGCAACGACGATCTTCAGATTCATACTGACTCCTGTTATTTCTTGATTTGTTCTTCGAGTTTTTTAATTTTCAGATCCAATTTGACCATATAGCCGATAAAACCGAACCAGATCGCCAGTACGACAACGAGTACGACGAAGATCTGATTGCTTTCAAAGAATTCCATGGAAGCCTCTATTAATTTGATTCATTAATTTGTTGAACATGTCGTTCGATCCTCATCAAACGAATCTTGATTGAATACATCCAGAAATACAGCACGGTAAAGCCGATCAGCGATGCGAAGAATACCATGAGCATATTCGGCGCCATCTTGAATTCCAAGACCGGTCCCTTACCGGACTCATCACCGAGTGAACCGGGATGCAGTCCTGACATGATCCTCGGCATCACGAAGATGAAGAACGGAACGGTGACACCTGCGATAATCGAATACACAGACGATAATGTTGCCCTTCTATCCTCTTCATCAACTGCAGAACGAAGAACAAAATATGCTCCATAGATGAGTAAGAGAATAAAGATCGATGTTTCGCGCGGATCCCAGTTCCAGAACGAACCCCAGTTGAATTTTGCCCACACAGCGCCGGTCAATGTTGCCAGCACACAGAACATCAAACCCAAACTTGCGGATGAAACGGAACGAAGATCATAATCCGGGTCCTTCGTCCGAAGATACATGATGCCGTAGAACATGGACATGACGAATGCTACAACGGTCGTCCACGAGATCGGAACATGGAACAGGATGTTCCGAGCCTTCTCTTCCAATCCGGGAATGAACGGGAATTCCCACCAGTGTGCGGGAACACGTACCATTGGGAACGCAATACCGGCGATAATAATTCCGGTCAGCCAAATTGTAACTGCAATTTTAAGCCAGGTCTTCATAGGAACTTAATCTTTCCAAACAAAATCGAATACGATGAATGAAGTTGCAACCATGACAACTGTGAAAGAGATAAGGATCTGAAATTCTTTGACCGCTTCATCCATGAATGCCCCTTCGGTAGAGAGTTTGGTAGCATTAATGCATGTGAGCAGCAACGGCAGAAGGATCGGGAATGCGAGGACCGGAAACAGCGTCCCTTTAGTATTTGCTTTGGCAATGATGGCGGCAAGGATCGTCGAAGCACTTGCTAATCCTGCACTGCCGAGGAAGATGGTGATCCAAAAAATATCGTAGGATTTCACCGTGAATTCTTTTAACAGGACCAAATATGATGCAGCGATGATCAGCGACAGGAACAGGATCAAGAGAAAATTATACAGCAGCTTTCCGATATAGACTGAACTGGAATTCACCAGCAGGCGGAGAGTCATTGAGGTGCCGCGTTCTTCCTCAGCGACGAAGGTCCTAGACAAACCTGACATTGCACTGAAAAAGATGACGATCCACAATGTCCCGGAAAGGACATCCTGCGGCGGAGATTCTGCACCGACAGAGAAGAGAATAATGGAAAGGGTCGTCACGACGAACATCAAAAGCGCATTGATCGCATAGCGCGTTCTGAATTCGGAGACGAATTCCTTGATAAAAATGTGATACGATGTTATTAAGATCATATGATACTTAAAATACGAATTATTTGTCTCATTTCAACGTCTACCGCCCTCTACAGAGTATACTGTATCGGCATATTCAAGATCATCCTTGTCATTGGTGGCAAAAATGAGGATTCCCTTCTCTTTCTGCAGAGTCATGAACTTTCGAACGGCAGCGATACCATATTGATCGAGATTTGATGACGGTTCATCCAACACAAGTATTGACGGTTCGTGGAGTAATGCAGCGCAATACTTCAATCGTTGTTTCATCCCTGATGAATAGAACTTCGCCTCTTTCTTGCGGTGTTCGTAGATGCCGAATTCATTCAACAGCATCTCCCCTCTTGCAGTATGGTCCGGACCGAGGCCACGCACCTTAGCGATGAAATTCAAATTCTCTTCAGCGGAAAATTCCTCATACATGTTCAGATAAGGCGAAACGAGTCCGATGTGAGGATAATAATCAGGATACTGAACGATTGAACCATCAACACTGAATTCCACTTTCCCTTTGGTCGGTGAAAGTACCCCGCAAAGGATCTTTACCAGCGTTGATTTGCCGGAGCCGTTTTTTCCTGTAATTGCAAATGCAATGCCTTCATTCAGCGAAAATGATATTTTTTCGAATATCACTTTCCGGTTGTACAATTTAGCAATATTATCGGACTTAAAAGTCAGTTTTTTCATCTAATTACCGCGAATTTTCCCTTAACAATTGTTGAGCCTTTGGACAGAACATACAAATACACTCCTGATGAAGCTAAATTACCTTTGTTGTCTTTACCCTTCCATTCTGCATATTGTATGCCAGAAAACGGGATATATTTAGCGGTCTCAGAATAAACAAGTGAGAGATCGACTGCTGAATATATGGACAATGTCGCTTCAGCAAGAGCACCAAATTTATCCAGAGGAATCAGCAGTGAAGACGTGGAAGGATTGAACGGATTAGGGAAACACGCTGCACGAGATTGATTGCCGAATGCGCCATACGCCCACAACTGTGGTAGATCAGCGACGAATTTTCCGTAAATGGATGATGATATCAACGGGAATCCAGATGATGCGGATGTCGTGTAGGAGAATTTAGCCGAGAGAGTATTTTGTCCGTCGGTTAAAACATCATTCATGTTCGTGTTGGCGATGAAACAAAATGCAGAATCACTTCCCCGGGAGATCTTGTAATAACTGATCACAAAACTCTTCTGCAGGATCGATTGATCCTGAACTCCTGATGTTGCATTGAGAATTTGTGCATACGAAACTGCGGGTAATCGTTTTGCTTCAGGATAATAACGAGCCGAATCCGCCCGATACCCCGTGTAAAAATTCCAGAATGAAAAATCGGCAAACTCCCGTTGGACGGTCGTTGAATAATTGTTCAGCACAGTATTCATCGCTTGAACCGGACGTTCGGTGCGAACACCGGTCCAAAGATCTTTCATCATATTGGTGCCGTATTTCGACATAAGGAATATTCCCCAAATCGCCCTTTCATATCCGGGAGTTGATTGGGAATATTTTGTGAACAACGGATAGGTGGATAAGTTGGTGAAATACGTTCTCACATCGATCAGATAATCGTTCGCATCTCTGAACACTTTATTCTCCATCGCTTCAGCACACATTTCATAGAAGAAGAATTGCTGATCTTCCCATACACCGGAGCCGCCCACCTGAATGGCATGATGGAATTCATGCGCGGTCGTTGCCATCATTGCCTGAACCCCTTTGGTCCGGAACCCGACTCCAAAATCATTATCGATATTAATGAAGCTGGGATACTGCTGATTGAGTTTCGTCGGACCGAACGGATAGGATGTTTCCCATATTGTCTGACCGAAATATCCGGCACCGAGATCGATAACATAAAAATCGTATTCGGGTCCGCCTCCTCGTGAACTGTCCGCCGGCGGTGCTTCGAAGCCGAACTGAACTATCTCGGTGTTCCATACCGAGTCTAGCAGTACCCGCAACGTATCAATGTACTGTTTATATGAATTCGGTATCCGAACACCGGACGATGTGACCATTGCGGGCTGATTTGTTCCTGTCGTATCGTAATGGATCCTGATCTTTTGACTCTTGGTAAGAACTGACGCAGACAGTGAGGGGCGTGTTTCGGAATACGGCGACGTGATCTTCAATCTTCTATTCTCTATGTGTGTCCGTACATTAACAAATGTACCGCATTTGATATTCTCCGTTTGTGCGGACAAGGATGTTATGCATAATATGATCAGGATGGTCAATTTCATTTCCTAGTTCCCATAGATCACAGTGATCGAAGCGTCGAATGGATTTGTATAGACGATATCGCCTGCGCTGTCGCCGTTAAAATCACCGCAGCGGAAGACCGACTCTTTCGGAATATCAGCGATCCGGACAGGCGGAAAGAATCTGCCGTTCCCTTTCCCGCGAAAGAGACGCAATTCAGATGCGGTGCGGTCATGGTATAAAATATCAAGATTGCCGTCATTATCAAAATCGTACTGCTGCAGCTGTTCCGATGCTTTCATGTTCATTTCGGATGAGATCACTACGAACGGCTCATATGTTGTTTCCTTGTTGCCGAGTGCAATGCGGAGTTTGTTCTCCGGCGATGTGAATACAAGAATATCCTTCAATTGATCGCCATTGAGATCGTCGGTAATGACAAAGGCCTTTCGGTTCGTCGAGTCCGACAATTCTGCGGAGAATAATCGTCCTTTAAAATTTCCGGATGAATCGTTCATCGTAATACCGAATTTTGTCGACCGTATCTTGTCATCGCTGTTGACATACACAAGATCGGTCTTACCGTCCCCGTTCAGATCATTGATCGTGGAATAGATGATCTTCGACGGTACCAACGGAACAAGACTTCGCGTGAGGAACCTGGTCCCTTTCACCTGCTGATAGAAGACGATGGAATTGGTGGACGATGCCATGAAGGCATAGAGAGAAATTCCTTTTTCCATATACGATACATCGGGCAGCACCGTCGTCGGTCTGTCCGGGAGCGGGATGGAGAACTGTTCAATATCACCGCTGAGCGAGGCAAGCGAATCATTCTCTTTCCTCAGTGTGATGAGCGAGATCTGTGGTTCTCCCTGATGGGTAGTGAAGAGTGTCAGTGATGAATCATTCTTCGAATACAGAGAAACAGCCATCGGCTGCTCAGGAGTTTCCAGTGTGAGCTGACCGGAAAAATATGAGGTACCCGAAGAAAGAAGGAGTGAAACGGATGATGAATTCTCATTGCAGACAGCAATATCATCGATTCCATCCTTATTCAGGTCCATTACAGAAAGATTGGACGGATGAGAACCCACAGCAAAAGAGATCTCCTGCCCTTTCTTCGAAAGTTTGGATTGTGAATTCCACAGTACTTCGTATGATGTTCCATTCCCCGAAAGGAACATCACATCGGAGAGTCTGTCGCCGTTCAGATCTCCGCACAGGAGCGTTTTGGTCCCTTGTTTTATTCCATAGATGATCTCGTCATAGAAGTTTCCGTCATTCTTATTCAACACAAGCGAGAACAATTGAGAACCGACATCCGAGATCAACAGATCAGCTGCCGTAGCGGAACGGAAATTTGTTTTGACGATCTCCGTTGGAAGATGATAGAGCGGTAATGCCTGAGAAAATGAGAAATTCCCGAGTCCATCCCCCTCGAGTATCTGAAGTGTCTTATCCTTTGCCGAAGAGATGGCAACGTCGGTCAAATGATCGTTGTTGACATCGAGGAACTGGATATAGACGCTATCCTCGGCGAATGACAGAACGGTCTGTTCGGAGAATTTTAGTTTCCCGAGACCAAGGAACAATACGGTTTCGTTGGTCAGCCAATTATTCACGGCTACATCAACGATATTATCGCCGTTCATGGCGACGAGCGAGAGATCATTCACAGGGATATTCTCGAACAGCGTCCTTGCGGCGAGGAATTTTCCTCCTCCTTTTCCCTGAAGATAACTGACCCCGGATGAGACCTTCCCGTAGCTCATCACATCGGCGAGACGGTCATTATTCAGATCGCCGATCACGGCGTGTTCCGGATAGAAATTCACATTGTAGAATGATGCGGTGTATGTAGAATCACTGCGCCGGCTCAAGAGAAGTTCGATCTGATTCTGTTCACGATGGACAACGACGATGTCGTCGATTCCGTCATCATTGATATTGCCGGCAACAAATGAGGTCAAGGAACCTGTTCTGCCGATGACCTTCCGGTCAGTGAACTGTCCGGTCCCGTTGTTCTTCAATGTAACGAAGATCGATGAATCGCGTTCGTACCACAGAATATCGGGAGTGCGCGCGGAAGAATACCGGAACAATACCGGGCGGGAAACTCCGACAGGAAATTCAAACGATTGCACGATCCCGAGGGAATTGAACTGCCGTAATTGAGATGACGTCGGTGATGGAATGCTGAATATCAGCAGAGAGACCAATGCCGGGATGGTTCGTATTCGTGCAAACAAATTCCCCGTTGGTGAATCCACAATTGGTCGTCTTAAGTGAGTAATTTTTTTCGGCGGGATAATCGCAGTTCCCTGCGGTGCATTGCTTCTTCGAATCTGCGTTGTTCTTCATCAGATGTCACAGGCACTTGCCCTACTTTCATCGGTGTTCCATCCTGATCCAGCGCAACGAATGTGAGATATGCCGAGTTGGCATGCTTCACATTGCCGGTCAGCAGATTTTCCGACAGGACCTTAACACCGACTTCCATGGAAGTATTGAATACTCTGTTCACTGAGGCGAGCAGGGTCACTACTTCTCCGAGTTTCACCGGATGGAGGAAATTCAGATCATCAACGGATGCGGTGACACAGATATGGTGCGCATGACGAGCGGCGGCGATCGCAGCGACAAGATCGATCCAATGCATGAGCTGTCCACCCAGCAGATTGCCGAGCTGATTGGTATCGTTCGGTAGGACGAGCTGGGTCATTCCCGCCTGATGCGGCCGTAACGGCATTTCTTTGTTCATTCTGTTATCGTCATTTGACGTTTCTTCTGGTCTTCTTTATAGTCCGCTTCATCTTCCACGATCTTCTTCTGCAGTTTCGCGATGTCCTCTGTCAGGTCCGTCGTCGGAAATTTTGAAAGGAGTTCGTCCAGGGTTTGGACCGCTCCCGAAAAATCTTTCCGTGCATTCTGGCTTTTGGCTTTCCACAATAATCCGTCATCAGTGAACGGCGAGTCGTGATAATCCTGGATAAGTTTATCGAAATATGCGATAGCTGCTTTGTAATATTCCAGGCGGAAATATAATTTTCCCCCTTCAAACATCTTTTGCGATAATTTCAACGTCAGTTCCTGGATCTTCGCGGTCGCCTCTGTGACCATGCTGTCGGTCGGCGAGAATTCAACATACGTCTGAAAATTATCAAGCGCATAGCGTGTATATTTTTGATCGAGCTGGGGTTTGGGAGAGAGTTGATAATAAGATTCAGCACGTTTATACCGCGCGGCATTTGCAAAAGGACTTCCCGGCATCAGTCGGACAAGATTGTCATACTCCGCGGATGCAAGGATGAATTCTCCGCGGTTGAACCGGCACTCTGCCAGATAATACTGAGCATCGTCGCCGAATTCGCTCCCCTGGGACTGCACGGTGATCGCTTTGAAATCCTCGACCGCTTCGAGATAGTTTCCGTCATCGAAGGCCGCTTTTGCTTTGGCAAATCGTTCTTCAACGGACAACGATGCGATCTCTTCTGTTGATGCACAAGAAATGAGCATCAACGATATTGCGGCGGCACCAATGAGTGTATAAAGTGTGTTCGCGTTCTTCACATTAATTCCAATACTGAGTTAGGTCGAAATTCGATAATTGCTGCGTACGCCGGAATAGTTTCTGGATCTCCGTCGTATCTGTCAGCCGTTTTGTCTGCATCGAAACATTCACCGGAAGAAAACGGTCAATGTCGATACGTGTTCCTTGTTTGTTCTTTTGGATGAGGAACTTAATCCCGTAGCTCCGCTGAGTCCAATAATGCTGCGGTTGGAAGAAGATCATATTGCCGAGTGAATGCACTATGATCGTTTTCCCCCGCTTCACAACACCATAGGTAACATGCGGATGATGTCCTAAAAAGAGATCCACATCGTTATCAGCACACCATTCGGCAAATTCTTTTACCTTTTTGATCGGCTGATCGATATATTCTGCACCGCCGTGGTAACTCATCACAATAACATCAACTGAATCTCTGATCCGCTTGATCTGCTTCACTAATTCCGCAGTATCGGGTGTAGCTACATGATCACGCCATCCGCTGAATGTCATATTAACGAACGATGATACAGCAAAGATAGCAAATTTTATGTTGTTTTTCTCGTAAATCAGCGGTCGGAAGAGAGTTTCTTTGTCCTTAGACGTTCCAACGAACGTAATGTTCGCTTTTTGGAGGCGGTCAGTGGTCTCAATGAGTGCATCAATACCGTAATCGAGAGCGTGATTATTCGCTGTTGAAACGATGTCGATACCGGATGCTTTGAGAGTGGTGACGGCTTCCGGCGGAGCCGTGAAGATCAGATTGAATTTCGGGTGTCCGGTCTCCCCTTTTTGATCGGAAACCTGACATTCCAGATTTGCAAAGACGATGTCAGCAGAGTCGTTTCGTACGGAATACCGTTCAAACGGATAATGGACATCGATCTTGAGGATCTTTTGACCGACCGTTCTGCCAAGATTCACATCACCGAATGCTAAAAAACGGACGGTGTATGTGGAATCAGCTACCGTTGTCACATCCTCAGTGACAGTCTTTCCGCGGGGAATTGAAAGCAATAGTATCTCCGCAATGATCAGAAATGTAACTGCAAAGATTGAGGCGACCGCCTTTTTTAAATTGATCATAGAAGAAAGGTTCCGGCGGTCAACTGCGGATGGTGAAGAAAAGGTAGATGATGATCCCGGATGCTACCGTGACAATGGCAGGTTCAAGGACAATATCGTAGAACGATAATTCCGGTCTTGTATACCGTGCGGCAGGAATAACGGAGGAAGACAATTGATCGACAGTTGAATATGCGACCGTGTCAATGTTCGACAATGTGTATGAATGAGAGAGAAGAATTTTCCCGTCCGAATTCGATGAAATTGTTGCAGTCAACGTGATGGTGATGCTGCGTTTGCACTGCCGTTCTCCGAAGAATGATTCAGTGAACACATCGCCGTAAAAAACAGACGACCCTTGAACATTCAGATCAAGGGTCGTTGATGTTGAATCAGACTTCAAAAAAAGAGGAACATTCCTTTTGGTCAATCCATGGACAAAATGTGGATGAAAGAATGAAGCTGACGAATCCTTCCCTTCGGAAAGTACAACTGAAGGGAAATTCTTTACATCGGCAGCAATAGATGACATCAATGAATCAGAGATGAATATCATCACTTCTCTGTCGGTCCGCACAGGAACTTCACCGGCAGAACATATTGCACTGAGAATGAACAACAGCAATATGTTCCGCCGTATGATGAACATTATGCGTAGATACCGCGGATCTTCAATGTCCGTGCAACTTTATCGATCGCAACAATATACGCACCGATACGAAGCGGCACTTTGTGCTTTGCTGCAGTCTCATAGACATTGTCGAATGATGTTTTCATCATCCGTTCGAGACGACGGTTCACACGGTCCAACGACCAGAAATAACCGACGCGGTTCTGTACCCATTCGAAGTACGATACCGTAACGCCGCCGGCATTCGCAAGGATATCGGGAATGACGATGATACCGCGGTCATTCAGGATAGGATCTGCACCTGCCGTTGTCGGACCGTTCGCACCTTCGGTGATGAGTTTTGCTTTGATCTTTCCGGCGTTGTGAGGAGTGATCTGGTCTTCCTTCGCAGCCGGGATGAGCACCTGGCAGTCAAGTTCAAGCAGTTCCGCCTGCGTGATTTTATCAGCACCGTCGAATCCGCCGAGGGTCTTGTTCTTTGCAACATGTTCGAGTGCCTTCTCGATGTCGATACCGCGTTTGTTGTAGTAACCGCCGGTGACATCGGAGATACCGACAACTTTACAGCCCTGCATCTTCATCAATTGTGCGGAGATGGAACCGACATTACCGAATCCCTGAACAACAACGGTCGTGTCTTTTGGTTTCAATCCGAGTTTTTCCATTGCACCGAGTGTTACGATCATCACGCCGCGTCCGGTTGCTTCGCGTCGTCCGATCGAACCGCCGATGAGCAGCGGTTTTCCGGTAACGACACCGCTGACCGTTTTGCGCATGTGCATGGAGTATGTGTCCATCAACCATGCCATGGTCTGTTCGTTCGTTCCCATATCCGGTGCCGGAATGTCCTTATCATCGCCGAATACTTCCATCATGTTCGCAGTGTAACGGCGTGTGATCTTTTCCAATTCCACCTGTGTCAATTTCGTGGGATCGCATTTCACTCCGCCCTTTGCGCCGCCGAACGGTACGTTCAGCAGGGCGCACTTCCATGTCATCCATGCTGCAAGAGCTTTCACTTCATCGATATTCACATCGGGTGCATACCGGATGCCGCCTTTGGACGGTCCAAGGATGTCGTTGTGCACAACACGGTGTCCTTCAAAGATCTCAACCTGTCCGTTATCCATCTGGATCGGAATTGAGACGGTCACTTGTTTTACGGGGGTCTTCAGATATTCGTAGACACCTTTTTCCAATTGAAGGATCTCAGCGGCTTTATCGAAGCGCTGCATCATGGATTCAAATGGATTATCTTGATCGAGAACCGGTCCCGGTTCTTTATATTCTGTGGTCATACCACTACCTCGTTATTTAGTTAATGATTGCAAAAATACTCACTAAGTATTTCGTTTCAAAGAGTTTTTTAGCTGTTGTATCGTGAATTGCGGTGAATCATCGATGAAATGACGCGAAAAACGCCGTGCCCGGCGGATCTCATTCTCATCGACCGTTGCATAGATGAGATCTTCCTTGAATAATTCTGCTTTGACGATCGTATCCCCGTTCGGTCCCACAATTTGAGACCCGCCCCAAAAATTGACCCCGTCCTCAATTCCCACACGATTGGCGAAGACGACATAGCTTGACAGCAGCCGGGCATAGGCGCGGTGCTGTTCGTGATTGACTGTTGCTGTGGAAAGTTCTTCTGAAGTTCCTGAAACTCTGGTAGGACTTGCGGTGAGACTGATGATGACGTTGGCTCCGTCCTGAGCAAGAATATACGGCAGCGGAAGATGCCACATATCCTCGCAGATGAGGATACCGAGTTTTCCCCATTTGGAACTGAACGCACGGACATCCTTCCCTTGACTGAAATACCGCATCTCTTCGAACATGCCGTACGTCGGAGGATAATTCTTGCGGTGAGCAGTGTGCACCTTCCCGTCCTCGAAGATGAATGCACTGTTGTAGATCCCGAAGTTCTCCCCTTCTTCAACACCGCCGGCGATGATCGTGATCTGTTTGGAAAGTTTCAGCAGTTCGGAGAAATGATCGTTGGATTCAGAACGCAATGCCAGGTCCCAGTTGAGGTCTTTTACGGAATATCCGCTCAGACTCAATTCCGGAAAGACGATCACGTTTGCCTTCTTTGCAATGGCCTTCTTCACGTAGGCAACGTGATGATCGATATTCTTTGTGAGATGACCGACCGTGGAATCGATCTGCGCTACTGCTATGGTATATTTCATATCAGGAAACTACGACATCGTTGGATAATTCGTTTGTATCACCGGCTTTCATCGGGAATTCGCGTTTCAGAACGACGCCGACCTCTTCAATGGCATGCTCCAATCCTTCAACGAACTTATTATCGCGGAAGAATTCTGCCACTTTCATGGCAACGATATCCCAGAATTCCTTCGATACCTTCTTATTAATCCCTTCATCACCGATGATCTGGAATTTTCTGTCGCTCAGCAAAAGATAGATAAGAACACCTGTCTTCTCTTTGGTCTTTTCCATTCCCAGTTCATAGAAATTTTTTACTGCAAGATCATACACTGGAAGATTTCGTTCTTTGAAGGAACGGGTCTTATGCAGACTCACGCGGATCTCACCGACGGTCTCTTTTTCGACCGCGGAGATCTTGGCAGCGATCTGTGTCATCTCATCCTTCGTCAAAATATTCTTTGAAAGAAAACTCATCCTGCTCTCCTATGCGATGGTCCGTTCGAGGATCGATTCATATTTTTTCAGCTGCTTCATCATAGCAAGAAATGTTTTCGGCGACAACGACTGGTATCCATCCGACAACGCTTTTTCGGGATGCGTATGAACTTCGATCATCAATCCGTCCGCTCCTGCAACGATGGATGCCTGAGCAAGTGGTGAAACGAGGTCCCATGCACCGGTGCCGTGACTCGGATCGACAACGATGGGCAGATGCGATAACTTTTTAATGAGCGGAACACTGTTCAGATCGAGCGTGTTGCGTGTATACGTCTCGAACGTGCGGATGCCGCGTTCGCACAGGATCACATTGTAATTTCCGCGGGAGACGATGTATTCCGCCGACATCAGTAACTCTTCGATCGTTGATGAGAAACCTCTCTTCAGCATGACCGGTTTTTTCATCTCGCCGATCTTTTCGAGCAGTGAGAAATTATACATGTTGCGTGCACCGATCTGCAGGATATCGGAATATTCTGCTACAGCGGAAAGTGTTTCCGTATCTTTCACTTCGGTGACGATCTTCAGACCTGTCTTTTCACCCGCCTCTTTCAAGTATTCCAGGCCTTCGAGTTTCAATCCCTGAAATGCGTACGGTGAACTTCTGGGTTTAAATGCACCGCCGCGGAGAAGTTTTGCCCCTGATTCCTTCACGATCTCGGCGATCTCGAGGATCTGCGAGCGGCTTTCGACGGAACAAGGTCCCGCTATTACCTGGATTTCATTGCCGCCGAATTTCACTCCGCCGACATCAACGATCGTATTCTCAGGTTTGAAATCTCTGCCGACCAATTTGAACGGCTTGGATACTGAAACGACATCCACAACGCCGGACATGACAAGGAACGTATCAGCGGAAACTTTTGCTTTGTTCCCGGTGATGCCGATGGCAACTCGTTGAATACCCGGGATCTCGTGCGGTGTGAATCCTAACTCTTTTATTTTATCGGTTACAGCAGCGATCTCTATCGGTGTAGCATCCGTCTTTAATAATATCAGCATCCAAACTCTTCGAAAATAATTAACAATCCTGGAATGTTGTGATCTTGTGATCCTGTATTTTTCTTCTTACCAGGACCCGCTCGCACCGCCGCCGCCGAAACTTCCTCCGCCGGCCGACCAACCTCCGCCTCCACCGCCTCCGCCGAATCCGCCGCCTGAACCAAACCCGCTTCCCCCTCCGAATCCGCCGCCGCCCCACCACCACATGTTGCTACCGCTGGAAGAGATACCATACCGGCGATTCCTTCTGCTGGCGATGATCGAAACGATGATGACGAAAATGATCATCAGGAGACCGAGTGAACTTCCATTCTTACTTCTTTTCTTCTTCTCTCCGGAAAATTCTCCCTTGGTAACACTGATAATGGATGTAATACCGGAAGAAAGTCCGAGAAAATAATTTCCTTCCTTGAATTGCGGTTTGATATCGTTTCGGATGATCTGATCACTTACGGCATCCGTAAGAACTCCCTCAAGACCGTATCCTGTTTCGATGGACATCTTCCGATCATCTTTCGCAACAAGAATGAGAATACCATTATCTTTCCCTTTCTGTCCGATCTTATTCTTCTCGAGAACACGGATACCAAAATCTCGAATTTCATATTCTCCAAGTGTCGGAACCATCAGAATAACGATCTGATTCGACGTACTGTCCTGGAACTCCATGATCTGACTGCGGAGTTGGGAATATTCAGACGAGGAAAGAGTATTGGTGAGATCGGTGACCGGGTCGGTGATGGAAGGAATTTCCGTCTGTGCGGAAAGAGGAACAAAGAACAAAACGCAAAGAAGCGCGATGAAGAACATCGACCGGCTTCTTTGCGTTGAGGTTAGATATTTCATAATGATCAGAACTGCACTTTCGGAGCAGTTTCAGCTCCTGCCTGGGCCTGGAAGTATTGTTTCTGTTGGAATCCCCCGAATGATGCGATGATGTTCGTCGGCACCTGACGGATGTGTGCGTTGTATTCCTGCACGACCTCATTGAAGCGTTTGCGTTCGACGGTGATCCTATTCTCCGTCCCTTCAAGCTGCGACTGCAGAGCAAGGAAATTCTCATTTGCTTTCAAATTCGGATACTGTTCAACAGTAACGAGCAATCGCGACAACGCGCCGGACAATTGTCCCTGTGACTGTTCGAATTTCTGGAATGCCTGCGGATCGTTCAGCAGCTGCGGAGATAAAGTCACCTGCGTTGCTTTTGCACGGGCTTCGATCACAGCCGTCAACGTGGATTTTTCAAAATTTGCTGCACCCTGCACCGTAGCGACAAGGTTTGGGATGAGATCCATTCTGCGTTGGTATTGATTCTGAACTTGCGACCACGCTCCGTTCACCCCCTCATCCATCTTCACGATGCCGTTATATTTGCCGACACCCCACATCAGACCGAGGACCAAAACACCGACAACAGCCAAAACTGCGATCAAACCTTTACTCATTTTTTTCTCCTAATGTTCTTGATGAATATAGCTGAAAATTGTTAAAGAAACCTTTCGGCTTCAGGATCAATCCTTCAGCAGTGTACGGGATATAACAATCCTTTGTATCTCTGAAGTTCCTTCGTAGATCTCAGTGATCTTGGCATCCCTCAAATAACGTTCAACATTGTATTCACGCACATATCCGTAACCGCCATGGATCTGGATGGCCTCTAGCGCGCAATTTACGGCTGTTTTTGAAGCCCACAGTTTTGCCATTGCTGCCTGTTTGGCGAACGGCTGTCCTTCTTCTTTTAATACCGCAGCCTGATATGTTAACAATCGTGCCGCTTCTACCTCGGTAGCCATATCCGCCAGTTTGAATTGGATCGCCTGAAGATCGGCGATCGGTTTACCGAATGCTTTGCGCTGTTTGGAATAGTTCACTGATGCATCGAGACAGCCCTGAGCTATTCCGAGTGCCTGTGCAGCGATACCGATCCTGCCCCCTTCAAGCGTCATCATAGCGAATTTGAAACCGAATCCCTCTTCGCCGATCATATTCTCTTTCGGTACGCGGACGTTCTCGAATGTCAACGAGACAGTATCCGAACTGCGGATGCCGAGTTTACGTTCTTTCTTTCCGTGGGAAAATCCGGGCATTCCTTTTTCAACGATGAAAGCGGAGATACCCTTATGTCCTTTTGAAGGATCGGTCTGAGCAATGACGATGAAGTAATCGGCATTGATGCCGTTCGTGATCCAATTCTTTATTCCGTTCAGGATGTAGTGATCACCATCCTTTGTTGCAACGGTGTGCTGATTGGTAGCATCGGAGCCGGCTTCCGGTTCAGAGAGTGCGAACGCACCGAGTTTCTTTCCCGATGCGAGCGGAACGAGGAATTTTTGTTTTTGTTCTTCCGTGCCGTGTTTGGTCAAGCCGTAACAGACGAGAGAATTGTTCACGGACATGATCACTCCGCAGGAAGCATCAACGCGCGAGACCTCTTCGATGGCGATCACGTAGGAAAGTGTGTCGAGTCCTGCCCCGCCATATTGTTCGGGGACCATCATTCCCATGAAGCCGAGTTCGCCGAGTTTCTTTATCTGTTCGTAGGGAAATAATTCTTTCTCATCGCGCTCATCGGCACTGGAGGCAAGTTCATCGTTCGCGAATTGACGAGCAGTCTCGCGGATCATTTTGTGGGTGTCGTTCTGTTCGAAGTTCATATCACTCTCTTATGTTTTAAGTGGTGCGATATTATAAACCGTGACCGATGGTGTTCGGTCACGGTTCGTTCATTGACAGATCTATTTTACTGCAGGATAATCGTAGAATCCTTTCCCGCTCTTTCGGCCGAGATGACCGGCTGCCACCATTTTTTTAAGCAGCGGACAGGGACGATATTTCGAATCACCTAATCCGTCATATAACACATTCATGATGGAAAGACAGACATCGAGTCCGATAAAGTCCGCCAGTGTGAGAGGACCCATCGGATGGTTCATTCCTAGTTTCATCACAGTGTCGATCGATTCCGGGGTCGCCACACCTTCCATCACGCAATACATCGCTTCATTCAGCATCGGAAGCAGGATGCGGTTCGAGACGAATCCGGGATAATCATTCACTTCCACCGGGACCTTTTCCAGCGATTCCGACAATTGCTTTACAACGGTGTACGTTTCATTCGAGGTGTCATGACCGCGGATCACTTCCACC
>JBMOHT010000021.1:0-37215 GCA_049317705.1 Bacteroidota bacterium | reverse complement strand
CCCATGATCGATCCGGTGATGATCCCGATGACCCCGCCGATCTGTGAAAAGACGACGGACTCGGTCAGGAACTGCGATAGAACATTGCTGCGTGTTGCTCCCAATGCTTTTCGGATGCCGATCTCCTTCGTCCGCTCTGTTACCGACACAAGCATGATATTCATGATTCCCACTCCTGCGGCAAGCAGTGCGATACACGCTATTCCCAAAGCACCGACTTTGATCATGAATGTTGTATCATTGAACTGAGCGATTACGGTATCATTCGAAAAGATCTCGAAATCATCCGGTTCACCTGGAGGAACTTGTCTGATGGTTCGCAGCGTACCGCGTGAGAATTCCAGCACTTCATTATACGTATTCTGATCGCGCGCCATCACCATAATGTTCACGGAGCGGTCTTTGCCGTACGTGTTCAAATGAGTGGTAATGGGGATCACCACCATATTTCCCTGATTTCCTCCGAGCACGGAACCTTTGTCCTCGATCGTCCCGATCACCTTATATTGAACACCGTCAACACGGATCAGTTCACCGACCGGTTTCCCGATGGGAAAAAGTTTTTTGATCACATCACTGCCGATCACGGCGACCCTCGCTGCGGATTGCACTTCCTGGTTGGTGAATGACCTTCCGTCCTCTATATCCCAATTGTTCGTGGCAAGCCCGTCGACCGATTCTCCCGCTACGCCGACACTGGGATTGGTCTTGATATTCTTGTATTCCGCTACTTTCCCGCCGGACCAAACCTCAAGTCCTACATGTTTTGCAAGGGACATACGTTCGAAGAACAGATCTGCCTGTTCGTAGGTGATATCCTTACGGTTGCGGTATCGAGCACGATCGCGATCGCCGAAATTATTCTGGGGATATTTTTGGATCTGGAATGTATTTGCTCCCAGCTGACTCACACCGGTCTCAATGGCATTCTGAAGCACACCCATTGCCGTCATCACGCCGATAATGGAGAACACTCCCACACCGATGCCGAGCAGCGTCAGCACGGACCGCAGTTTGTTCACGCGGATCGCATTCAACGCCATTCCGATACTCTCTTGTAATTGCATACTGTCTCTTTCTTCTGACGGCTGTTATTCGTGACGTAATGCTTCTACCGGATCCATTTTTGCTGCTCTGTTCGCCGGAAGGAATCCGGAGACCACTCCGACCAAAACCGAGATCAGAAGAGCAATAGCCACCACAGAGAACGGCATGGATGTCGGCATGATCTGATTGATCAGCAGACTGAGCGGATACGAAATGATAATACCGATGATTCCGCCGAGCAATGCAAGTGCGGCGGCTTCGATCAAAAACTGCAGCAGGATCGTGGAGCGTCGAGCACCGATCGCTTTTCGGATGCCTATCTCTTTTGTCCTCTCCGTTACAGACACGAACATAATATTCATGATACCGATCGCTCCGACGAACAGCGACAGTGCGGTGATGAAGAGACCGATCCCGGCGATCACTCCGCCGATCTGATTGAACGTCTGAATGAACATCTCCTGCTGATTGATGGCAAAATCATCCTTCGCGCCCGGCTTTACGCCTCGAACTTTACGGAGGATACCGCGCAGTTCTTCCTTAGTATTTTCAAGATCGTTGATATTGGATGCTTTTACCTGAATATCCATACCGCGGCGGACATTGGAGAATTTTGTCAGGAAGTTTTTTACGGGAATGATAGCACGGTTATCCATATCCATACCGAGGAAACTCCCCTGCTTTGCTACAACACCAACCACTCGGAATGTATATGAACCTAGTTTCACACTCTTACCGATAGGCGTCTCGTTCGGGAACAACTTTTCCGCAACCGTATAACCCAGAACAGTGACCGGCCGGTCTCCGTTGGATTCTGCTTCGGAGAAAAAGCGCCCCATTTCCATATTGGAACCGGTCACTTGGATGAATTGATCGCTGGCGCCGATCACCAAAATGCCGTCCGAACTGATGCTGCGGTATTTGATCGGGACCCGATAATATGCGGTGGGAGTGATAGCGCTGATGGTGGAGGCTTGATCACGGACTGCGCGATACTGACGTAAATCGATATTCTTGCGGTTACGTGACGCTTCAAAATCCTCCTGACTGGAGAACCATGAGAATTTCTGGACATACAGTACGTCCGCACCGATCTTCGAGACCATCTCATTGAACGACCGGCTCATCCCCTCGATCGCCGTCCCCATCAACGTCACCGAAACGATACCGATCACGATTCCGAGCGTGGTTAGCACCGAACGCATCTTGTTCGCACGGATCGCTTGGAACGAGATCCCGAGTCCTTCTTTCACTTCATATGCAAAATCTGCAAGTTTCATAGTGGTCCAATTGGTGGTTCAGTGAAATTTAAGCGTGAACACCGGGAAGGATGCGTTCCTCAACGATCGTATCGCTCTCGACCATACCGTCGCGGACCCGGATAATACGGTGTGCGTGACGTGCAATATCCTCTTCGTGTGTAACGAGAATGATCGTGTTCCCCTGCGCATGCAGTTCGTTGAACAATCCCATGATCTCAACACCGGTCTTCGAATCAAGATTTCCCGTCGGTTCATCCGCAAGGATGATGGACGGATTGGTCACCAATGCACGAGCAATTGCCACACGCTGCCGCTGACCGCCGGAGAGTTCATTCGGTTTATGATGCATACGGTCGGCAAGTTTCACATGGGTGAGCGCTTCTTCCGCCCGCTGTTTCCGTTCCGCTTTCTTCATTCCGGAATAGATCAGCGGAAGTTCGACATTGTGAAGTGCATCGGACCGGGCCAGCAGGTTGAATGTCTGGAACACGAATCCGATCTCTTTATTTCTGATCTTCGCCAGTTCGTTGTCATTCATTTCACTTACGTTCACACCGTTGAATTCATACAATCCGGAGGTCGGTGTATCCAGGCAGCCGAGCACGTTCATCAATGTGGATTTTCCGGAACCGGACGGTCCCATGATCGCCACATATTCATTCTTGTTGATCTGCACCGAAACATCCACCAACGCGTTCACTTCCACGGTTCCCATGATGTATGTCTTTTTGATATTCTTGATATTGATCACTGGCTGCATAGCGGGGTCCTTATAATTCTTTTATTTTCTTCTGCGCAGCTTCTGCCCGTCTCCCTTGCGGTTCAACGTTCAAAAACCATTGGAATGTCTCTTTGGCTTTTTGTTTCAATCCCTTTTGTTCATAGCATTCACCGAGGGAAAAGATCGATGCACTGAAATTTTTATCGATCGATAGTGCATAGAAATATTTTTCGATCGCCTTCTCGAATTTCTTGTCCTCTTTCAGCACATCGCCGTAGCTGTCATACGAATCCGGATTCTTTGGCTCAACATCGATATATTTCTGCATCTGTGCATACGCTTCTGCAAACCGACCCTGTCTCATATAAAAATATCCCAGGTTCTTGTATCCTCCGCCTCGTTCCGGTTCAGTCTGGATCGCTTTCTTGATCTGCTTTTCCGATTCAACGGAGTCTTTTTTGACGCGGTTGTAGTAATTTGCCAGCATCAGATGACCGCGGAAAGCATCGAGTTTGACGACAGCATTCGCCTGATCAAATGCCTTTTCATTACTGCCTCCCATGAATCCCGGCGCCATCACATAATAATTATACAATGCCTGCCGTGCTTCTACATTGGATGGATCGAGCTCCGATGCCCGAAGGAATGCATTCTTGATCTTCGGCGCAAGGATCCCCTGCGAGATCACATTCGCCGTCATTGCCTTTTGACCGAGGATCTGTCCTCTCAGCAGATGATATCGCGCGTCATTTTCCTTAAGGTCGATAGCTTCATCCACCGCATCCTGTGCATCATCGAATTTCTGCTGCAGCATCAATGCCATGGCAAGATAGTATCTGGCTTCTTCACTCTTACCGTTCTGTTCAACTGCGCGTTCAAAGAATTCCTGCGCTTCACTGAATTTCTTCTCATTGATCAGCTTAATGCCGGTACTATCCACCTGAGCATACAAAGATAGGACCGGCAGCAAAAGTATGATAAGAAGAGAACGTACCATAGTCATTGGACAGTTGTATTATTTATTTTCAGCTTTTTTGTTTGCCATAGCGAATTTTGCCGCATTGTTCTCCACCTTCACGACTGTTCCATCCTCCAGATCGCGGTTGATCGCTTTATAACTGCCGCTGACAACTTCAAGGTCCTGCGAAATTCCTGTCGAGATCTCGACGTATCCTTCGTCATTGATTCCGCGCTTCACGGGGACCATCTTCACTTTTCCGTTCTCGACAACGAACACACACTCCACAGGTTTCTCATTCATCGATAGACCTGCTGATTGCTGTGCGTCATCCTTCGGCTTCTCTCCTTCTTTAGACTCTTTACCCTTCGGTGCCCGCGTTGTCACACTTTGGATAGGCACGGCAAGGACATTTTTCTTTGTTTCCGTCTCAATATCGGCGGTCATAGACATTCCCGGACGAAGAGCGATATCCTTATTCATGATACGGATCTTCACTTCGAAATTCGTCACTTCTTCCTGAGTTCCGAGTCCTTTGGATTTCGCTGTATTAGCGATCTCATAAACAACACCGGTGAATTTTTTGTCGGGATATGCGTCAATGGTAATCCGTGCGGTGTCTCCGATCGAGATGGTAATGATATCATTCTCACCGACATCAACTCGTGCTTCCATCATCGAAAGATCTGCAACGGTCATGATCTGTGTCCCCTGAGTGAATCCGCTTCCGCTGACGCGTTCGCCGAGTTCAGAGATGAGCTGCGAGATCGTTCCGGCCATCGGGGAATAGATCGCCGTCTTGTTCAAACTTTCCTTTGCATCACGGAATGAAGCCTCTGCCTGACGAACACCTGCCTGCGCTGATTCATTCTGCGATTTTGCCGCACTGAATGAGGTCTTCGCCGCGACAAATTCCTGATCCGACAATAATTTTTTGTCGTATAATTCCTGAGCGCGTTTGAACTCTGATTCTGCTTTTTCGAGATTCGCTTTCTGCAGATTCAATGATGCACGGGCGGATTGTAATCCCGCTTCAGCACGGTCCACCTGTGCCTGATATTGATCCGGCTTGATACGGACGAGCAATTCACCTTTCTTCACCCGGTCCCCTTCTTTCACGGGAAGCGATGTGATCTCACCGCTGACCTCGGCATTGATCTTCACCATCGTCTCCGGCTGGATCTTGCCTGATGCATTGACCATTTGTGTGATCGTGCGCTTGGCGACCTTTTCGGTCTGCACAGAGATGATATTCTCTTTCTTTGCTCCAAGAATGACCACCAGGACAAGGGCAACAGCCGCTAATCCAAGTCCCAGAAAGATATATAATTTCTTTTTGCTCTTTTTACCGTTTGCCATAACTACTCCATGAAATAAATGTAATTAATACTTTTCTCTTCCCACAGCGATCCTGAACTGCAGCTTCGCGTAAACAAAATCATAGGATGATGAGACCTTATTGCTTTGTGCCTGTGTATAGTTCGCTGTTGCCACCAACAGATCGAGCAGTGTATTGGAACCAAGATTGTAACGTTCTTCAGCAATGCGGCGATCCTCTTCCGCTGACTTCATGTTCTTCAATGAAACATCATACCGTTTACGTGCTGCTTCAAGACTCAGCAATGATGTCTTCACTTCTTTCGCAACGCTTCGTTTTGCCTGTTCCAATTGCTGATCCGCTAACTCGTAATTCAACTCACTCGTCTGCACCTGTGTGCTCGTCTGAAATCCGTTGAAGATCGGCACTGAGAGTGATAATCTCCAGTTCCATGACTTTGTATCCGAGATCGAACCAAGATCAGCACCGCTCAATCCGTAACCGGCACCCAAGCTCAATGTAGGATAATGACCTGATTTCGAAATGGTCAGATCATTCTCTGAAAGTTTTTTGGCAAGGAGTGAAGATTGATAGTCCGGACGCGATTTCAATGCTTCCTGCACAAGATTGTTATAATCTGCTCTCTCCTGTTGAAGAGAATCGGAGACAAGTCCTTCGATCTGCAGCAATATCGCCGGATCCTCAAAATTATAATCCTGAGTTACATCCAGTGACAATAGATAAAGAAGGTCCTGCTGCGAGTTATCATAATTGCTTTGTGCATTGATCAAAGCAAGTTCATCATTAGCTGTCTGCACCTGCTGACGATAGACATCCGCTTTTGCCACTGCACCAACTTTATTCGATTCCTCGATTCGGGAAAGCTGCTGCTGTGAACGTTTCAGATTTTCCTGACTCACTTTTAGCAGCTGCTGATTCCGAAGAACGGTCAGATACGCCTGCTCCACCAGAAGAACGGTTGTCTGTTTTTGCTTTGCAAAATTGAAAGCTGCAGCATCCGCTGCAGATGAAGCCCTTGAATACGAGGATGTATTCCTGAACCCATCGAAGAGAACAACATTTGCATTCAATCCTGCACTGGCACTACCGCCGGCTGAAAGCCCGGAAGGAACGAACACAGTCGGATCGAACGATGATCCCGAGCGTCCGACACTCGCTGATGCGGATAAAGACGGGAGCAGATTGCCTACGGCTGAAGTAACATTTGCATCTGAGATCTGCATGGAATTTTTAGAGCGGATAACATCGATATTCTTTTCGAGGGCTGTCTGAACTGCTTGCTGAAGGGTCAACTTCTCCTGTGCCTGAGTCGCTGCGATACAAACAAGCGAAATCAGTGCAATTGTGAGGATTTTTTTCATTACTATCTCCGATGGTTAACAAAACTATGTGATTCTAACGGTATATAACACTAAAAGTTACAAGGAAATTCAATAATCTGCGTATTAGACGCGGAAAATTACCGGTTGTTTAAGGTGAATTCGGATAAAATTAGAGGGTGCCGTGATATGATCATCCTTCCGACGATTCCGGCCGATAATTGCGGATCACTTCATCCTTTATCTCCAGAAGATACGCCAATGCAGGATCATGTTCATTGGGAATCTTTCCTTCGAGGATCGCTTCTTCAATATGAGATTTCAGGACACCGACAAGTTTGCCGGCAGGAAGATCACAGATGACCATGATCTCGTCCCCTCGGATAGGCGGCTGGAATGCGCGCATCTTATCCTTTTCTTCCACTTCTTTCATCTTCGCAGAGACTAGATCATAATTTTCAGAATATTGCTTCACCAGTTTAGGATTTTTCGACGTGATATCTGCGCGGCAGAGCGTCATCAGATCATCGATCTCCTCACCGGCCTCGAACAATATTCTTCGCACTGCGGAGTCGGTCACCGTTTCATCCACCAATTGCATTGGGCGCTGGTGCAGGCGGACGATCTTTTCTACATACGGAACATGTTCGAACGGCAGTTTTAATCTGCGGAAGATGTGCTTCACCATTCGCGCACCGATCTCTTCATGTCCGTGGAATGTCCAGCCGATCCCTTCAACGAATTTCTTCGTCTTCGGTTTTGCTATATCATGAAGCAGCGCAGCTAGACGCAGATAGACATTGTCCGTCATTGCACTGATATTGTCCACTACCTGGCAAGTATGCAGGAAGACATCCTTATGGTGATGGTCCTGCCTCTGGTCCACACCGGAAAGGTCCGCCACTTCAGGGAAGATGATGCGCATGATGCCCGTATCGAACAGAAGACGGAATCCCACGGACGGTCTCGGACTCATCATGATCTTCATGAATTCTTCAGTGATCCGTTCCTGAGATATAATAGAGAGGCGATCTTTGATCTGCGGAATTGCATCAAGCGTTGACTGTTCAATATTACAGCCGAGCTGTGCGGAGAACCGGATCGCACGCATGATCCTCAACGGATCGTCATCGAATGTAGTGAGGGGATCGAGCGGAGTGCGAATGATCTTCGCGTCAAGATCGGTCCGACCATTGAACGGATCGATCAGGTCTCCCCATGAGGGACCGTTGATCGATAATGCAAGTGCGTTGATCGTAAAATCCCTTCGCGAAAGATCTTCTTCGAGCGTCCCTACTTCAACGAACGGATTCCGTGACTCTCTATTATAGCTCTCCTTCCGTGCTCCGACGAATTCGATCTTACCGCCATCCGTCGGAAGCATCGCCGTTCCGAATTTTTCGTAAGTAACGACCTTCTTCTTGCCCAATCTCTCAGCAACGGTCCGGGCAAAATCCACACCCGAACCGACAACGACGATATCGATATCGCTCACTTCTTTCCCGAGCAGTTTGTCACGGACGTATCCGCCCACAACATACGCTTCAATGGAATGCTCATCCGCAACAGCACCGATCTTCTTTAAATATGTATTCGTGATCTCTAATTTCATTGTTGAGCGACCGAACTTTCTCTCTACTGGCAAAAACAATTATACATTGAATTTTTGGATCTGGATCTTGTTCATGATCTGCTGGGCTACATCAAGCGCCATCCGTCCATCCTCGCCGTTCACAACAGGACGGGTGTTATTCATGACCGCAGAGACGAAGGATTCCAACTCATATTTCAGTGCATTGATCTTCTTCATCTCGGGTTGTTCATAGATAATGCTCCGTTTCTTCTTCCCCTCGCCGATCTGTCCGAGCAGCATGGTGGACCAGATGCTCCCTTCCCCCTCATTGCCAAGTCGAAATACATCCGCACTTCCCTGCTGGAAATCGATGGCGATATATGCATTGCTCTGGAACATGCGCATCTTCCGCATCTTGTTCCGTGAAATGCGGCTGGACGTGACATTGGCGACACATCCGTTCTCGAATTGAAGGCGTGCATTGGCGATATCCGGAGTATCCGAGACCACAGCCACACCGTTCGCATCGATCTGTTTTACCGGCGAGTTCACCAGACTCATGATGATATCAATATCATGGATCATCAGGTCGAGAACAACGGCAACATCGGTCCCGCGGGGATTGAACTGCGCCAGACGGTGCGATTCGATGAACATCGGATTCAATTTGTACGCTTCAAGCGATATGATGGCGGGATTGAACCGTTCGATATGTCCGACCTGAATGAGGACTCCTTTTTGCTTTGCGAGTTCGATCAGTTCGTCCGCTTCTGCAAGAGTTGAAGTGATCGGTTTTTCGATAAGCACATGTTTTCCGGCACCGATCACCTGCTTTGCCACCTGATGATGCGTTGTCGTCACCGTTGCGATGCTGACGGCATCCACATTACTCAATAGTTCTTCTACCGAAGCGAACGATCTCACTTTGTATTTCGATGCAACCTCATTCCGTTTCTCTTCGTTCATGTCGTAGACACCGACGAAGTTCGCAGAATCGATCTCTGCATACATCTTTGAGTGGAGTGAACCGAGGTGGCCTACTCCGATGACACCGATATTCAGTTTTTGTGTTTTCATCTTGTGATATTGATTGGGCGGCCATTGAGCATCGGAACAGCAACCTGTGCCGGATTTGATATAGAAATTGATTTCCCGTTTTCAGTCGTTCCGGGATTGCGTCCGCGGACAAATCCTACCACACGGTCGAATCCGCCGAATCGACGGTCATAATAATAGACGAGTGCTGTCAAACGGTTGATGGTTCTCCAGTCATTCCCTTCCAGTGCGGTCCAATCCTGATCGATCACATTCCCCTTGGCATCCACGTCACCAAGAACATACTGATAATCATAAACGCCCCGTCGAGCCCAGAACCGTGATTGAAAAAGTCCGGTGGCGGAATCCTGTACCATCTCATATTCCGGAAGGACAACCCAATCAGTGAATCCGCCGACAACAAAGATCCTGCGGGACGGCTTCTGTGCAAGCCGCAGCCGCATTTCTATCTCGAGATAATCCGAATTGGCATCTGTGAATATCGACAGTTTCGATGAACCGTTCGCATCGGGTTTGCCGGGCCAAAGATAGCGGGACACATCCGGCTGATCGCGGAGAATGACCAGTCTGTTATTCGGATACATTTGTGTTGACGAAATATCCAGACGGCGGTATTCATTCCCGGGACTCACATCACGCTTTGAGAACACTTTGTTCGGCATGGTATAGAATTCCACGAATGTATCCGGAGTGCGCTTATCGACTTCGATCCTCATAGGATGTGTGAGGTCCCAATTCTTAATGATGTCCACGGTCCGGATATCGGAATGCATGATCGCCCGTTCATCTGTTGCAGTGTATTCATTCGGAGCGGAGATGTTCAATGTAACATAGTTCATCTGATTGAGCGGTGATGAATACTCCGGATGATACTTGTTCTCTACTTTCATTGATACCGGAACACCTGTTTCCGCAATGATGAATCTCCCTTCCGCCAGCACCTGATCGCGGGCATCACGGTCGACAATGGTATAGATGTAATTCCCCGAATACGGGAACTCCACAAAAGACTTTCTGTTCGGGAAGAAATTCCTGTAGCGATATGTATAATGGTAAACTCCGTTCGGAGCAGTGCTGTATAACAGCGCCTCTGAACGTAGTTTCGGCTCATAATTCACGAATGTGTTCCGGTCGACGACCCAATCCTTCGACGTATGACGGAAAATGACATTCAGATTCGGAGGGAGATCGGTGGTAACATCGAATTCGATAGTGATGTATTCATCCTTCGTGATGATGGGCGGACGGTATTCATCATTATTGGCAAACGTGCGCAGACCGAAGATTTCCGTCTGAGCCGACAGTACGGATACTGCAGCGGTGAGCAGAAAAAGTATGCTTTTCATAGTTGTCCTTCTGAAGATGTGAGACGGTCTCAATTATGCATATACCTTCTTCAGCCATTCAAAGAAAACATGAACATCGTCGAACAAATGATCGGGGGTCAACTTCATCACTTCATCTTTACCGTAGGAATCCCACACCACGGACGCGATCTCTACCCCAGTCTCCCGCGATGCCTGGATATCGGCGACGGCGTCCCCCACCATCAGTACGTTCTTCGGCGCCAGAGAGAATTGCTTCAGGATCTTGGCGATCCCGTTCCCCGACGGTTTATGGATCTCAACATCGTCCCCCGTTACCGTAACATCAAAGTACGAACTAATTGCGAATTGTTCGAGAGTTATATCAGTCGTTCGGCGTCCTTTACCTGTGAATAATGCAAGACGGAGCTTTTTTGACCTGAGGAATTCGAGAATCTGAATAATACCGGGATACAGGACAGCGAGTCTTTTGTGTTCACTCTGATAGAACGAGTAATAGTCGACCATCGCTTTCTCGGCATGTTCATTCCCGATCATATTCCGCACGCATATCTCTTCCGGCGGACCGAACAACGCGTGGATCTCGTTCTTCGTCAATATCCGATCGATATATTTTCCGGCAACATGGTTGAACGAATCATAGATGAGCTGATTCGTCTGCGTCAGCGTACCGTCCATATCAAAGATGATGCAATCGTATCGTTTCATAGTACCCAGCTGCTTGATCTTACACCTCACAGGTTTTTAAAACCTGTGAGGTGTTACCACATCTTCTATAGAATACTTTTGTTACCAATAAAAAAAGCGTCACGATGCTTTACGCAGCCGATGACGCTTCAGAATGTAATTGCGTATCAAAAAGTATCGAACAATCCCTCAGGAATTTTTCGTTATCAACCTCAGGATGCCGATACGGCACCCTGAGGACCGTTTCATTATGCAATTGTAACGTCTTTGGAGAGATAGACATCCTGGATAGCGTTCAGGATCGCAACGCCGTCCTTCATCGGTTTCTGGAATGCCTTACGACCGGAGATGAGTCCCATACCGCCGGCACGTTTGTTGATCACTGCCGTTTTCACTGCATCCGCCAGATCGTTCGCACCGGAAGCACCGCCGGAGTTGATCAGACCGGCGCGGCCCATGTAGCAGTTCGCGACCTGATAACGCGTGAGGTCGATCGGATGATCGGAAGACAGCTTTGTATAGACAAGCTGGTCGATCTTTCCGTAGCTCGAGCCGCTCATGTTCAGCGCATTGTAACCGCCGTTGTTCTCGGGAAGTTTCTGTTTGATGATGTCCGCTTGGATCGTTACGCCAAGATGGTTCGCCTGACCGGTAAGGTCTGCGGAGACATGATAATCTTTTTCTTTCGTCTTGAACGCATTGTTACGCGTGTAGCACCACAGGATGGTTCCCATTCCGAGCTCATGTGCCTGCTGGAACATCTGGCTCACTTCCCAGATCTGGCGGCGTGATTCGGGAGCGCCGAAATACACTGTTGCTCCGACCGCTACACAGCCCATATCCCAAGCCTGTTTGATGCTCGCAAAGAGGGTCTCATCATAAGTGTTCGGGTAGGACATGAATTCGTTGTGATTGAACTTGAGGATGAACGGGATCTTGTGTGCGTATTTGCGTGCGACGGAACCAAGAACGCCAAGTGTCGAGGCAACGCCGTTGCATCCGCCTTCGATCGCGAGTTTCACGATATTCTCACCGTCGAAATACATCGGGTTCTTTGCGAATGATGCTCCGCCGGAATGTTCGATTCCCTGGTCCACCGGAAGGATGGAAACATATCCGGTATTTGCCAAGCGGCCTGTGCCGTACAGCTGCTGAAGACTCTTCAGAACAGGTGTGGGACGGTCCGACTGGATGAAGATATCGTCAACGAATGACGGTGACGGAACATGGATGGTTTCTTTCGGAATGGTGGTGCATTTGTGCTCGAGCAGGCTTTTTGCATCCGCACCGAGAAGTTCAGAGATATTGACTGACATGATGAGTGCTCCTTATTTAGCGATCAGTTTTTTGTAGGCTTCAACATCAAGAAGGTTCTTCACTTCGTCGACATTGGCGAGCGTCACTTTGATCATCCAACCGCGTTCGTATGGTTCTTTATTGACAAGTTCAGGTGAATCCTGAATCTCTTTGTTCACTTCTTTCACTTCTCCGTTGATGGGAGAATACAGATCCGACACAGCTTTCACTGCTTCGACCGTGCCGAAGGATTGACCTGATTCCACTTTCTTACCGATGGAGGGAAGTTCAACGAACACGATGTCACCGAGTTCGCCTTGCGCATATTCCGTGATGCCGATTGTGCCGACGTTGCCGTCAATGCGGATCCATTCATGGTCTTTGGTGTATTTCAGATTCTCGGGAAAAGTCATGGTAAACTCACAGGTTAAGAAAATTAAAAAAATAGTTCTGTTTCAGGTCTCATGGTTCAGGATCCCTTGTTCCAAGTCTTGATTTCGAACTGTAAACTTGATACCTGAACCCTGAAACCGTTCTTAGTCTTTGAACTGGAATGTTTCGATGAACTTCGTGTCGAAGATGCCGGAGCGGAACACATCGCTCTTCATCACCTTTTTATGGAACGGGACAGTCGTATTGATCCCTTCAATAATGGTCTCATCAAGCGCCATAGCGATCTTATCGATCGCTTCGGCACGTGTATTCGCATGGACGATCAGTTTGCCGATCATGGAATCATAGAACGGCGGGATCTGATAGTCCGCATAGACGTGAGAATCGATTCGAACGCCATTGCCGCCCGGGAAATGCAGACTGGTGATCTTGCCCGGCGACGGACGGAAGTCATGGTTCGGATCCTCTGCATTCAAACGGCATTCGATCGCATGTCCGTTGATCTTTACTTTCTTTACGGTAAGTTTCTTTCCGTTCGCGATGTTGATCTGTTCCTTCACAAGATCGATACCCGTGACCATTTCGGTGACGCAATGCTCCACCTGGATACGGGTATTCATTTCCATGAAATAGAAATTCTTGTTCTTATCCAGCAGGAACTCGATCGTTCCGGCACCGAGATAATTCACACTCTTGGCACCGCGGACCGCTGCGGCCCCCATCTTCTCGCGCAATTCCTCATCCACCGCCGGTGACGGTGATTCTTCGATCAGCTTTTGATGACGGCGCTGAACGGAGCAGTCACGTTCTCCGAGATGGATCACATTGCCGTGGCTGTCGCCAAGCAGTTGGATCTCGATGTGCCGCGGTTCTTCAAGATATTTTTCAATGTAGCATCCGCCGTTACCGAATGCAGATTCCGCTTCGGCACTTGCGGTGTTAAAGGATTTTTCCACTTCATCGAAATCGCGGACGATGCGCATTCCTCGACCGCCGCCGCCCGCCGTTGCTTTGATGATGACCGGAAGACCGATCTCTTTCGCTAATTTTTTCGCTTCGGCGGCATCTTTAATGATCCCGTCACTGCCGGGAACAACGGGAACATTGGCTTTGCGCATGGTATCTTTTGCAAATGCCTTGTCACCCATTGCATTGATCATCTGCGGAGTCGGTCCGATGAACGTAATGCCGGAGGAGATACAAATATCCGCAAAATTGGCATTCTCTGCGAGGAAGCCGTAGCCGGGATGGATCGCGTCAGCTCCGGTCACTTCGGCAGCGGCCAGAATGTGCGGGATCTTCAGGTAACTCTCTTTGCTGGGGGCAGGTCCGATACAAATCGCTTCATCAGCGAACCGAACGTGGAGGGAATACTTATCCGCTTCGGAATAGACAGCGACGGTCTTGATCCCCATCTCTTTGCAGGCACGGATGATACGCAGAGCGATTTCACCGCGGTTTGCTATCAGTACTTTTTTGATCACTCGATCACTCCATAATAAAAAATCCACCAACACGGGAACGGATCATTGAACGATCGTCGGCCCCACGTCAGCGGATCTGAATGATTTACGGTTCGACTAAAAAGAGAACCTGGCCGTACTCGACCGGCTTACCGTTCTCTACATTGATCTTCACGATCGTTCCGGTAACATCGCTTTCGATCTCATTCATCAGTTTCATTGCTTCAACGATGCAGAGTGTTCCGCCCTGTTTGATCTTCGAGCCGATCTCCACATAGGGAGCGGCATCGGGTGACGGTGAGCGGTAGAATGTTCCGACGATCGGTGACTTTACTTCGTGATATTTCTTCCCTTCCGCTGCGGGAGCAGCTTTGGGAGCTGCAGCCGGTGCAGGCGCTGCCGGAGCAGGAGCAGCAGGCATCGCCATCTGATATTGCGGTGCTGCCATAACATTCTGCGGTGCGGATTTCGTGATACGGATCTTGTGACCCTTCTCTTCCAACTCGACTTCGTTCACAGCACTTTTTTCAACCATCTCCAGCAGCTGTTTTACATATTTTAAGTCCATTGAATCTCCAGAATTTTGGATGATCGTTAAGGGTTTTACTGTTTCACACGTTCAAGATACTGTCCGGTGCGCACATCCACTTTGATCACATCCCCTTCGTTGATGAAGAGAGGAACGTTGACCATTCCGCCGGATTCCACTTTTGCCGGTTTTGTAGCGCCGGTTGCCGTATCCCCTTTAACACCGGGACCGGTCTCGGTCACTTTAAGATTCACGTTGAACGGAAGTTCTGCTGCGACCGGTGTGACACCGTCGAACATAATTTCAACGATCTCTCCTTCTTTCAGGAATTTTGAACCATCGCCGAGCAATGTCTCTTCAACCGGGATCTGCTCAAATGTTTCCTGGTCCATGAAATTGTAACTCTGTCCGTCGTGGTAGAGATACGAGAACTTCTTACGCTCAACGCGGACGAGTTCGATCTCTTCGCCGGAGCGGAATCTATTCTCAACAACGCGTCCATGACGCATGTTGCGCATTTTCACTTGGTAGAATGCCCGAAGGTTGCCGGGTGTGCGGTGCTGGTGTTCTTCCACTATGTGTAACTCATTGTTGAAGCGGATGAAGATACCATTTTTGAGGTCTGCAGTAGTGGCCATAGATCTAGGAAAATCCTTTACTTTTAGGTAAAATTGAATGATTTTATTACAAAAGTCAATAAATATAGAAAGAACGGGCTACATAATCAAGGAAAGAGATGAACTTGCGCATGGACGAAAATAGTATGCTGGATACTGGATACTGGATGCTGGGTGCTGGATCACGGAATGTCGGGCTTTGGGTTAAAAGATATCGGTTAAGCGATGACATTCAGAAGAATATCTTGGTAAATCAATTCAGACTCTTTGGAATTTTGATATTGATATTTGGATTTTCCGCTTCCGGCTGTGTCTCAGAACCTACCCGAACCTACGGTAAGGATGTGGTCACTACATACGCCCAGCTTACTCTGTTATATGAGAAAGAAAAGATGGTGAACAAGTTGAATGATTCAACATACCAAGTGAAAGTGAAGGAGTTCTTCCGTGACAAAGGGATCGAAGAGGCAGTATTCAAGAAAGGTGTGGAAGAATTCTCAAGGAACGAAGGGGTCTGGAAACTATTCATTCAGGATGTATCGGTTGCGATGGATAGCTTGAAGTCCCTGCCGCAATGAATAGCTTGGAACATATTTTCTGAAGAATCACTTTTGGCGGTATCTTAACACGATGGACACGTAAATTGTCAGATCAGATCAACGGTCGGTCAGCCGTTCATTCTGGATGATCTCATGTAATTTTTCATCCGGAATAAAAAAAGAATTTGGTTCATTCCCTTCGGTTTTCCTGAACATTAATGAATGAGTATCAAAGATGAAGTGTTGATACTTCCTTGCATTCAAAAATAAACGAACCTCATCACGAACTGATCCTATATACAGCACCGGTCTCGACCGCCGAAGAGTTTCCTCCCCACCCTTCAATACTGACAGTTCAGATCCCTGAACATCCATTTTGATGAATGTCGGAGCAAGGCCGAGATCGTCCAACCTTTTTATTGAACATTCGGAACTCTCGATCGTATAATCTCGTTCCTTAAAACCAAAGATCATCCCCTCCCTGAGCCATTCATCAGCATGTTCTTTGATCAATGATGAAAGAGGGTGGAAGATAACACCACGGTATGAGGGAGTATATATTCTGAATGTTCCGTCCCCTTCTCCCAAACCGTATTGATGGACGATGACCTGGGGGAGATGCCGATACCGAACTGATAAAGACCGTGCAATTTCCCGTACCGGTTCAAATGAATGGATCGTTATGTCTTGACCGAAGAGAAGGAACGTATCGACGGCAAATCCTGAATTCGCACCGATATCAAGGAATATACCATTACGTGTCCCAGAAAAATAACGAAGAGCAGATAGTTCTTTTTCGAAAGGTCTGCGCATCACTCGATTGAGTGACCGTTGAACATATAGTTTCACATCCGAAAGGACAGGGATGTATACGATAAGTGTGCGGATTAGTGTTCGGGAAAAAAGTTTCATCATCTCCCTGCAAGGATGACTTACATAAGGACAAAAACTCACTGGTGCTTTAGAGATGGATATTCTTCCATTAATGTCATCTTCTCCATAAGTGCATCAGCAAAAAATTTTGCAGACCACGATACCAACCGCCAGGATTGATATCCACCCCACACCGGGTAAGAACCAACAATACTTCCGTCGAAGGCAGGATTACCGGTATTCACCAGTTGAACTGATTTGGCTTCTTCCAGCAACATAACAGCCTTGTTCCATAATTCGATATGATTTGACCGGCGATAGAGTTTCAGAAAACACCATGCAAGTTGGATCGTTCCGGTAACACAGATATAATCATGGTTCACCGGACTGAAATCAAAATGATATTCGCCGAAGAAAGTCTCTTTGCGAGAAAATTCCCGGATCAATTTTTCAGCGGTGAGCATTGCCGCATCAAGGTATCGTTTTGAAAGCGCAGGATCATCGATCTCGTCCGCCGCTCCAATGAGTCCTTCAATGGTATAAGAGATGTTATGGGTAAAATTGTGGCTCGTTGGAGTGAATCCGATATTCGAAAAAAAACCGGCGCTGTTTTGCTGAGTGAGTACCCAGTTGAGGAAGGCCACTGCGCCTTTTCGGATATCCTCCCGGCGGGATTCATTCGCGGTCTGCAACATGCCCCAAGCCACACGGCTGAAGTACGTTCCGCAATGCCTTTTATAGAGGAAATTATTCCATGTTCCGTCTGCCTCTTGATGCTTGATCAGCCAAAGAGATGCTCGAGTTGCGGCATCGAGATATTTTTTTTCTCCCGTCAACCGATAGAGAGAGATCCATCCGAACAATACCTGACCGGTGTCGAAGATCAATGGTGTGTCACTGATCGTCTTCTTCAAACAAAATCCTCTTACTCCTCCATCCGGCAGTTGAATATCTATCTCCCAATCACCCATGCGGACCGCTCTGACAAGAAAATCCTCATCGTTATTTTTTTTATAATAATCGACGAATGATTGAATGATATATCCGGTCGTTTCGGGATATGCATGATACCATCCCTTGAAGAGTGAATAAAATCCTGCGACTCCTCCAGTTCCGGTCCGATCCTGACAGTACTTCAACCACGAAAATGAACGTTCAAGATGAATGACATCACTGTATTGATGTTCAAGACGTTTATTGAAGTGATTTTGAATGATAGCGATATCAATCTTATTTAACATACACTTCCAATGCTTTGGAAAAATACATGTTTCATCAATATTAAATATGGTACTGGTTGGAACCGATCGAATCACAGGAGGACACAATTGCAGTAAAACACCCCAAAAGACAATAAGAAATTTTTAGCGATTATGAAATATAATTTAAAAAAAATCCGACATCTTGAGAATGACGGATTTTCGAACAGAACCAATAATTTACGCCATAGTACTAAGCAAATTAGAATATGGTGAACGAATTTATCCGATCATGAAATTTCTCCCATCACGAACGGCTTCTCTTGTTTGTTCTGCAATATCCTCATGACGGCATCCACATTCTTTTTGTCTACGATGAATACAAGCCCTACTCCAAGATTGAACGTTCTCGTCATATCATACTCCGGTACTTGACCGACGGATTGGATAAGATCGTAGATGAACGGGCGCTGCCAGGCGAACCAGTCAATTTTCAGTGACAGTCCTTTCGGTACCACCCGCATCGTATTCCCGATGATCCCACCGCCGGTGATGTGTGACATTCCCTTCACAAGATTCTTCGATGTCAGTGATTGGATAGGTGTTAAGTATGAGCGGTGGACAGCAAGAAGCGCATCACCGAGCGATCCGTTAAGTTCTTTGAATTTTTTCTTCAGTGAGAATTCGGGAAGGAGAACGTGTCTTGCCAACGAATATCCGTTCGTGTGAAGTCCGGCTGAAGGGAGTCCGATGAGCACATCGCCTTTCTTGATCCCCTTTCCATTGACGATCTTTGATTTCTCGACGACACCGACGATCGTCCCTGCGACATCGAATTCGCCCGAAGGATAGAATCCGGGCATCTCTGCCGTTTCTCCGCCGATGATGGAACAGCCGTTCTCTTTACATGCTTTTGCAAAACCGCCGATGACATCAGCCGCGATATTGGGGGAAAGTTTTCCCGTCGCGAAGTAGTCCATAAAATAGAGAGGTTCAGCACCGCAGACGGCGATATCGTTCACACAATGATTCACCAGATCCTGCCCCACCGTATCGTACCGTTTCATGGCAAACGCCACTTTCAGCTTCGTCCCGACACCATCCACACTGGAGACGAGGACCGGCTGTTTATACTTCGGGAATTTCGCTTCGTAGAATGCACCGAACATTCCGATATCGGTCAGGACATTCTTGGTGAAAGTGGAACGGACTGACTTTTTGATCTTCTGAACGACCGCTTCACCTGCATCGATGTTCACGCCGGCTTTTTTGTAGGTTGATGCCACGAATTTCCCTTTCGTAAAATTTCTGACGAAATTTAATCAAAAATGAGGGATTTTCATAATTATTTCAATTCTGCTCCTCTTTTTCTATATTCATTCTATGAAAACAATATTACTGCTTCCGCAAAACAAAGAAATTCGCATCAACAACATCTTCTGTGTAGGGAAAAATTACGCTGACCATGCAAAAGAAATGGGTGGCGAGGTCCCGAAAGAACCGATCATCTTTTTGAAACCGACCTCCGCTGTTATCAGCAATGGTGAGGCGATAACAATTCCCGCCATGTCCTCGAACGTGCATCACGAAGTGGAGTTGACCGTTCTGATCGGCAAACATGGGAAGAACATTCCTCTGAATGAGGCAATGTCCTACGTTGCAGGGTACGGTGTCGGACTCGACATGACCATGCGCGATAAACAGAGCGAAGCAAAAAAGGGTGGTAATCCGTGGACCATCTCCAAAGGATTCGACACTTCTGCCGCTCTCTCTCCTTTTGTTGAAGCATCATCCGTTCCGGACCCGCACAATGCGGAGATCATCCTTCATGTGAATGGAAAAGAACGCCAGCATTCCAATACGAAACATATGATCTTCCGGATCGACGTTCTCATCTCCTTCCTCTCCTCTATCTTTACTCTCGAAGAAGGAGACATCATCTACACCGGTACTCCGGAAGGAGTGGCACAGGTTATTTCTGGTGATATGCTGGAAGCAGAGATCCCCGGCATCGGTAAGATCCACCATCCCGTTCAATAGCATTTGAAAAAATTCACGACCATAAAACAAGTAATCCGCATCCTGAAGAGAAATCAGCTCGTCCAAATGACGATCGCGATTCTCTTTGTCATTAGTATCACCGCCGCGGTCGTCTATTTCTTTGAACATCACAACAACTCCCAGCAGTATTCAAATTACGGTGACGCATTATGGTGGTCCATCGTTACTGTCGCCACGGTCGGTTACGGCGATATCGTCCCGAAGACGGAATTCGGCAGGATCTTCGCTTCACTGACGATCCTAAGCGGTGTGATTCTCATTTCACTCTTCACGGCAACCATCTCATCAGTATTCGTCGCACGAAAAATCAAGGAGAGCCAGGGCTTGCAGGATATCGACTTCACACAACATACACTCATCTGCGGATGGAACGCGCAGGTGGAGGACGTGCTCCGCATCTTCGACCGTTTTCACAGCAAACAGATGCAGATCGTTCTGGTGAACGAAGCACAGCCGGAAAAGATCGAGAACGTGATCAACGCGTATCAGCACATCGAGATCAAATTCGTCCGCGGTGATTTCTCCCGTGAGACCACACTGAACCGCGCTAATGTGAAATTTGCGGCAGCAGCTATCGTTGTTCCCGACGCCGGAAGTGTCGGCGCTGATGAGAAAACACTCCTCTCTGTTCTTGCGATGAAATCGCTCAATCCCAAATTGAAAGTGTGTGCACACATTCTGAACCGCGAGAACCGCCAGCACGTAAAACGCGCCAATGCCGATGAAGTGATCGTCAGCGACCAGCATACGGCGTTCTTCCTTGCGAACAACATCCTGTATCCCGGCGCGGCACAAGTGGCGAGCGAGATGCTGGATTATGAACGGGGCAATGATGTGCACAGAGTGAGTGTTCCCGAGAATTTTATCGGGAAGACATTCGGCGAGTTGTTCCTTGAGTTCAAACGGACGAAGAACTGGACGATCCTCGGACTGGTGAATGAAGAAGAGACAGTGAATTTGAGCGACATCCTCTCGCACGATACATCGGCGATCGACGCATTCATCGAACGAAAATTCCGGGAAGCAGGTATCAATGTCGCAGAAAAATCCGGCACTCGCGTGAATGTGAATCCGCCGTTCGATTACATTTTGCAGAAAAAAGATATTGCGGTCATCCTGGGGACACTGGCATGAAAACACTCGATCTGAATTTCCTGCAGAAGATCCCCCTCTTTACAGGATTGACCAAAGAGAAAATGGAACAGGTCCGCTCTATAATGACTGTGCGGACCGTTACCGAAGGTTCCTACATCATCCGCGAGAATGAACACGGTTCAGAACTCTTTATTCTGCTGGACGGTGAGGTTGAGGTCTCACGCACTCTCCTCCTGAAAGTCTCCGGCAGCGGAATGGACCAGCGGGACAAGATGCTTAATAAACTGACCGCCGATGATTATGCATTCTTCGGTGAGATGGGTCTTTTTGATGAGAACAGCGAACGGACGGCAAGTGTGATCGCCAAAACCGCATGTTCCGTTGTCGTGCTGGAACGGGAGAGTTTCTTCCGTCTCACAGAATCCGACCATGAGATCGGCCACATCATCGTCCGAAACATTCTAAAGATCGTCAACGATCGGCTCAATAAGACCTCAAAAGATGTGCTGAAATTGACCACCGCTCTCAGTCTGGCACTGGAGCGATAGAGCCGGACCACAAAAGAAATTAAAGAATCCCGCCGAAAGCGGGATTTTTTGTCCCATTTTTTTTATCTTTATGAAAGAATTGCCACGATGAAAAAATTGCCACAGAGTATAGAAGGAAACGGATACTCGGATATTCAGAGGCAAATTTATGAACATCCAATATCAACTCTTAGAATAGACTGATGCCAGAACTCGCGAAACAATACAATCCTCAGGAAGTCGAATCCAAGATCTATCAATGGTGGGAATCGAGCGGATTCTTCCATGCCGAGGTCAATCCCGAAAAGACACCGCATACTATCGTTATCCCCCCGCCGAATATTACCGGCATTCTCCATATGGGACACATCCTCAATAATACATTGCAGGATGTCTTTACGCGGTGGAAACGGATGCAGGGATTCGAAGCGTGCTGGATCCCCGGAACGGACCACGCCGGAATTGCGACACAGAATGTCGTGGAGAAAGCACTACGCAAAGAAGGAACTTCGCTCCGCGAACTGGGCCGCGAGAAATTCATTGACCGTGTGTGGGAGTGGCGTAAACAATACGGCGGAACGATCAACACGCAGCTCCGCACACTCGGCGTGTCATGCGATTGGGACCGTGAGCGGTTCACGATGGACGAAGGTCTGTCCAACGCTGTGAAGGAAGTATTCGTCCAGCTCTATGACAAAGGACTGATCTACAAAGGTAAGTATATCGTCAACTGGTGCCCGCGTGAACAAACGGCGCTGAGCGATGATGAAGTGAACGGCGTTGAAAGTGTCGGTCACTTGTGGCATATCAAATATCATATCGAGAATTCCGACGAGACGATCGTCGTCGCAACAACGCGTCCTGAAACACTGCTCGGCGATACCGCTATTGCCGTGAATCCGAAAGATGAGCGCTATAAGGATCTCGTCGGCAAGAACGCCATCGTCCCTATCGCGAACCGTGTCATCCCGATCGTTGCCGATGATTTCGTTGATCCCACGTTCGGAACCGGCGCCGTTAAAGTGACTCCTGCTCACGATCCGAATGACTACCAGACCGGTATCCGTTTGAATCTTCCGCAGATCATCGTGATGGACACATCCGCGAAGATGAACACGAATGTTCCCGCAAAGTATCAGGGACTCGACCGTTACGAATGCCGTCGTGAACTCCTGCGAGATCTTGAGAAGCAGCACTTCCTCGTAAAGATCGAGGACCATACGCATAATGTAGGACACTGTTACCGCTGCGACACCGTGATCGAACCGTATCTTTCGGATCAATGGTTCGTGAAGATGAAACCGCTCGCAGAGCCGGCGTTGAAAGTCGTTCAGGAAGGAAAGATCAAATTCTATCCTGAACGATTCGTGAAGACATACGAACATTGGATGACAGGGATCCGTGACTGGTGTATTTCCCGACAATTATGGTGGGGACACCGTATTCCCGCATATTATCTTCCGGACGGCAGCATCATCGTCGCACGGAATCTTCAGGAAGCGGGCGAACGTTTGAAGCGTCAAGGTTCGAACTACACCGCGCAGGATCTGAAGCAGGATGATGATGTGCTCGATACTTGGTTCTCATCATGGCTCTGGCCCTTCTCCGTCCACGATTGGCCGAATGAAACGAAAGAACTGAATTACTTCTATCCTACCGATGTTCTTGTCACCGCGCCTGATATCATTTTCTTCTGGGTAGCGCGTATGATCATGGCGGGACTCGAGTTCAAAGGCGAAGTGCCGTTCAAACATGTCTACTTCACCAGTCTCATCCGTGATTCAACCGGACGGAAGATGAGCAAGTCGCTCGGCAACTCCCCCGATCCTCTGGATGTGATCGCAACATACGGTGCCGATGCACTCCGTTTCACCGTCCTCTTCATCGCACCGGTCGGTCAGGATGTAATGTATGACAACGAAAAGTGCGAGATCGGCCGGAACTTTGCGAATAAGATCTGGAATGCCGGACGATTTTTGATGATGCATCGCGATCTCTTACCGCCTGCCGACACACAATTTGCGATAGCACCTCCAAAACCATCGGATGATCTGACTGATAAGTGGATCATTTCACGGTTCAGTTCCACGGTGAAAGAAGTGACCGTTGCAATGGATAACTTCCGTGTGAACGATGCGGTGAAACTGCTGTATGAATTCCTTTGGAAGGATTTCTGTGACTGGTATGTTGAGTTCGTGAAGAATCGGCTGCAGGAAACGAGCGATATCCATCTCAAACGGACGATCATCAACCGTGCATTGAACATCTACGAAGAGACATTGAAGCTGCTCCATCCTTTCATGCCATATGTGACTGAAGAGATCTACCAACATCTCGCCGAACGGAAAGAAGGCGAGACCATCATGCAGACCATGATGCCGCAGATCGCCGATACTGATATACAGATCGATGCATATGTCGAGAGGCAAATGGAATTCTTCCAGAATGTGATCTCCGCCGTTCGTCAGATCCGCAGTGAGATGAACATTCCAATGTCCAAAACGGTCGATTTCGTCGCCAGCTGCAACGATTTCGAAAAAGTGACGATCCTGGAAGACAACAAGAATGCACTTCAGAAACTGCTCCGATTGGAGAATATGACCATCGGCATGGCACTCGCTAAACCGGGATATGCCGCAAGTTCTGTTGTGAACGGTCAGGAGATCTTCATTCCGTTAAAAGGATTGATCGATACCGGCATTGAACGCGATCGGCTGCAGAAAGAGATCGACCGACTTGAAGGTCAGCTGCGCGGTGTGATGGCGAAACTGAGCAATCAGAACTTCGTCGGGAAGGCCGCACCGGAGATCATCGAGAAGGAAAAGAACAAACAGCAGAACTTCGAGCAGACCATCCAGAAACTGAAAGTGAACCTGGAGCAATTGGTTGACTGATCCGAACGACATCACAAAGCACGGTCAAGCAATTGACCGTGCTTTTTTATTTTCACTCCTTCAGCAGCCGCATACCGTTCTGCTCGAATCATCGCGGCAGGACGAGCTGAATAACAAGAACCTTCTCTTCTACTCCCCGCTTGAGATACTTACAGCACGGACATCCGACGAAATTCCTGCTCTCTTCCGTTCGGTTGAAGAGCATCTGAAAAAGCATCATTGGATCGCGGGATATGTTTCGTATGAAGCCGGTTATCATTTTGAAGGGATGGATATTCCCGGACCAGCATCATCTGCACTGCCGTTGATCTGGTTCGGTGTGTATGATTCACCGATAAACATTCCTGCCGAAATATTGTCCGACATTCCCGCAACCGACCGCGAACAGATTCTCTATCCCCGATTATGCATCGCTCAGAACGAATACGAGCAAAAGATCGAACGGCTGAAAGAATACATCGTCAACGGAGATACGTATCAAGTCAATTTTACTGACCGGTTTGAATTCGACCATGTTGGCGACAACCGTTCATTGTATTTCGAGTTGAGAAAGAAACAGCACGTACCGTTCGGTGCTTTTTTGAATCTGGGAGAGACGAACGTACTCTCATTCTCCCCTGAATTATTCTTCCGCCGCAGTGGCAATTCCATCATCACCAAACCGATGAAAGGAACCTGCAAACGCGGACGGACGAATGCAGAAGATGAACAATTATTGAAATGGCTGCAGAATGACGAGAAGAATCGGAGCGAGAATCTGATGATCGTCGATCTACTCCGCAACGACATCGGAAGGATCTGCGAGAGCGGTACCGTGGAGGTTCGCGATATGTATGCCGTTGAGCGGTACGAGACCGTTCTGCAAATGACGTCGACCGTGCAGGGAAAACTACGTAACGATGTACCATATTACGATTTATTCAGCGCCCTCTTCCCGTGCGGTTCCGTCACCGGTGCACCGAAGATTCGGACGATGCAGATCATCAACGAACTGGAACGGCAGAACCGCGGTGTCTATTGCGGTGCGATCGGCTTCATCTCCCCTGCTGATGAGTCGGTCTTCAATGTTGCCATCCGTACATTGGAACTGAACGGCAACAAAGGAACTATGGGCGTCGGCAGCGGCATCGTCTTCGATTCGGTCCCGAAGAATGAATATGAAGAATGCAAACTGAAAGCGGCGTTCCTTTTGAATAAGCATCACGATTTTCAATTGATCGAGACGATGTTGTGGAGTTCAGGGTTTACTTTTCGCAAAGAACATATGGAACGAATGTCGGACTCGGCTTCGTATTGGAACATCCCTTTCAACCGAGAAAAGACTGAAGAACTTATCGATCTTACCGAACGGGCGTTCAACCGCGGAAAAGAATATCGAGTCCGTTTGCTGCTCCCCATGAACGGCAAACCGACGATCGAAGCGGCGGAATTGACCAACGCACTACAAACTTTTACGGTAAAGATCGCTTCCGAGCGGATCAATTCCTCCGATCCGTTCTTCTATCATAAGACGACGAATCGTCCTCTCTATAACCGTTACCGTCAGCAAGCGGAGAAGGAAGCGATCGCCGATTATATTTTCCTGAACGAACGGAATGAGGTGACCGAAGGGACCATCTCAAATCTCTTTATCGAAAAGAACGGCACATTGATCACCCCGCCGTTGTCTTGCGGTCTCCTTTCGGGTATCTATCGAAATGAGATTCTGCGCACTAATCCGATTGCGAGCGAAAAGATCATCACCGTCGAGGATCTTCGCTCAGCAGATGCCGTTTTCCTGTGCAATTCCGTCCGCGGCTGGCGGAAAGTAACGCTTTCCGAATAGTCATTTTTTCATTACTTTCTATTACGTTTTTACTTCGACACATGGAGTGATTCCGTCATCGATCCGACTCTCCCTTCACAATACAAGGGTATAATGAAATTCTCTCTACTATTGGTAATTTCTTTCATTACCCTTCTTCAATCCCAGACCGGATACAACGTTGCGCTGTACGGACAGATGAATAAGAGCTGGACGAATCCTGCCGCAAGCAATTACTCAGAAGTGTGGGGATGGACTGATTCGGTGAAACATAGGGAATATGCTTTCATCGGCGGACCGCTCGGTACGATCATCGTTGACATCACAACACAGCCCGTCAAAATTGTTGATACACTCATCGGACCGACATCGAACAATTCCTACAAGTATCACGAGTTCCGCACCTATAAGAACTATCTCTTCATCGGTTCAGAGGGAACGGACATCAATCTCAATGCCGGTATACAGATCGTGGACCTTTCCACGCTCCCCGATTCCGTCTCGCTGAAGAAGGTCTTCGTCTGGACCGATACAACGAATTTCGTCACCAATGCCACCCGGAAATATTACCGCGCACACACGCTCAGCATAGAGAATAATTTCCTGTATGTGAACGGCGGGGACTTCGGCGGTACGCGGATCATGGATATTTCCGACCCGCTTAATCCCAAACAGGCCGGCTCATACGGGAAAGGAAGCACACCGTACGTTCACGATGCGGTCATCCGCAACGATACACTCTATGCGGCAGCGATCAACGAAGGCAGAATGGACATCGTTGATCTTCGAGAGAAGAGACATCTGACGCAAAGCGATGCCGCATCGATCGTTTCCAAAACGGCGACCATTCCCGAAGGCAGGACCCATCAAGTGTGGCTGAGTGATAACGGAAAATATGCATTCGTCTGCACCGAAGCGCCGGGGACCACGCCGTACGCATACAGTCTACATGTCTATGATATTTCGAATCGGACCAATCCGATCCAGATCGCGAAGTGGATCTCCGATCCGGGAAAAAGCATCCACAATGCTTTTGTTCAAGGTGATCTCCTCTTCATAGCGTATTATACCGACGGACTCCGCATTCTCGATATTTCGGATCCGTCTGTTCCGATCGAAGTGGGTTTTTACAAGACGTATAACGGTTCAGCATCCGTCCTTTTTGCCGGGGCATGGGGCGTATATCCGTATTTCCCTTCCGGTAACGTGGTTGTTTCCGATATGAATACCGGACTCTACGCACTCACCGTGAACAGGAAAAAAGGAGGACGCATCTCCGGAAGAGTCCGAGATGCCGTAACGCAGCAGCTACTTTCCGGCGTTGACGTGACCGTTCAGGAAATGGGAAGGAAGTATACCAGCGATGTCAACGGCGCATTCATTTACGGATCTGCGGAGGGGAAACATACCATCACATTCTCGAAGGCAGGTTATATTTCCAAAACGGAGACACTCTATACTAAGCCCGGTGTTCTCGATTCAGTCAATATCTCACTTTCATCATCAGCTTCATCAGTGATCGGTCAGGTGAACAGCTATCCAGCAGCATTTGCCCTTGCACAGAATTTCCCCAATCCATTCAACCCTGCAACAACGATCTCATTCAGCATCACCGAAAGAAATTTCACAACACTCAGCGTCTCGAATGCGTTAGGACAGTCGGTTACGACACTTCTCCGTCAGCATTTGGAAGCGGGTGAATACCGGACAACCTTCAATGCGGCAACACTTCCAAGCGGAATGTACTATTACACGCTTACTTCCGGAAATAATTCCATCACAAAACGAATGGTCCTTATAAAATGAAATCCATCTCACTTTTTCTTCTCCTCTCCTCGTTTCTCATTGCACAGGAACGGTACAGCCAAGTCGAAATTCCTGTCAGAAATTCCGCTGAATTCAATCGTTTGGTCGACCTCGGTCTCGCTGTAGACCATTACAGCGGAAAGGTCGGCACATCCATATCCGTCCTTCTGAGTGAATCAGAACTTCTGTTGATGGATACGCACGCAATTCCATACAATGTTCAAATTCCCGATTGGCAGATATTCTACAATGAACAGCAGGCGCGGGACATTCCTTCTCTTTACAAAATGACCGATGATGTTCCGAAGTATTTCCGATATGGTGCGATGGGTGGATTCCTGATCTTTGATGAGATCAAGCAGCAGTTGGATTCGATGACACTGCTCTTCCCGAATCTCATTACGAAAAAGGATTCTATCGGTGTTTCCATCGAAGGAAGAACGATCTACGCCATCAAGATCTCCGACAATCCAAATACCGCCGAAGCGAATGAACCGGAAGTGCTCTACACCTCACTTCACCACGCTCGTGAACCGGAAGGAATGATGACGGTGATCTATTATATGTGGTGGCTACTGGAAAATTACGGGAAGGATGCCGAAGCAACGTATATCGTCAATAACAGGCAGTTGTGGTTCATCCCCGTCGTCAATCCGGACGGATATGAATACAACCGTTCATTGAGCGCTACAGGCGGCGGTTCGTGGAGAAAGAACAGGAAAAATAATGGAGACGGTTCGTACGGGGTTGACCTCAATCGAAACTACGGGATCTTCGAGATGTGGAATGCGAATAACAACGGTTCAAGCACACTCAGCAGCAGCGACACGTATCGCGGCGTAACACCGTTCTCTGAACCCGAGACACAGACGATCAGTAAGTTCGTCAAGAAGCACACGTTCAAGACATGTTTCAATTATCATACATACGGGAATTACCTTGTGTATCCGTGGGGTTATAATTCAGTTGAAACAAATGATTCCCTGCTCTTCCGCCGCTGGTCGTATGAGATGTCCGTGAATAACCGGTATTCCATCGGCACGGATATGCAGACGGTCGGATATTCTACGCGCGGAAATTCCGATGATTTTATGTTCAGCGATTCGGCAAAGACACGGACTTATGCCATGACCCCCGAGGTCGGCACCACCGGATTTTGGCCGGCAAAATCGCTCATCTACCCTCTCGCTCAGGAGAACATTCTGCAGAATAAATATTTGGCGTACGCTGCCGGTCCGTTTCTTGCACTGAATTCATACTCTGTGTCAGCGAACAATGTCAATCTTCAGCACACCATTACGCTGCGGTTCATCAATAAAGGTCTGTCAGCATCAGCACCAGTCAACATTTCACTGCGGTCGCCAAGCGGCATCATTCAGTCATCTGTAAGCATCCCATCCATTAATTCGTTTAAGGAAATCGAAAGCTCTGTTTCGTACACAGCAGGCAGCATCTCTGCACCGATGAAAATCTTTGTCAGCGATACGCTGAACGGGATCCTCAATGACAGTATCACATTCTACGCAGGAGTCGCTTCGGTATTGTTCGCCGACAGTGCATCAACAACATCGAACTGGGCGAATGGTTCATGGGGGATCTCATCCGATGTGATCGATGATAATCCGTATTTCACCGATAGTCCCAACGGGAACTATGCCGTAAATAGTGATAATATCATGACACTTCTATCACCTATCAGTCTTTCGGGATTTAAATTTGCCGAATTAAAATTCCGGACCAAATGGTCGATCGAATCTGTTTGGGATTTCGGAGTGATCGAGGTCTCGACCAACGGAGGAACGAACTGGACAAACGTAAGAGCACAATCATCGCGGAAAGGATCGGGTCGCGGCGGAAGCAAACAGCCGGCAACAGAGTATGGTTACGATGCATTCTCTCCCGGTGCATCATGGATCGACCAAACAGCGGATCTTTCGGCTTATGTCGGTCAGCAGATCAAGATCAGATTCCGGTTATCAGCAGATGGCGGCGACCAACGTGACGGATGGTATCTTGACGACATAAAGATTCTCGGATATTCAGCTGCACCTGCCGGTGTGACCAAAACAGAAATTCCATTCACGTATTCGTTGGAACAGAATTATCCCAACCCGTTCAACCCGTCCACTACCATTCAATTCTCCGTTGAAAAGCAGAGTCATTCTTCACTCCGAATTTTCAATGCGATCGGACAGGAAGCAGCAACGCTCATGGATCAGGAACTTGCTCCCGGAAATTACTCGATAAAATTTGACGCTTCACTGTTGTCATCGGGGGTTTATTTTTATAGATTTACATCAGGAAACTTCGTTTCAATCAAAAAAATGACACTCATTAAATGAAGAATACAATCGAACTCCCTAATTTCATGATGAGTCCCGTCGTGGATCAGGTCGGCGTGGAAGAACGGGTCGCCCGTTTCACTGCACGCAGCATCAAAAAGGCGTCCAAAGTTCAGGCGCTGAAACTTGCACTGAACATGATCGATCTGACAACTCTGGAAGGCAAGGACACTCCCGGCAAAGTGAAACAAATGTGCTACAAAGCAGCACATCTCTGCGATCAGCTTCCCGAAATCCCGAATGTAGCTGCGGTCTGCGTCTATCCTACCCATGTTCGCACGGCAAAAGCTGCTCTCACCGGAACAGGGATCAACGTAGCATCCGTTGCCACGGCCTTCCCCAGCGGTAACACCACCAGAGAAGTGAAATTATCCGACACACGGTTTGCTGTGGATGAAGGGGCCGATGAAGTGGATATGGTGATCTCTCGCGGAGAGTTCCTTGAAGGAAATTACGGATTCGTATTCGACGAGATCGCAGCGATCAAAGAAGCGTGCGGTCCAGCCCGTTTGAAAGTGATCCTCGAGACCGGCGAACTCTCCACGCTCGACAACATCCGCCGCGCCAGCGATATCGCCATCCTTGCCGGTGCGGATTTCATCAAAACATCCACCGGAAAGATCCAGCCGGCCGCGACGATGCCGGTCACGCTGGTGATGCTTCAGGCGATCAAAGATCACTATTATAAGACCGGAAAGATGGTCGGGATGAAACCTGCCGGCGGTATCTCTACCGCAAAACTGGCAATTCATTATTTAGTGATGCTTCATGAGACGCTTGGCGACGCTTGGATGACAAATCAATGGTTCCGTTTCGGCGCCAGCAGTCTTGCTAACGACATCCTGCTCCAACTCGGTAAAGAGAAGCACGGAACGTATCAAAGCAAAGATTATTTCTCGAACGATTAAGACGATCCCTATATCAGGACTATCAGTATGAAGAAAAATGCAACGCCGGAAAAGAATGGACAACCGCTGAGCTTTTTCAACGGTTGGAAGTATGCACCGGCGCCGGAAAGTAAGGACCATATCTCGCTGAAGAAGCAGTATGGACTGTTCATCAACGGTAAATTCGTACCGCCGGCGAGCAAAAAGTATTTCGATACGGTGAATCCCGCAACCGAAGAGAAGATCGCCGAGATCGCTGAAGCGAACGAGAAGGATGTCGACCTGGCAGTGAACGCCGCATCAAAGGCATATCACAACGTCTGGAGTAAGACCCCGCCGAAAGAACGCGCTAAGTATATCTACCGCATTGCACGGATGATCCAGGAACGGGCTCGCGAACTTGCCGTCATCGAAACGATGGACGGCGGAAAGACCATCCGTGAATCACGTGATGTGGATGTGCCGCTCGCCGCGAATCATTTCTTCTATTATGCGGGATGGGCAGACAAACTTAATTATGCATTCCCGAACCGTAATCCTCAGCCGCTCGGTGTTGCAGGTCAGATCATTCCGTGGAACTTTCCGTTACTGATGGCCGCATGGAAGATCGCACCGGCTCTCGCCACTGGCAACACCGTTGTTCTAAAACCCGCAGAGTCCACTTCCCTTACTGCATTGAAGCTCGCAGAGATCATCGCAGAGAGCGGTCTTCCGGACGGCGTGTTGAACATCGTAACTGGATTCGGCAAGACCGGCGCCGCCATCGTGAACCATCCGAAAGTGAACAAGGTGGCATTCACCGGCAGTACGGACGTCGGTAAGCTCATTCAGCGGTCCATCGCCGGCACATCCAAGAAATTGACATTGGAATTAGGCGGCAAAGCGGCAAATATCGTGTTCGACGATGCTCCAATCGACCAGGCAGTGGAAGGGATCATCAACGGTATCTTCTTCAATCAAGGACATGTCTGTTGTGCAGGCTCCCGTCTTTTGGTACAGGAAGGTGTCGCAGAAATCGTCATCCGAAAATTGAAGGACCGGATGGAGACACTCATCGTCGGCGATCCGATGGACAAGAATTCCGATATCGGCGCGATCAATTCCAAAGAACAGCTGATGAAGATCAATGAGTATATCAAGATCGGCATCAATGAAGGAGCCGATATGTATCAAAGTTCCTGCGAACTGCCGAAAAAAGGATTCTTCTGTAAGCCGACCCTGTTCCTCAACACATCACAGTCCCACCGTGTGGTTCAGGAAGAGATCTTCGGTCCCGTGCTCGCCGTACAGACATTCCGCACAGTAGAAGAAGCGATCGAAAAAGCGAACAACATCCCGTACGGGCTCTCTGCCGGTGTGTGGACCGACAAAGGTTCGAAGATCTTCAATCTTACTACGAAGATGCGTGCCGGAGTTGTCTGGGCTAACACGTATAACAAATTCGATCCGACATCACCGTTCGGCGGTTACAAAGAGAGCGGTTTCGGACGTGAAGGCGGGCTGCACGGCCTTCTTCCCTACGTTAGTTTATAATTATTGGAAAACGACAATGTCACGAATTGAAGTGTTGAAAACATATAAGATCTATATCGGCGGACAGTTCCCGAGAACGGAAAGCGGTCGGTATTATTCCCTGACGAATAAAAAGGGAGAACCTGTCGCGAATGTGAGTCTCTCGTCGCGGAAGGATTTCCGGAACGCCGCCGTCGCCGCCCGTAACGCATTCGGCGGATGGTCCTCACGCCCGGCATTCAACCGCGGACAGATCCTCTACCGTATCGCCGAGATGCTTGAAGGACGGAAAGAACAGTTCATTCACGAATTGATACAGCAGGGTTCGACACAAAAGTCCGCCGCTGCCGAAGTAGAGCAATCCATCGACCGACTGGTCTATTACAGCGGATGGTGCGATAAATATCAGCAGATGTTCGGCACGGTGAATCCTGTTGCATCATCCCATTTCAATTTCTCCGTTCCCGAACCGACCGGCGTCGTAGCCGTTATCGCGCCGGAGGATACATCGCTGCTTGGACTCGTCTCTGTGATAGCGCCGGTGATCGCCGGCGGGAATACGTGCGTTGCGCTTGCATCGTATGCTTTGCCGCTCTGTTCCATCACTTTTGCGGAAGTGCTTGCGACTTCGGATGTGCCGGGCGGAGTCGTGAATATCCTCACCGGGACGTCCGCTGAACTTGCAGCGCAATTCTCCAATCATATGGATGTGAATGCGGTCATTTACTGCAGGGATAATGAAGCAGAGAAGAAAATGATCGCGGAGAACTCATCGCTGAATGTGAAACGGACACTCTTCTGGAATAAGGAATGGTCGAAATCGGAGAACGAACATCCGTATCTGATTATCGATCTACAGGAGATAAAAACGACGTGGCACCCTATTGAGAATATCGGAACATCAGGAGTAAAATATTAAATCATTCTTCCATATCGCCCTTGTGATCGGATTTTGCCTGTTGTGGTACGGATGTTCGTCCGGAAACGAAACCGCTGCAGAGGATGAATCCGTCACTGAATTCGAGACGCAGGATACGACAACCGTTCAGGAACCCGTTGCGCAGCCTCAGCAGACTGTTCCGATCGTCAAAGAAAAATCGGCTCCCCAGCATTTCACCGTTCAGGCGGATACCGTGGATGTGCAGAAAAAGCAACGGCAGAGTTCCGCCCCATCTTCCATCTCCGTAAAAGCTTCCGCTCCGAAGAGGTTCTACACGGTCGAGGTCGGTGCATTCAAACTGCAGAGCAATGTGAAACGGCATCAGGAACAATTGTCGGCACGGTTCAAACTGCCGGTCCGCATCCTGTTCGACAGCACACTGCAACTGACGCGTGTCTGTGTCGGCACATTCTCAACACGGAGTGCGGCTTCACAATTTATCTCTAAGATGAACAAAGAATATCCTCAGGACTATCCGGGGATCTGGGTATCCCACTGGACGAAATGATCATGAACCGAATCGTACTTTCCTTTTTCCTTCTCTTCGGCATCCTTTCAGCACAGACCACCGCACCGGCGGACTCGGGGTATCAACCGAGAAAAGAACAGTTGAATACGTTCGAGCGTTCGTTCAAGCCCTCCTTCTATGATACTGAAGTGTATCTTTACAAGAGGAACGACACCGGCAAGACCGCAGGACGCTCCATCGATCAGCTGACCACTGCTGCTCCGGAGACGCTGCAGGGATTCAGGGTGCAGATCCTGGCGACGAATATGTTCGAGGAAGCCAACACCGCGCGCACCGCTGTGACCCAGCTTTTTCCCGAATTATGGATCTATCTTGTCTTCGAAGCGCCTACGTATAAGATCCGTGCCGGTGATTTCTCGAATCGGGCAGAAGCAAAATCTCTGATGGATCAGTTGAAAGCCCAAGGTTATAAGAATGCCTGGATCGTTCCCGACAGGATCATCAGGAATCAACTCCCTAAACCGCCGCTCCCCGTTCCGATCGACAGCACATCGGTGATCAAATAAGATCCTGTTGAATCTCAGCGATAATTCCACACAAAGACACAAAGATATGTATGAATAATGTCCTTTGCGCCTGCCCGCCATTTTTATGGCGGGTCTTTGCGAGAATTTTGTGAAGTGATATTTACCGTCTGAACCATGGACGCTTGAAACGAATGTTCAAGAGTCCACCGACAGTAATCTCAGATGAGTGCGGGGATCATTTCGAATTGAATATCACACCGTCCACCGGCCAGCGGGCTCGGACTCGGATGGTGTCTCGATAGAGCAGGAATCGTTCTGATTTTTTCCAAGGGAATGGTTTACCGGCATCCTGGAGCAGGTTGCCGTTCATATCATCGAATGCTTTCAGTGAGTAACGTCCTTCCGGCAGAATGGTAAATGAGAATTTACCATTCCCTGACGTTAGTGTCTTTCGTTCAGGCTGTTTCTTATCGCTGAGATTCACTGCCGTAACGGTATTCCTCGTCCCGCCGAATCCCGCGAACACACCATCGATGCTTCCGTAATTCTCAGGATCATCCACACCGAATCCCGCTGTGCTGATACTGTCCTTAAAGTAATTCCCGAAAATGTCCTTGATGCCGTTCCATTTGAATGAAAGAACGTATTGATCATCGATATTCAGTTTCTTCCGTGGTTTGATCACCAGTGTATTGAGTGAACGGATCTGAATGGAGAACGGCACAAGCGAACTGTCCTTCACCCGGCGGATGACCGCTGCAGTATCGGATACCGGTCTCAGGATCACATCATTGAACTGAAAGACGATCTCATCATCCGGCAGGACCTTGGATCCATTGTCCTGGAATGACGAGGTCAGCACTTTCGGCGGTATTGTATCCTTCACACCTGACCCGTTGAATTGCTTCATCCGTGCACCGGAATTGATGAGGAATCCGTTCTTATCCTTCACACCGCTCACCTGCAGCACATACATTGAATCCTTCGTCTGCATCTCCGTCACGAGTGTGATCATGGAGAATTGAGGATTCACAGGAAAGGAATGCAGCACATTCAATAACGGCTGCGAGAGCGTGTCCGTAATACGGTAGACTCCTCCGGCGATCGAAGCGGAATCCATCGGTTCGCTGAACTGAACACTGAGATGCCGGCTGTCGGTCGCTGTGACGGACGAGATCCTCGGCGGTGTCGTATCTTCTTTCGCGATGGTGAATGCGATGCCTGCCGCAAGTGTATCTTTTTCGGTCAGGGTTATATCATCGGTTGTCCCGACATCGTCGGTCTCGGCATCATAGAGCAGGTTCCTGTATTCATCGCGAATAGCGAACAGCCGGTATTTACCCGCCGCAAGATTGGTCAGCGAGAATTCACCGTTCTTCCCTGTCTGTGTAAGATGATCGGGTTTCGATATCGCGGGATTCAGGGTATCGGCAAGGATCGAATTCAGACGATATGAAAAGATCATCACTCCGTCCGGTTTTTCATCGATCACTTTCCCGGCGATGATGCCGTTATCGATCTTGCTGCCGGTGGAGAACGCGAGTGCGAAGGCCTTAGCCATCCTGTTCCTGGCACGGACATCCGTCACATCGGTCCCGATGGTGAGCACATAGGTAGTATTCTTGCGCAGTTCCTGATGGAAGATGATCTCGACCTCTGTGCCGCTCCAGTCGAATTCCTTCTCATCGATGGCGGGTGAGATGAAGACCGCATCTTCAACGGACCGGCGGTCTACATACTCACTGAACTCGATCACGATGCTGTTATCGGTAAAGTTCACTGTATTCGGAGCCGGCGTCACGGAGATGATCTCCGGCGGAACGGAATCAGCAGGACCGCCTTCAGGCGGTCTCTGTCCGGCACAGCCGGCAAGGAGGAACAACACGATCGTAAAATGGAATTTCAGCTTCATTGTCACCAATAATATGAATAATTCGCCTCAGATAAAAACGTTGAATTTCAGACAGGAGAATATTACATTGATGTAATGAACGATTGATACATTTGTCTCAACATATTTCCATTTCATCGTGTGGTCATCAAATGATCAACCGTCATTGGTATTCGGAGGAATAATGAAGCGCTCTCCCTTCATTCACATCGCAGTTTCGACTCTTCTCATCTCAGCGCTTGTCTTCGCCGGTGACCGGCCAAC
>JBMOHT010000020.1:0-37755 GCA_049317705.1 Bacteroidota bacterium | reverse complement strand
GTCGGTCCGCTGAGTGAAAAATTGAAATTCCCCGTCACACCCCATTCGGCGAGTCCGAGTGAGAGCATCTTTTTATACATGATATCAGCCAGCGGTTTGAATCCCGGGTAACGGTAATACGTGCTCGTCCCTTTCACTTGCTCTGCATCAGAGGTCTCACCGATGGAATTGCAGTGGATGCTGACGAACAGATTTACATTTGCATTGATCACTTTGTCCGCACGGTCCGTCATTGTCACATTCGAATCTGTTTCGCGTGTCATGATTGTCCGGATACCTTTCGCAGTCAACTGCGCATTGAGCTCTTTCGCAATTGCGAGCGTAAAATTTTTTTCAATCGTACCGGTCGAACCTTTCGCCCCTTCGCTTCCGATGCCGTGTCCCGCATCGATCGCGATAAGGAGTTTGGATAACGGCTTTGTGGTATCCGACACGACCGGTGCTCTGCGGATCCTAACGCGCATCGTCGTTCCTTCGTAACCGATATCATATCCCCAGTGCTGCGTTTGTTTCAGGTAGATCGTCACCTGGAATTGCTGTTCACCGACCTGCGTTGCCTTCACCTGTTGGATCCCGGCGGCGGAAAGATTGTGCGTGATCCAATTCGTATTGGATGTTGCACCGTAGATGTTCACAACAAGCGCCATCGGGTCCATCAATTGTTCGCTGGTGTATGGGACCTTCTGTCCCAGACCGATCCTTACGATATCTTCCGTGTCGGTTCCCGATGTGACGATAGAACCGGTGAGCGTGTATGGGAGCGATGTGTTTGCAGGAAGCAGCTGCGCGTAATCCTGTGGAAGCCAACCTTCCATTGCATTGGATAATTTTACGCGGTATTGCGAACCGACCTTTCCGCTGACCACAAGGCGGACACCTTCCGTGAGGAATCCCAGTTTTGCTCCTCCAAGTCTGTCCGTTCCGAGTCCTGCATTCAGGAACGGACGTTTCCCGGTCAATTCAGCAACGCGGGGGAGTGAGTCCTGTATGATGGAGATCTTTCCTTTTGCTGTTGCTTTTTCACTGCTGAAGAAGTTCTTGGACATCTTCACAGTCACGTTGGCATCGGAGCATTTGTCTGTTGCTTTCACTTTGTATTGGCCGACATAACTTCCGAGTCCGGCGCCGTTCTTAGCCGTTAATTCGCGCATCGGTATTCCGGATTCAACTCCGTCAATGCTGAACTCCGGCTGCTGACCGGGAGTTCCGCGCATACGCACTTCGATGACATCGTCTGTCATTACCCATGAATCTTCCGAAGGGAGGGAAATATTATCGATATAGATCTCTCCTGCGGGATAGGTCTTGGCGATCGGTTTAAGGAAAAGAATATCTTTATATAATGAATCGCCGTTTGGATTGAAGACCGCGATATGAAGAACGGTTGTGTCAGAGGTAAGATTATGCATCCCAACGAACGCTCCGCTGGGATAGACCTTCACTTCTTTATAATTGATGAATGCGCGTGAAGTGACATTCGTGGATGCGGCGATGCGGTGACGGGATGAACTGAAATTGACCGTATCTTTTTCGGGAAGGACAACCCTCAGAAAGAGGGCATCAGTTGTTTGGGAATAGAGCTGTGAAGCGAGAAAAACGAGGATAACGAATGATCTCAAGGAGAATCTCCGGTGGTTGATGGACGAACATTGTGATAAATGTAGAAAGAGATGGTGCGAGATTCAAGGAATGAAATCGGTACTAGCGCCTGACGATCGGGATATACCGGACAACCCGGCGTGCTTTATTTCAATCTCTCCAAAACGCCTTTTCGTCTTACGATATTCTTGTAATCCCACTGTATTTTTTTTGATTTGGACAGCCATCGCCGCAGATGGGTCACCCTTATATCGTCGACTGAACTAAATCGTGCTTCGGCGGCTTTGAAGGTCCCTTCGGAGATGAGTCCCTCTTCATCGAACGTTTGTCCGCTCCAAAACAGAATGCGGACATGCTCTTTCAGTTTATGATATCCGACGATCGGATTTCCGTCCAGGAACCACACAGGACTTCCGTGCCAGATCCTGCTCTCTGCTTTCGGCATTGCCCGGTCGATCTCTTTCTTCAGAAGATCAAACACTGCTTTATCCGATTTGCTCTGTGCGCGATTATAGGATGGGATAGTGCTGTATTCTTGTTTCATGACATATCTCCGGTTGAATGGATTATCAATACCGTCAGTGTGAAATTGCTCTATTATTTCAACAGAATCAAGATTGAACGGAGGGAAGATGGTCGTTCGGAGGAAATATTGTGTAGTGAAGTCAAAATCATAAGGGGCACTATGTGCCCCTTAAAAAAAATAGATCAGTAAATGACCTTATTCAGCGGATACTCGATGATCCCTTCCGCTCCGGCGCGTTTCAGTTGCGGAATGATCGCACGGACCACTTTCTCTTCAAGGATCGTTTCAATAGCGACCCATTCCGGATCAGAGAGCTGTGATATGGTTGGTGTACGCAGTGCAGGGATCAATGCGATGACCTTCTCCAGATCTGCTTTCTTTAGATTCATTTTAAGTCCCACACGGGAACCGGCGTTGATCGCACCTTGCAGCAGCATAGCAATATTCTCGATCTTCTCACGCTTCCACGGATCGTTCCAGCTCGCTTTGTTCGCGATCAGTTTAGTGTTCGACTCAAGCACCACATCGACGATGCGGAGTTTGTTCGCACGCAGCGAACTTCCGGTCTCCGTCACTTCAACGATCGCATCGACCAGATCCGGTGTCTTCACTTCCGTTGCGCCCCAGGAGAATTCAACCGCAGCATTCACTCCGTGCTTCTTAAGATACGCTTTGGTGATGCCGACAACTTCCGTTGCGATCCGTTTTCCTTCAAGATCTTTCACCGTCTTAACGGGAGAATCCTCATGGACGGCCAATACCCATTTCACTTTTCGCATGGACTGCTTGGAATAGATCAGATCGCAGACGCTGACGACATCCACGCCGTTCTCAATGATCCAGTCGTATCCGGTCAGACCGGCATCGAATACACCATCCTCGATGTAGCGGGGGATCTCCTGAGCACGGATGAGCATCCCTTCCAGTTCCTCATCATCGACCGACGGGAAATAGGAGCGGGAAGAGACGGAGAAATTGAATCCTGCTTTAGACAGCAGCTGTAATGTCGATTCCTGTAGACTCCCTTTCGGGAGACCGAATTTGATCTTGCTCATAGGAGTTCTCTTAGTGGAATGTGATATGGAAGAGATTGACCGCGGGATAGGATGTCAGATACAATCCCCACATCACCGCACCGACGGAAAGAGGTATCGAAAGATTGTCATCGATCTTCCATGAGCCGGCTTCGACGACCGTACCGACCAATGCGGCAAGTGCACCGATCGCATACTCGGTGATGGAATAATCGACCTTCGGAGTGAAATACACAACCAGAAGGGCGGAGGCGAAGAAGGCGATGCTTCCTTCAAGACTTTTCTGAAGGAATTTCCGTTTTCCGTACCGCCGTCCGAACAGTGCCGCGACGGAATCGGAGACGATGAGGATCGGGAATGCCGTCAGGACGATCAGTTTCGGAAAGACGATCACGCAGATACTCGCTGCGATCAGAACATTCGTTGCACCGTTCAGCCGTTTGGAGTTCGGATCCTGCTCGTGCTTGCGGAGCATGAAACTAAAGATCTTATAGAAGAGCTCAGAGGTCGGTCCATGATAGTACCGCAGCAGATCCACTGTTAAAAAACTGAGCGTGACCGGCACAAGGATCATCAGTGCCAGGTCGCGCTCGATAAAATAGTAGATCACTGGTATGCTCAGCGAGCAAAAGTGGATCGCTTTACGGGCGATCTCCGCTTTATAATCGATATTCGCAGCGTTGATCATGCGTTATGATTTTCGCGTGCGGGCACGTGGTTTCGGTTTCGTTTCAACAGTATTCTCCGCCACGTTCTCCGCTGCAGCGCTGACTGCCGCCTCGATCACCGGTGTCGGCAGTGATGCCGGGGGTGTTGAAGGCGGAGCATCGATGTTCTTTTCCATTGCGGGAAGCTGTTCACCGCGGAGTACTTTGTCGATCTCTTCGCTGTCCAGGATCTCCCGCTCCAGCAGGATGTTGGAGAGCGTATGCAGTTTGTCGATGTTGTTTGAGAGGATCTCGATCGCACGCTTTTCGGCGGTGTTGATGATCTTCTTCACTTCTTCATCGATCGCTTTCCCGGTCTCTTCGCTGTAATCGCGGTGCTTCGTCACTTCACGGCCGAGGAACAATTCCTCTTCTTTTGCACCGTAGGTCAACGGTCCCATCTTCTCGCTCATGCCCCATTCGCAGACCATCTTGCGGGCAAGATTGCTTGCACGTTCAATGTCGTTGCCTGCCCCTGTGGTGAATTCGTTGAAGACGAGTTTCTCCGCGATCCTGCCGCCGAACAGCATGGCGAGCAGTGCTTCGAGATATTTCTTTGAATAGGTATGCTTCTCGTCGATCGGGAGCGATGTCGTCACGCCGAGTGCACGTCCGCGCGGAATGATCGTCACTTTGTGGATCGGATCGGATTCCGGGATGTATTTCGCCACAAGAACGTGTCCCGCCTCGTGATACGCGGTGATCCGTTTCTCTTTGTCGGAGATCAGCATCGACTTGCGTTCCGTTCCCATCATCACTTTATCTTTCGCTTCTTCGAAGTTGCGCATGTTCACTTCTTTTTGATTCTTGCGCGCGGCAAGCAGCGCCGCTTCGTTCACAAGATTCGCAAGGTCCGCACCGGAGAGTCCTGGTGTTCCTTTTGCTAGCACATCCAGCTTGATATCCAATGCCAACGGAATATTCTTCGTATGCACTTTCAAAATTCCTTCACGGCCTCGCACATCCGGACGGTCTACAACTACCTGGCGGTCGAAACGCCCCGGACGCATCAAAGCGGGATCGAGCACATCGGGTCTGTTCGTTGCAGCAATGAGGATCACGCCGTTATTCTGTTCGAATCCATCCATCTCAACAAGAAGCTGGTTCAATGTCTGTTCACGTTCATCGTGACCGCCGCCGAGACCTGCGCCGCGGTGACGTCCGACCGCATCGATCTCGTCAATGAAGATGATGCACGGAGCGCTTTTCTTTCCCTGATCGAACAGGTCGCGAACACGGCTTGCGCCGACGCCGACGAACATTTCCACGAAGTCCGCTCCGCTGATGGAGAAGAAGGGGACCCCTGCTTCTCCTGCCACAGCGCGGGCAAGCAATGTCTTTCCGGTGCCGGGAGGACCGAGCAGCAATACGCCGCGCGGGATCTTTCCGCCGAGCCGCTGGAACTTCGCCGGATCGCGGAGGAATTCGATCACTTCCTGCAGTTCAACTTTTGCTTCATCACATCCCGCCACATCGGCGAACGTGATGCGGATCTGTCCTTCATTCAGCATCTTCGCACGGCTTTTTCCGAACGAGAAGATCCCTTTCGTTCCGCCCCCCTGCATCCTGCGGAAAATGAAGATCCAGATACCGATGATGATCACCCACGGCAGTGCGGTGATGAGCATGTTCGTCCACATTCCGTCCTCTTTGGAAATGGTGAAAGCGACGTTATGCTGAGTCCACTGCGCGATGACGGCGTCATCGATATTGGTGTAGGGGAGTGTGAGTGTGAATTTTTCCACTTTCACCCGTTTGCCACTGGCAAGGGCGATCTCCTGCGGTTCGCGCATCACGCCGTGAAAATCGAAATCATTCAGATTCGATTTCTTCACCGTTGCTTTGGCGATGAGATTCTTGCCGAGAAATTCCTGATACTGTGTGAAGGAGATGTCGTATTCCGTCGCTTCCGCTCCTTTGAAGATCGTCATCACCAGGAAGACCGCCATGATTATGGCGGACCAGCTGAGCACGACACGGAATGCTTTGCTCCAGTTGAATTCATCGTCGTTCCTGTTCGGCGTCTTCGGCCGTTTCATCTTCGGAAGGAACTGGCGCTTTTCGTTCTGTTTGTCGTTGTTGTTCTGTTCGTTCTTTTTTTCTTCTGACATAACTCTATCTTCTCCGGAAAATTATTTCTTGTTCTCGACGATCTTATAGATGGCAGGAACGTTGCGCCCTTTTTGAGCGTAATCCAGTCCGTAGCCGACCACGAAATCGTTTGGTATTTTGAATCCGATATATTTCACAGGGAAATCGATCTTCACTGCTTTGCTCTTATATAATAGTGAAACAACATTGAAGGACTTTGGGTTCTGTGCAAGCAACAACCGCTTGATGAAGTCGATCGATAGACCTGAATCAATGATGTCTTCAACGATCACGATATCGCGTCCCATCACCTGACAGTTCAGATCCTTCAGCATATGCACATTACCGGACGAGACCTTTGCATCACCATAGCTGGATAATTTCAGAAAATCCACTTCACATTCGATCGTCACTTCGCGGATCAGGTCCGAGAAGAAGATGAATGATCCATTCAGCACGCCGATGAAGATCGGTGTCTTGCCTTTATAATCCTTGCTGAGTTTCTTCCCGAGTTCTTTGATCCTGGTACGGAGCTTCTTCTCGTTGATGTACGGTTCGAATTCTTCATTGTTAACGATGATCGTCTTTTTGGCCATTATATTTTACCGTTAGGTGATATGTTGATGATGTAGAATCGGTTAATTTGAACCGGTCATCCAAACGCTTTCCCGCCACCCACACGATCTCGCCGCTGCATTCGAGCACCGGAATTTCTTTTTTTTCTTTCTGTGACAGTTTCAAATCAACGAAAAAGTCACTTAATTTTCTTGTTCCTTTCATCCCGATGGGACAAAAGGAATCACCGGTCCGCCATGTCCGCACGATCAGCGGAAATGATATCGTTGAGGCATCAACATACTCTTCAGACGGATTGGACCTCTTTTTATTGTCAGGGATGTCGGACTTTGTAACAGTAACAACAACGTTTCCGGAGGAATATGTTCCTTCCCGGGGTATAATAAACTTTTTAAATGGACGCTCCGCTGTCCTCCGTTGGAGGATGATCTTGTCTGCTAGCCGTTCCGCTGTCCATTCTCTGTGTAATTGGACGGTGGACCCTTTTTGTTGTTCCGCCAATTGATGGACAGCCGAGATCTTTGAGAACGTCGGTTCAATATCCAAGTTATTCAATAATCGATGGATCACAGACTGTTGAATCACTTGATGATATCGTCCGAACGGGATCAGGATAATTTCATTGTTCGAAATGACCTTTTTAAAGGCCCGATCAGTTTCGATGTTCAAATGATCAGCAATAGAACGCAGCACTGTCGAAGTATTCCGGATCGTATCATTGAGAGATGGATTGATCCTTTGTTCAAGCATCGGAATGACCGAATTCCTCAAATAATTCCTTGTATAATCATCTTTCATATTAGATGAATCGTTTCGGAATTTGATCCCGTTCGCCTTAGCATAGTTCAGGACCTCTGCACGGTCAGCACACAGCAGCGGGCGGATGATCGAATCCCTTTTCATCGGAATTCCTGCCAGACCGTCAATTCCGCTGCCGCGGAGAAGATTGATCAGCACCGTTTCCGTATTATCGCCGGAATGATGCGCCGTTACGATGCAGTCGGCATTGAGTTTTTCGCGAAGCGTGTCAAAGAACGAATAGCGGATATCTCTGGCTGTTTCCTGAATGGAACGTTTTCTTTTCTTTGCTGATCTGCCGGTATCGATCCTCTTAATATAGAGAGGGATCTGATACTGATCGGCTGCCCTCTTAACGAATACCTCGTCTGCATCGGATTCTTTACCGCGCAATTGAAAATTAACATGCGCCGCAGTCAGTGTCAGCCGAAGCGGTTCCTGCAGTTTTGCAAAGATATCCAGCAAAACCATCGAATCGATGCCGCCGCTTACCGCGATGATCACATGGCCACCGGAAGGCACCAATGCGTTGACCGTCATGAACTGCTGAACAGTACGGACGAGCGTGCTTTTCTTCGGCTGCGTCATTCACACTCTGTATTGCTGGTCAGGAAGAATTCTATTGTCGCCAGGGATGAAATTTTGTCATTCATTCCTGCTAATTAGATAATTTACCGAAAAATTGCTCTTTCTCCAAGATAATCTTCAGCAGGATGAGGATCATGCAGACGTAGAAAAATTTGCAGAGCTGCAAAAGAGCAATTTTCGTGGAGATTTACATTGAACTTTTGCTCTTTTCTGGATATTCTCAAGAATAGCTTTAGGAGAAGATATCGATTCTATCTAATTATCCCGCTGTTCTATGGATTCGGCACCGAAAGCATAAACATAATACAAATCAATAAGGAGAAAGAATGAATTCGCGTATCGTTTGGGCCATTGCTTTGATGGTCATCATTTCTACAGTTTCGATGTTTGGTCAGTTCTCAAAAATGAAGATCGCACCGCCGCAGAAGCCGACCATCGTCTATGATAGAGTCGATATCAAAAGTGTGACGATGGAAAAGACAGAAGTGGAATTCGTCTATATCGTTGACAATCCCAATTCTGTCGGAATCGATGGAGTGCTGGCGGATTATGAATTGTTCCTGAAAGGGAACAGCACGGCAACGGGAAAGGATATGAAGTTCACGATACCGGCCGGAGGTAAATCGGAATTGAAACTTCCGCTGGAGATCAACTATGTGAACGTATTCAAATCCGCATCGGAATTGACCAAAGCTGTTCTCGGCGGAGAGAAGACGATCCATTTCAAGATGGACATCCTCTTCAAGATCGATTGGAAAATACTGAAGTTCAATGTGCCGATCACCGCTGAGGGAGAATTCCCGCTGCCGGAAATAAAACCCGCCGCACCGGCTCCGGCAGACATTAAAAAGAAGATCAAATTTTAATTCTGTTCTATTCGACTGGGCGCTAAAGATTTCAAAGAACACATGTATCAAAAAAAAACGTCCGACTTTCGTCGGACGTTTTTTGTTTGAGCGATATTGTTCTGTCTTACATGTGCGCGATCAAAGCATCGCCGAACTCCGAACACTTGATCTCTTTTGCACCTTCCATCTGACGGGCAAAATCGTAGGTGACGGATTTTGCGCCGATCGCACCGTTCATTCCTTTGATGATCAGATCCGCTGCTTCGGTCCAGCCCAAATAGCGGAACATCATCTCACCGCTCAGTACTACGGAACCCGGATTCACTTTGTCCAGATCGGCGTACTTCGGTGCCGTTCCGTGCGTCGCTTCGAAGATGGCATGACCGGTGATGTAATTGATGTTGCCGCCGGGCGCGATACCGATACCGCCGACCTGCGCAGCAAGTGCATCGGAGAGATAGTCGCCGTTCAGGTTCAGTGTAGCGATCACATCGAACTCTTCCGGACGTGTCAGTACCTGCTGCAGCGTAATATCGGCGATCGCATCTTTAATGACGATCCCTGCTCCCGGTTTTCCTTCGGGGATCCTGCACCATGGTCCGCCGTCGATCTCCACTGCGCCGAAGAATTGTTTCGCGGTCTGGTAGCCCCATTCGCGGAATCCGCCTTCGGTGTATTTCATGATGTTTCCTTTGTGCACGATCGTGACGCTCTTGCGGTTGTTCTTGATCGCGTAACTGATGGCGCTGTGGATCAGACGAATGGTACCGGAATAGCTGACCGCTTTCACACCTACACCGACATTTACATCGGTATTGAAATCTTTTGCACCGACCAAATTCCAATACTCTTCTGCTTTCTGTTTCGTGCCGAACCGGATCTTGTCGAAGCTCTTCGGGAATTCCTTCTGAATGAAGTCGAGCACTTTCTGTGCTTCCGGTGATCCGCCGGCGAATTCGATCCCTGCATAGATGTCTTCGGTATTCTCACGGAAGATGACCATATCCACTTTTTCGGGATGCTTCACAGGAGAAGGGACCCCTTTGAACCACATGACGGGACGAAGGCAGACATACAGATCGAGCATTTGACGCAGTGCGACGTTCAGCGAGCGGATGCCGCCGCCGACGGGCGTGGTGAGCGGACCCTTGATGCCGACGAGATATTCTTTGAATGCGTCGATCGTTTCATCCGGAAGCCAGTTGTTCAGTTTGTCGAACGACTTTTGTCCTGCAAGGACCTCTTTCCATTCGATCTTTCGTTTTCCGCCGTATGCTTTCGCTACCGCAGCATCAAAAACACGGACAGATGAACGCCAGATATCTCGTCCCGTACCGTCGCCTTCAATGAATGGGATGACAGGATTGTCCGGAACAGTGAGTTTTCCATTTTGGATCGAGATTTTTTCAGCCATATGTTTTCCCTTTGTTCAGAAAATGGATCCGCCGAACGGAGGATCCCAGTTGAATGAATTAAGCGATGTTTGTTCGAATTTTATCAGCTACTTCCTTCATCTGGCCGTCGGCGTATTTCTTCAGGTTCAGATGGAAAGAGATATTGTCATTGGCGTAACGAGGAGTGATATGAATATGGAAATGGAACACTGACTGTCCTGCTACTTCGCCGTTATTGGCGAAGATGTTGAATCCTTCCAAATTGAACGTTTTCACAATGGATTTAGCCACTTTTTGAGCAACGGTCATTAACTCACCCAATTCCGATTCGGGGATCTCCAGGAAATTCTTGTATTCCTTTTTCGGGATCACCAGTGCATGACCGTAATGGATCGGCATGATGTCTATAATAGAGATGACATTGTCGGTCTCATAGAGGATCTCAGCCGGGATCTCTCTGTTGATGATCTTGGTGAAAATTGTGCTCATTATTGTTCCAATGTAAATGTTGAACTACTACGCAGAGAAAGTAGACAAAAAAATATCACGAAGAAAGCGGAAAAAAGAGTGGGGAATTTAAAGGGAAAAATCTCTATATTTCGAAAATTAATAGTTTTTGGTTAGATTGGGCACGGTAAAGGACTTCCGGGTCGGTTTCTCCTTACGGCGGAAACGACGGAATCCGTTTCGCTGCACAATGACCCATGAACATTATCAGCGATCAAAAAGCCGTAGTAAAAAGTTTCTCGGGTGGCGGCAGCATCGTTGTACATTGCACAGTTATCACCTAACAAACTCTAAGGATTAATTTTTATGAAAAAGAAACAAGCAGTTTCGTTACTATTTTTGATGTCGCTATCGCTCGTGTTCTTTGGTTTTGATTGCTCGCAATTCATGACAACGGGAAACTTAGCATTGAGTCAGGCAGTCGATCCGAAGACCTCTGCTGCCGACCGTCTTAAACTATTCGCCAAAGCAGATTCATTCTTCACACTGGAATCAAAAGCGAATCCGAAGAATGAGATGGCATGGTTCAGAATGGGTCAGGCGCGGTATGAATTGAAACGGTACCTTGGCATGAAGGAAGCGTTCGATAAAGCGATCGAAGTCTCCAATGCACACAAGAAAGAGATCGACAACCTGCTCTTTCAGGCGTGGGCGATCAACGTGAACCGCGGCAGCAATCTTTATAACGATTCCGATGTTCCGGATTCATTGAAGCTTGCGATCGAATATCTGGAAGCTTCGACCAAACTGATGCCGGATAGTATCCAGGGATATTACAATCTTGCCGTCACGTATATCAAAATGGGCGACGAAAAATCGGCAGAGAAGATCTTCGAGAGCACATTCAATAAATTCAAAGATATCAAGTCGGCAAAGAGTCTCGGCAGACTTCCGCTGAATCGTGCGATCAAACTGCAGGAAGAATTCATGCAGGACAATAAGGATGTGATGGAAGAATGGAACAAGATCAAGTCGTTGTATGTCGGGATGAATTCATCCGATGTCACCTATTATCTTGGTCAGCCTACCACAAAGAAACCCGTTGCAGCAAAAGCCGGTGCGAAGAAAGACAAGAACAAACCCGCAGATGAAGAATGGAATTTCCAGAAATACAATCTCTCCGTTGAGGTCTCCGGCGAAAAAGTGACGAAGCTGTCCTCCAAATATGTACCGCAGGTCGATTCTTCGAAATACAAAGGCGCAATGATCGAATATGACCGCGCGATCGCTGTCTATGCGAATGCGAATAAGACCTTCAGTAACGATGCAGAGATCACAGACAATCTCTCCATTGCATATATCCAATCCGGAAAACGCGATCTTGCAAAAGCATTCCTTCTTCAGAAAGTGGAAAAGGATCCGTCGAACAAATATGACCGCTACACACTCGGCGTGTTCTATCTGAAAGACAAGAAATTCCAGGACGCGATCAATGAATTCGAAGCGGCCGTTGCACTGGATCCCGAATTCTTCGATGCGATCTATAATATCGGTGCAACATATGTGGATTGGGCGAATGATGATCTGGAAGCGAACAAGAAGAAGAATTCTGATGACAAATCGTACGTTGAAAAATACAAGAAGGCAGTTCCGTATCTTGAGAAGTTCGCAGAGAAGAACAGCGACAAGCTGAGCATCTGGGATCTGCTCGGACAAGTGTATGCGAATGCAGGACAAGTGGACAAAGCGGATAAGGCCTTCAAAAAGGCGGATGAGATCCGTTCAGGAAAGAATTAATCAGTGCATTAACCTCCCGAAAACTGCCGTTGACCGCGGCAGTTTCGGGAGTTCTTATTTTTATTACGGAGAATTATGAGCAATCAGCCGCCGCAACCGCCCCAGCAGATCAACATCGAATTAGGGGAAAAAGAAGCAGAAGGGATCTATTCCAATCTTGCCATCATTACACACTCGCCGGCGGAATTTGTCATCGATTTCACGAGGATCCTTCCGGGAGTTCCGAAGGCACGCGTGCAGGCCAGAGTGATCATGACACCACAGCATACAAAATTGCTTCTCAATGCAATAAAGGATAATATCCAGAAGTATGAAGAAAAATTCGGTGAGATCAAGATCCATGGGGAAGAATCATCGAATCCGTTCGGTTTTCAGATCCCGCCGAAAGATGAGAAGGTCCATTGACGTGTGAGCAGAGCCACACGTTGTTCGGAGAAAACTTCACAAGTTTGCACATAACGTAACAAACAGCCGTATTTTGCGGCAATACCGTAATATTCCAAAATTAACGATAGGGGAGAGTTCATGAACACCTCACCGTTCAGAATCCATCAGCGATTAATGAATGTGTTATTCATCCTATTCTTGACAATTCCGTTAGCGGATTGCGTCAAGATCCCGCCGGCACCGGTCATTCCGGAATGGGAGACACCGATCAACCTTACACTGTTGAACAAGACGTTCACGTTCGCAGATCTGGTCAGGAAGGATTCCAAGTTCGATACTTCGTCGCGGGATCAGAACAATAATGCGATCATCCTCTACCGTCCGACGGAGAATGCTCTCGGTTCACAGCAAGGGGTACCGTCTTCTGCGTTCAATATGCCTTCACCGAAAGGTAATACGATCCAGCAGAATATCGGCGTTGTTCCGATCGATATCGGAACTCCCCCGACATTCGGCCTGACGGCCGCTCAGCTTGGGATCAATTCGGCGAATCTCAATCCTTCGTTCCCGAATCAGACAGTGAGCCTCTCTGCAGCTCAGCTTAGCATTCCCACCGGCGTTCCGCTCGTTGCTGATATCCCATCTATTCCGCTCGATATGAATTTCGGCGATACAACGAAATTCGCATACATCACTTTTGCGAACGGAACGATGAGTCTCAAATTCACCAATAATTTTCCGTTCAACATCCAGTTCTCCGGTAATCAGATCCGACTGCTGAACTTTAATAAGCCGGCGGATACATCCGAGGTCGTAGCGGTATTCACATTCTCCGGCGTCATAAATGCCGGTACCACATCAACATCGACTCCGGTCAATTTGACCGGAAAGAAGATGGATGGTATCCTGAAACTTAAGGGGACAATGGCGACGTCGAATGCTATTGGAAAGACGATCACGGCCAGCAATAATCTCTCCGCCGAGGTCTCGATCACCGGTGCCCAGATCCAGTCAATGGTTCCCGATCCTGCTCCGCCGGTAGCGCTGAATCAGGTGTTTGGAGATTCAATAGGATACAGGTTCATCGTCTTCGAAAGCGGGCAGATGAAATTGACGATCACCAATACATTCCCATTCGATATTCAGTTCTCGGGAAATTCTGTGCAATTGGTGAACTTTAAGGACACAACACAGGTTGTGGGCAATTTTGTGTTCCCGGGAACAATCGCGGCGAACACAACGGTATCATCGAATGTAGTGCAGCTTGCAAATAAGCGTATGGATGCAATATTGAAACTGAAAGGATCTGTCACGCTTTCCAACTATTTCGGAAAGAATATCGCGGGAACCGAGAAGCTGACCTCCACATTGGCACTGACGGATGGATTCCTGCAATCCGCATCGGTCAGCACGATCAATTTCAATCCGACTAGTGTTTTGGCTGTGCCGGATTCTGCGGTAAAGCTGGATGACAGTATCAAAGTGAAATTGGCGAAATTTGAATCCGGCGGAATGAAGATCCGGGTGGTGAATAAAGCTGCTCTAAAGCTGAGTGTGAAATTTGCTATCTCTGAACTGACCGACAACCTTAACGGCGGGAAGGAATATAAATTACCCGGAACTGATCCTGTAACCGGGATCATTGAGATCCCGCCGGGAGATTCTTTGGTCACGACGTTCAATATGAAGGATATTTCTTTCGTGTCCCGCGAACGATCAGGTCTTGATACTGTTGTCACGAAGTTTCTGCACTTCAGTCTCGAGATCAAAACACTGAAAGCCAGTTCCGGATATGTTACGGTGAATAAGACGGACCAAGTGATCGCTGATGTTCAACCATTCGGGTCATTCAAACTCTCGGAGGTGCAGGGAAAGATTCCTCCGCAAGTTTTCTCAATGAATACATCGTACCCTGTTGGTATCGGTGATATCGGAAATAATCTTACGCTGAAGGGGATCAACAGCGCCATCAAACTTGATATCAATGTATTGACCACCGGTCTGTTCCCGACCGATGTGAATCTGTATGTCGTGCCGGTGAACAAGTCAGGCGGTTATGCGGATTCAGTGAAAATATCAAAACGTATCCTTCCCGGAGATCCTTCAGTGATCCAGATCGATACTGCTTCGGTGAATAAGCTGATGAACTCTTTCCTTGGGACCCTAGGAGAACTTCCTTCAACGTTCATCGTCCGCGGTAATGTGATCATGAATCCTATGGACCTTTACGGTGCCAATGATCTATTGTCTCCGAAATCAGGAGTCGGCAAGGTCGGTGTGAAGGACAGTATCCACGTGAAATTGGATTACGCGATTCCGGTCGCGATCGGGATCAAGGACGGTGTATTGAAGAACCCTCCGACGGAATTCTCGCAGACATTCAGCGATACTGCACAGCTCGGACTGATCAAGAACGGAAAGATCTATCTGGATGTGAAGAATACCTTCCCGCTGGATGTGGAAATAAAACTCAGCCTGTTGAAAGGTATTCTGCCGAGCAAGACCCTTCCGGATACCATCTCAGCCCCTGTGCTGACCATTCCGCAGAATCTTGCGGACAGCGTCAATTATCCGGCCTTGAGGATCGCGGCTGATACATCCGCTGCGCGCATCGGACAGAAATCCTTTACGTTCCTGAATCTTACACCGGATGATGCACGGAAACTGACCGATGCATCGTTCAGCGCCGTCGAACTGAAGATGAAAACGGCAGGGAATGGAAATGTTGCTAAACAATTCTATCTCACTGACAAACTGACAATGTCCGTGAAAGCGAACATCATATTCCTTGTCAGCGAATCAAAATTAAAATAATCACTACTCATGAAGAAAGGACAATTGACAATGAAAACAGTTGAGCTCAAAAGATTCATTGCGGCAATGATGATCCTTCTCTCGCTTGAAGTGGTGATGACCACCACTTCATTTGCAGGGGGAGATAAATACTCACCGCGTCTGGTCGGCATGGGCCGGGCATTCACGGCATTCTCGCGCGGTCTTGATGCCGTCGGAGTCAATCCGGCGAATCTTGCATTGACCGACCGTGATGCGACCGTTACGATCAATCTTACGCCGGTCGGTATTCTGTTCGGCAGCGATCTGATCAATCTGAAAGTATACAATGATTATTTCACCGGCATACCGAATCCCGCCGGCGGAGATAATCTTCCGAAGTTCTTGACAGAACAGGATAAGAACGATCTTCTCGCTCAATTAGGCGACGGGTTGACCAAGACCCAGACCAAAGCGGAGTATGCGCCGGTCGGGATCTCGTTCCAGATCGGAAGCTTTGGTCTTGCGATCGTTCCGTCAGCCAGTGTGGCGGTCAACCTCGATCTTGATAAGGCATACTTCGAGTTCCCGTTGAAAGGATACGGAGCGGGTCAGAGTTATAATTTCGACGGTACTGCCGTGAACGGACAAGCTCTGTTGGAATCAAATGTCTCGTTGGCATATATGCTTCCGTTCGAACTCCCGATGGTCTCCGATATCGCGGTCGGCGTCGGTGCAAAGTATATCATGGGTCTTGCTTTCGTAGCGACAGATCATTACAAAGGATCCATCACACCGGTAACGCAAACATTTCCGGGAGGTGTGGTGGTGAATGATTCCATCACTGCGAACTTTGACTTCCTGCAGTGGGAAGCGCATGCCGATCAAGACAATATGAAACCGGCAGGAACAGGTGTTGGTCTTGATTTCGGTGTTTCGATGCGGATCTTGGAACATATCCAGTTCGGTGCCAGCGTCACAGACCTGGGAAAGATCAAATGGGATAAGAATACAAGAGCGATCATCGGCAAAGCATCGCTGACCATTGGTGATGTTGCTAATAAGGACAATCAGCAGAAACTGAAGGATGCATTCAAAGGCCGCACGGTCGATACGACCGGATTCGAATTCGATCTTCCGACGGCTGTGCATGTCGGTGCTGCCGTTCAGCTGGATGATGTGCTCGAGTTCATGCCGTTCCGCTGGCTGGTCGCTGTCGACGGACATTTCGGTTTGAATAACATCGGCGGTAATACGAAGGATCCCCAATACTCCATCGGAACAGAACTTGATCCTCTCGCCGGATGGCTTCCGCTGCGGACAGGTGTCATCATCGGCGGCCGTGAGGGTTTCGGCTGGTCGGCAGGATTCGGTATCCATCTTGCGAATACATTCGATATCGATTTTGCCACACAAAGTATCGCGATCGTCACGAATCCGGAAACATTCCATACCGGTTCATTCACTATGGGAATGCGCTTGAGATTCTGATCGAAGTCTGTGCTCATGCAATAAAAAACCCGAACATCATGTTCGGGTTTTTTATTGTATACTATTGATGGTCTGTTCGTGCCAGGACTATATGGCTCGTCGAAGCCGAGCAACGGGGATCATCATCGATTCCCGGTATTTAGCAACGGTCCGCCGTGCAATGTTAAAACCTTTTTCCTTCAGGATCGCTGCGATATCCTCGTCACTCAGAGGTTTGGACTTGTCTTCTGCTGCGAGGATCTCTTTGATGCGCGCTTTCACTTCCTTGTTGGAGACATCTTCACCGCTCTGAGTGCTGATCCCTTCGCTGAAGAAGTAGCGGAGCTCGAACACGCCGAAATCGGTCTGCACGTATTTCCCGTTCACCACACGGCTGATCGTGGAGATATCCATCCGGATCACTTCCGCGATATCCTTGTAGATGAGCGGTTTCAATCCTTCACCGGTCTCGAAGAAATCCCGCTGTCTGTTCACGATCTCGTGCATCACCTTCAGCATCGTCTCGCGGCGCTGGTAGATGGATGCGATGAACCATTTTGCCGCATCGAATTTTGAACGGAGGAACTGCTTCGTATCGGCGCCGACATCCTTGTTTCGTTTGGACATCAGTTCCTTGTAATTGCGGTTGATGCGGAGCGGAGGGACATTCTTGTCATTCAGCTGGATGATGAATGTATCCTCATCCTTTGTGACGATGAAATCCGGAGTAAGATAATTCTGCTGTGCGTCGATCGTTCCTTCGCCCGGCTTCGGGTTCAGATGGGAGATGATCTCGAGGATCTTCTTCACTTCGTCGATGGTGATGTTCAGGACCTCAGCGATCTTCTCGTAATGCTTCTTGGTGAACTCATCGAAATGGTCGTGCAGCAATCTCTGTGCAAGCACCAGCAGGCGGTGGTCCCCTTTCGAGAATTCCAGCTGGATCATCAAGCATTCCTGAAGTGAACGGGAGGCGATACCGACAGGTTCCAGCCGCTGGATGATGAGGAGGACCTCTTCCACTTGCGCAACAGTCAGGTGAAGTTTGTTGCTGAGATTGATATCGTTCACGATGGATTCCAGATCGCGGCGGAGGTAACCGTCCTCATCGATATTCCCGATGATCTCTTCGGCGACCTGCATCCCCATATCCGTTACATCGGCAAGATGGAGTTGATCGAGCAATTTCTCGGCAAGAGGGGTCGTAGCAGCGATCGGTATCTCGTCCTTTTCGTCGTCATCATTCTGCTGCTGCATCTCACGCTTCGGCGCGAAGGATTCCTCATCGCTGAGGTAATCCTCGAACGAGAATTCCTCTTTTTTCTTCTCTTCTTCGGCCTGCACCACTTCTTCTTCAACGGTCGGCGTATCTTCCGCTGATTGTTCCACTTCGGTCTCACCGTCGTTGCCTTCCTCGAGCAGAGGATTCAATTCCAGCTCTGTCTTGATCATCTGTTCAAGGGCAAGCGTCGGCAATTGAAGCAGTTTCAGATACTGGATCTGCTGCGGCGTGAGTTTTTGAAGAAGTTTTTGCTGTTGAGATAAATGAAGCATTATGGCCGATTCTTGTTTATCGTTTCATTCAGTTCTTTGGTCCAGGAAGTTCCGAATGCCCGCTCCAGCGGTGCATTGACGAAACGGTGAAGCTCGATGTTCTCCCGTATACCTTTGTTCAGCGCCGGTACACACTCACTGAAATATTCGTAATGGATCTCTTTTCCATCCTTGCGTATCCTGATGGGGAACAGATGGCAGGAGAGAGGTTTCTGCCATTGTACCTTCTTCTCATAGAATGCTTTTTCAATAGCACACTTTGCTATGCTGCCGTCAAAATATACGAACACGCACGCACGTCCGTCTACACATTGTGTTGCATAATCTCCCGGTTTGCCGTCGATCAATCCGTTCTGTTCGATGACGGCAATGTGTTCAGCGGGGAGGAACTCTTTCACTATCGGGTATGCCAGTTCGATCTCGTGTACCTCGGCATCGGCAAGCGGTGCGCCTCTTCCGCCGGGAAATGTGCAACATGCCCCCTTACAGGTATCGAGGTCGCATGCAAATTTCGTTCCAGACACGGACGGGTCAACCGCTATTTCACCAATGATGAACATTTTCTATTGGTAAGATAGTGATTTTTTTGAATAAGGGGAAAGATTTTCGGGAAGTTTTTAGCGGTAGTGTCAAAGACGATGGAACATTTTTCCCGCCATTTGACGGACGATTCCTTTGAATTCCAGACCAAGGAGACTGACCAGCGCATCGGATGGGGAGAGTTTTGCCGATTCCGATATGATGTCGATATGGGCTGGTTCGGATGATAACTGGTCATAGATCTTCTGTTCAAATGCATTCAGTTGAGGTGAATCAGGATTGACTGGCTTTTGTTTGAGGATCGGCCTCAATGATACGGCAAGTTCGTCAATGATATCGTCGATAGACTGGACCAATTTTGCCTGTCCGTTCTTGATCAATTTATTTGTTCCGAAACTCTTCCGTTCTGCGATATTGCCCGGAATGCAGAATAATTCCCTGTTCTGATCGATGGCCGTTGTAGCGGTGATCATGGCGCCGCCGTTCTCATCGGACTCTATTATAAGTGTTCCGAGTGACATACCGCTGATGATACGGTTCCTCCGCGGGAAGAATGCGGGATGCGATGGGGTGCTCATGGGCAGCTCCGATATGACCGCGCCATGTTCATCGGACTCGATGAGTCTTACGAGAGGTTCATTCTCGCGGGGGTAGATCCTGTCGATGCTTCCGCCAAGGACTGCTACGGTCCTTCCTCCGTGCTGTACAGCGGCTTTATGAACGATCGTATCGACTCCGCGTGCTAATCCGCTTACCACTGTGATGCCGCGGGTGGCGAGTTCCTTTGCAAATAATTCTGCATTGAGTTTGCCGTAATGAGTAGGATGCCGGGTGCCGACTATGGCGATAGAAAAATTATCTGCAGGATGCAGAGTCCCTCGAACGAAAAGTAATGGCGGCGGATCGTAGATATTCTTAAGATGTTCAGGGTAATCTTTGTCCCATAGCGAGAGAATGCTCCCGTTCATACGATTGATAAGGGAGAATTGATTCTCGATCTGTTTTGAATCGATGCGGGTGTGTTTGATAAGCGATGCGTCGCTCTCTCTGATCCCCGCCACTTTCACAAGGGAGCGGGGATCCTGAGAGAGGAGTTCCTGAGTGCTGCCGAAATGGTTGATCAGATTGATGAGCTTTCGGTCACTGATCTTCGGGATCGATCGTAAATGGAGGATATCATGGATCCTAATGTTGTGATGCATATACGCGATCCGATATCCCGTTCAACCAACGATCTCTTGCTGGAACCGATCGACGAGTTTGGCGGCCTCTTCTCTCGAACGTGCTTCGGCAATGATCCGGATGATCGGTTCCGTATTGGATTTGCGAAGATGGACCCACGAATCCGGGAAATCGATCTTCAGCCCGTCATCGAAATTGGTCTTTTCCGTTTTGGAATATTTCTGATTGAGCCGAAGCAGGATCTCATCCGGTCTCAATGAACCGAGTTCGATCTTATTCTTCACGATCTCATATTGCGGCAGACTCGCTTTCAGTTCGGACGCTTTTCCGCCGAAGTCGGCAAGCAGCTGCATGAAGATACCGATACCGACGATGGCATCCCGGCCGAGATGTACTTCCGGCAGGATCACTCCGCCGCTTCCTTCGCCTCCGATCACCGAACTGAGCGCTTTCATCCTCGATGCGACATTGATCTCGCCGACGGGGGTGCGATGGACCGTAGCGCCGAATTCTTTGGCGACATCTTCCACGGCACGCGTCGTTGAAAGATTCACCACAACATTATGTCCTGTTCGTCCTAATTCTTTTTCTGATTGCAGGACAAATTTTGTTGCGGAGACAATGGTGTATTCCTCCACGAACGGTTTTCCTTCTTCCGTGATCAGTACAAGTCGGTCAACATCCGGATCGACTGCAATGCCGAGATCCGCTTTTTCTTTCACAACGCGCGTACTCAGATCCGTGAGATTCTCCGGGATCGGTTCCGGTGTGTGCGAGAAGATGCCGCTCACTTCGCAGTTCATCTCGATCACTTCGCAGCCGAGTTCCTTCAGAAGCTGCGGTGCGATCAGTCCGCCGGCAGCATTCACACTGTCCACCACGACCTTGAACTTTCGATCCGCTATTGATCCCTTACGGATGGAGGGAAGTGAGAGGATGTTGCGGATATGTTCTTTGATGAAATCAGGATCTTCCGTTAGTGTTCCCTGTCTGTCCCACGGTTGATATTTGAAATTTCCTCTGTCGGCGATGGACCAGAACTGTTTATTCTCATCGCCGTTCAGGAACATCCCTGATGATCCGATGAATTTCAATCCGTTCCATATCATCGGATTGTGGCTTGCTGTGATCGCGATGCCGCCTGCTGCATGAAGTTTCTCGATCGCAAGACCGACGGTCGGAGTGGGACAGATACCAAGCGATACGACATTACAGCCCATTTGGAGCAGGGTCGAAACAACAATATCTGAGACAGCTTTGCCTGTGATCCGTCCATCCCTTCCGACGATCACTGTGCCGCGGCCGCAATATTCGGCGAAGCCGGCGGCATATTTAACGATGATCTCCGGTGTGAGCGATTCGCCGACGACACCGCGAATTCCTGAAATACTAACCATGAGCGACATAAGAAATTCCTATTGATTGTAGAGAGTAAAGGTGAAAGAAAATAAGCATGAATGGAGTGCAGAACAAGTGTGTTCACGGGAATTCGTCAGGATGATCCATTGATCCCGGAATGTGACGTGCGTGTTTGCATCTTTCGGATGCTTTTTCCATATTCATTCACAATGTAAGAACAAATTTATAAGGGTTTTCATGAACTTCAAAAAAATTGCTAAAATTTCTATTGTTGTTGGAGGTATAGTATTTGTTCTTATCCAATTCATTCAGCCGGGCAGAGAGAACCCTCAGTCTGATCCAGCGCTTGCCATCACTGCACAAATGAATATCCCGCAAAATGTCAGTGTACTGCTTGAACGCGGCTGTAAAGATTGTCACTCCAATCGGACCGTTTGGCCGTTCTATTCCTACGTTGCTCCTGCCTCATGGCTTGTGTCGCACGATGTGATGGAAGGGCGTAAATATTTCAATATGTCGGAATGGGGAAATTACAAATTCAGCAAAAAGGTACAGAAACTTTCGGGCATTTATGAAGCAGTGTCTGATAAATCAATGCCGCTTCCCAAATATATCCCTTTGCATCCTGAAGCAAATCTTACTGATGCCGAACGCGATACTCTTTCCCGCTGGGCTCAAAAAGAAGCAGAACATTTGATGGGCGGCGAAGGCAACGAATAACGTGTCACTGTCACATTCAGGCGGGGAATGTGACGCATCGTACAACATCATACCTCAAAATCTTCTTTGTTTGTTACACTATTTGCACCGCTGAAAGCGCGATTTCAATCCCCTGCGGTTTCCTTGACTCAAGGACCAAATTTTTGCAATATTGGCAGTAATTATTGGAGTTTATCCATGAAACGTTCTGTACGCCGTGCACCACTCTACGCAGCATGTCTGGCGGCTCTTCTTATCTCCTGCGGTCCTAGCCTTTCCGATATCACCATCGATCTGATCGATCAAGGACGGAATGATGAAGCCATCGCCCGAATGAAACGGGCGCTTGTCCTCTCTCCCGATAAACCAGAGTATATCAAGTTGATGGCGATCGCACACTATAATAAGAAACAGTATGATGATGCTGCGGCACTTCTTCTTCAAGTGTTGAAACTTGATGACGAAGATGACCAGGCGGCGTATTATATCGCGGCATCATATGAAGGGAAGAAAGATTACAACAAAGCGATCCAGTATTACCGGATCTATAATGAGCTGACCTTCTACGGCGAATACAAGGAAGTTGTGGAGACAAGAATAAAACTGCTTTATCGCCAGCAGATGGAAATGGAAGCCCAGCGCGCGCTGCAGATGGAACAACAGCTTGATGTTGCTAAGATCCCGTCGAACACTATCGCAATACTTTACTTTGAGAATAAAGGACAGAAAGCGGAATTGAATCCTTTGCAGAAAGGTCTGTCTGAGATGCTCATTACCGATCTGTCGAAAGTGAAATCATTGAAAGTGCTGGAACGTATCAGGATCCAGGAACTGGTGCAGGAAATGAATCTTTCCGAGATGGATATTGTGGATCAGAAGACCGCGCCGCGTCTCGGAAAACTTCTCGGGGCGAACAGACTGGTGAAGGGTTCGTTCTTCGATCTGACCGGAGACAAGATCAATATCGATGCGTTCGTTGCTAAAGCGAAAACAGGAGAGATCGATGCTTCCACGAATATCGCCGGAAGCGTGAAGGATTTTTTCCGAATGGAAAAAGACCTCGTCTTCAAGATCATCGATCAAATGAAGATCAAGTTGACGGATGAAGAACGGGAAGCGATCCTCGAGATACCGACAGAGAATTTCTTTGCGTTCCTGCAGTATTCACGCGGACTCGATTACGAGGACCAGGGAATGTACACGCAGGCATTCGAAGCATATTCTCAGGCGGCAACAGCAGATCCGAACTTCTCGCAGGCAAAGACAAGTGCATCTTCTGCAAAGAAAGCAGAACTGATGGTCGGACCTACGACTACCTCATCCAATACTTCCGATACGAAGTCCGGTGAGACAAGTCAATCCGATCAGAAACAGTCCGATACAAAACAATCCAGCCAATCGTCATCCTCAAAATCAAGCACGACTGCTTCCAAAGCTGCACCGTCGGCCCAGCTGCCTCCTCCTTCAGCATCAGCGCCGGGTTCCGGCGGCGGTCCCGGTGGAGGCGGCGGTCCAAGCAGTCAAATAACGGACCGTTTATCGAATACATTGAACAGCATCAATAATACCGTCAATCCCGGAACAAGTTCACAGAATACGCCGCCGGCTGCTGTGATCAAACCATTGGATCCTCCTCCATCGCCTCCGGGAAATTGATACCATGCGATCAATCATCATTATTGCCGTGATCGCTCTCAGTGGGTTGCTTTTCGCTCAGCAGCCCGCGTTGACAGCGTTGGGCCCTTCCGGCGGAATGATAACACATGTTACCGGTTCATTCCTGGATGATGTGACGTTCGCCGTTGTGAAGGAAAATGGACTTTACCGTTCAACGGACGGTGGAGAGTCCTGGCGATTCGTTACGACCCCGAATAATATCTTCCAGAACCTTACGATCGGACAGATCTCCATTCATCCGTACAACTCCAATGTTGTCTTGATTGCCACTTCCAAAGGTCTATATACGAGTACGGATAAAGGTTCTACATGGAATGCACCCGCTGCATTCCCTTCACCGACACACAGCGTAAAATTTGTCCCTGCGAATCCAGCCATTATATATGGTTCGGATGATGCCGGAGTTTTACGATCCACTGACGGCGGAAAGAATTGGAATCCGCTGAAAGACAATATCTATTTCGGAAACCGGCCTGTCTATAATATCGCCATCCATCCGTCCGATGCCGGTAATATCAGGATGATCGTTACTACATCGTTCAATGATACTACTGCAATGTTCTTCTCTCCGAACGGCGGGTTCTCCTGGAGACCATTCAATCGAAACCTGCCGTATGGAGCGGCACGGCGGGTCTATGCACTGGAGATCGATTCAACGGGGATCGATAAAGCACATTTCCAGGCAATTATCGGAACGGCGGCGGGTGTCTTTGGGATGCAGACAGACCAAGCGGACTCTTCATGGCAGATCCTGAAAGTGAATAATCAGCCGTTCTCAGGCGTAGTAACCTGCGGTACAGTGGTCTATGACCGATTCGATCCTGCAGTCGGAGCAAACGGTGAACACAAATTCTCATTCCTCATTGCATCGAACGCATCGGAGTTTGACGGAATTCCGGCGCAGTCCTCAATTCAGCATGGTCTGTTCAGGATCGATTCGAGATTGGGTTCAGTATTCCCGATCAATCCGCTCATACAACCGCCGGTCACGAAAGTGTTCAACGGACTTACCGATATCACTTCGATCTTCTCTCCGTTCCTGAAGAATAAAGGGAAGCTCTATCTCGGCACAGCCGCCGGTATCTTCGTGAGTGCCGATACCGGAATTACATGGCAGAAGAAGAATATCGGTATCAATGCATCCCTTGTCGGTAATCTTGTAACTCTGCAGCAGACCTCGGCGAGCAAACAGGTGTTCGGCGGTATTTACGGAGGAGGAATCATCCGTTCTTCTGATGAGGGAGCGACTTGGTCGTCTGCCAATATTGGACTCGGCAGTCCATACGTTACATCGATGGCTGCCGATAAGAAAAGAAATATCGTTTACGCAGGAACGTCCTATTCTCTCTATAGGAGTACAAATCTTGGCGCATCTTGGAATGTGGCTTTCAATATTGATTCAACAGTGGTCATCAACAAACAATATTTCCGGACAGGCAACAATGATATGACCGTCCGGGTCTCCGATCGTAATCCTGACTTCATTTTGATCCACACGAAAGCGTACGGATTGAGATTGTCGACGAATGCCGGAGCATCGTGGTCAATGGTGAATCCTCCTGTGTATGCCGATACTCTGCATGTGCCGGAACATTTTGAATTCGATCCGACGGACAGTCTCGCGATCTACTTTGCCGGTTATGGATTACACCGTTCAGCTGATCTGGGAAAAACATGGGTCAATATTTCCGGCAATCTCCCAAAATCAATGGCTTCGACTGCGGCATCCGGTTCTCTTCCGATACTGACGCTGAGTCCTACCATCAATCCTAAGAATAATAAAGAGATCCTTCTTCCTTCGATCTTCGATGAGCAGTCGGGAATTCCGTACCGCGTTTTCAAAACGACCAACGGCGGCACGCTTTGGGATACGCTATCCATTAGGGCCTATGATGCGTTATTCGACCAGTTCGATGAACGGAAGATCTTGGCAACAGGTCCATTCGGTGTTTTTGGAAGCGAGGATGGGGGGAACAACTGGAAAAAATTCTCCGATTCCGTTCAAAATGTTCGGTTCATGCTGGTGAACGGTCATGCGGTAAATTCGAATATCGCTTACATCGGCAGCGAAAGCGGTGCATATAAACTGGAGTTCACCGGTCTGCCGATGCTGACGATCGATACAGCGTTCTATGATTTCGGTTCGGTCCAGGCGGGAAAAGATTCTCTGCGATATATCACATTGAGCAACAAGAACGGATTGAGTAAAGCGGTGGTTAAATTTCAGGCATTGTCGGATTCCATTGCATTCCGTTATCCCGGACCGCGGTTGATCGAGATCCTTCCCGGTGAAGAATCATTGATACCGGTCCGCTTTGTGTCGCAGGAGTCCGGTTCCCATGGCGCTCTGCTGACGTTTCAGACCAATGATCCCCGCGTACCGGTGCTCCTCGTGATCCTTACCGGGAATACGGTCACGCGGAATGTCTTTGAAAAATTTGTGATCGATGTCGGTTCGGTCACTGTCGGGAAGGATTCAGTTCTCTCCATTCCGATCGATAATAAAGAAGGGCAGCGTTCCATTTCGCTGACATTCCTGAAACAGACCGGTGATACTGCGGCATTCGAGTATTTGAGTGCTTCCACGGTGAAAGTAGACAGCGGAAAACTTGGCGTTATCACTGTCCGCTGTGCACCAAAGACGACCGGTGAGAAAACGGTCTATTATCTGTTCTCCACCAACGATGTCCGTTTCCCGTTCATCCAATATCGGCTGAAGGAATTCGGCGTTGCGAAAAATTTTATCACGCGAAGGGTCTTTATCGATACGTCGGTGGGATTCGTCTCGATGAACGGAACCGGTATCGCCGATTATTTTAAGCTCCTCACGCTGAGTCTGAAACGGTCAGACATCGTGGTGCATTATCAAAAACTCCTTCCGTTCTCCGCCTACAATGCCTTGATGTATGTGCAGCCCAATGGGCCGCCGCAGTCGGATCTGATCGATTCGCTGCAGCGGTATGTCGGTAACGGCGGGACGATCGTTGTTGCCGGGGATAGCGGTCCGGACAGGAATCCATACCTGAATACGTTCCTTAATGATTCAGGATGGGCGAGGAAATATTCTGCAAGGACCGGCCTTAAATTAAATTCGGATCTTCTTGTTGATTCGCTGTATTTCGCTACCGGACTCGAAGGAGCAGTTACGGCAAAACCGGTTTCCGGTCATATCTATATGAAGAATGTGGACAGTGTGATCGCATACATGCCCGGAAGTATCTCCGTCGACACGAGCGTCCATAACGCTGAGCCGCTCCTGAAAACAATTTCACCATCACTGTTCTCCGTTAATGCTCTCGACACCGCTGCCGGAAAGAAAAAGGATGCAGTGATCGCGGCGCTGACGAAGATCGGCAAAGGAAGGATCGTTCTTCTCTCGGATGTTGATCTGTGGTGGAACGGAGTTCCCGACGACACAACAAAACCGTTCGGTGTCTTCGGCGGAAAGAACCTTCAGTTGGCATTGAACATCTTCGGATTGATCGACGATCTGGTTGCGCTGCTTGAACCGACACCGCAGGAAGCGTATGACATGATCAGCATTCCGTACGCATTCAGTGATTCTACCGTGGATGTGTTGTTCAAGGATCTGGGAAAACCGAACAAGATGCTCTGGCGGATGTTCGGTAAATATACTTCCACAAAAGGATATGCGGAATATCCTGATGATTTCAGAACGATCCAACGCGGCGAGGCGTACTGGCTGATCGCAAAGAATCCTGTGAATATGAACATGGGCACCACGACGATGCAGGGGACGGAAGAGGATTTTGCCGTCACTCTTCATCCCGGCTACAACATGGTCGGCAATCCGTTCCCGTACAGCGTCAGTTGGACGAATTCCATGGTACCGGACAGCGTTGAACGCGTCCTGTGGTCCTACCAAAACGGGAAATATGATTCCACAACAACGGTGATGAAGCCGTTCAGGGGATACTGGATCAAGAACCGCGGAAAATTCCCGAAGACCGTCCGCATCAGTTCGCTCCAGGTGACAGGAACAGGGAATATCCCCAAACAGCAGAACGATTCTCGTATCTTGGAAACGGATGAATGGAAGATCCAGCTGACAGCACGTTCGGCCGTAGCCTCTGATGAACAGAATTATGTCGGTGTTGTCCGCGGAGCATCGGATGGAATTGATGATCTCGATTTCTCCAAACCGCCGGTGTCGCCCTCCGGCTATATCAGTTTGTCCATGAGAAATCCTGAAGGCAAACTTGCTGCGGATTACCGATCAGCATCTGCAGATGGTCATGTTTGGGATCTCGATCTGGTTTCAAGTCAATCGAATACCTCTGTCTCAATAACATTGGGCCAATTCGGTGCAATTGATCACTCTTTCAGAATCTATTTGCTTGATAATAAGCTGGAACGTGTGTATGATATGACCGGACAATCGGAATATTCACTTATATTGGGGAAAACAGAGAATAATCGATCATTTCGGCTGATCGTAGGGGGAGAAGGATTTGCTCAGCATCATCTCAATGGTGTTCCTCTTGTTCCTGTGGAGTATTCCCTGTCACAGAATTTCCCGAATCCGTTCAATCCATCAACGACAATACAGTATTCTTTGTCGCATAGCGGCATTACAACAGTCGATATCTTCAATATCCTGGGGCAAAAGATCAAGACCTTGGTGAATGAATTTCAGCCGATCGGACATTATTCTGTGCAGTGGGATGGACGTGATGCCGCTCAATCACCGGTCTCAAGTGGTGTCTACTATTATAGAGTGCATTGTAATGATTTTGCCTCGGTCAAAAAGATGACCCTTATCAAATAAACCGAAGAATGTGATGATAAATACATTTTTAATGCTCCGCTCTTCCCATATTTCTGCCGTAATTCTAACGGCTGTATTGCTGTTCTTTGATATCGCATCCGCACAATTTGAGCAGCCCGGCGGAAGCAGATCGATCTTTGCAGGAGCGTCAGGCGTTACGCTCGGTGCTGTGGCACAGTCGTGGACGATCAAGGATTCGGGGACAATATCTCAACAGTCCGCTCCGTTCAGTCTTTCAGTTCCGCTTTCAAATCGCATGCTGATGTCCGTTACCAATTCGGGAGCATCAACGTCCTTTGGTTCAGAAAAAGTAACCGGTATCGTAGATACGCGTGTATCGTTGTCATACGTTTTCCCGGGCGATAAGATCTGGTTGACCGGCGGCCTCAGTGTCCCGACAGGGAAGACAAAGCTTACTTCACCGCAATTATCGCTGATGTCGCTGGTGTCGCAGACTGCATTCGCTTATCGAGTGCCGACTTTTGGTCAGGGGCTGAGCGGAAATATTGCCGTGGTGTATGCCGGCTCGATCACGCGAAGAATGGTTCTCGGTGTTGGTCTTTCATATTTTTACAAAGGGAAGTATGAACCGGTCGAGGCAACTTCCACATTCAACTATGATGCAGGCGATGAGTTGTCGGCAAACCTGGGGTATGATTTTATCACTTTCTCGAAAGTTGCACGGCTGTCGCTGGATATGACAGCAACGTATTTCCTGGATGATAAACTGAACGGGAAGACGGTCTTCCGGTCAGGACCGAGATTCATCGGACTGATCGCATATTCGTTGAAATCCGGATCGATGAATCATCTTCTGCAATTACGTTCGCGGTATCGACTGCCGAATACATTCTTCAACGGTACGACCGAAACAAAATATGATGCTACGCTGCAGTTGGAAGGTCAATATTCATTATCCTATCCGGCAGCAGAATGGCTGCAGAGTTCAGGTGTTATAGAGATAAAAAACTTTTCTTCAGATCAGGTGCCGGTCGGCGGCGTACCGGTGGAAACAGGTAAAGCGCAGATCATCTCTGCCGGAGCGGACGGAACGTTCCTGTTCTCAACAATAGTATATCCCACGATCTCTCTTCGTTATGCGACGGGAACAGTGGTGATGGAAAATCATTCGAAAGATGTGCATGGAATTGAAGCGGGTCTTCTGGTCCGCGTGGTCTTTTAATAGAAATTATTCACTTATCATATCATAATACTGGAAGGAAATCAGTATGAAACAGAAACATCTACTATTTGGTCTGCTGACGGTCTGTGCCGTACTGCTGAACTCCGTTGTTGTTCAACAGGCGCATGCCGGTGACCCGAAAACGATCGCTGTGCTCTACTTTGAGAACAACAGCGTTGTGGACAGGGAAAAGCTCGATCCGCTGAAGAAAGGTTTGGCGGACATGATGATCACGGAGATGACGAAGGTCAAAGGGATCAAAGTTGTGGAGCGTCAGAGGATCCAATCCATCATCGAAGAGTTGAACCTGAACGAGACGGACATGGTGGACAAGACGACCACACAGAAGATGGGAAAATTGCTTGGCGCAAAAGTGATGCTGTTCGGAGGATTCTCGAATCTGTTCAACGACCAGCTCCGGATCGATATCCGCATCGTGCGGACGGAGACGGGCGAAACGTTGAAAGCGGAATATGAGACCGGAGAACTTGAAGAATTCCTTACCATGCTGCAGTCGCTGGTGAAGAAGATCGCTGAAGATCTTGAAGTGAAGATGAGTTCAGAGGATGAGGACAGGCTGGAAGCATCGAAGGACGGGAACTTTACCGGATATGTGACCTATGCAAAAGCGCTGAACTTCGAGGATCAGGGAAAGAAACTGGAGAAGCAGGGAAAAAAGAGTGATGCAAAGACCGCCTATGAAAGCGCACGCTCGATGTATCAGAAAGCATTCGATGAATCCGAAGGATATGAACCGGCGAAACAGAAGGCCGATGAAATGGCAACATTGATCTCGAAATTGAAATAATTATCAATCAATCAGGAGAAGAAACATGAAACGCATTCTTTCGTTACTCTGTCTGTTCTCTTTGCTCGGTACGCTTGTTCAGCCGGCAAAGATGATGGCACAAAATCCCGACATGCCGCGCGTAATGGTGGTGGTCGATGAAAAGATCGACAATGTCGACGCGACCGCCCGTAAGGTTGCCGGCAAGATCGAGAAGGCATTGCTGGAAAAAGGGTACCGCATCGTCGATTCCCGTCAGTTCTCAGAAGTGAAAGCGCGCGATATTTCCGCTGCGGATGCAACGAAAGCAAAGGAACTCGGAAGGCGTTACGGTGCCGAGCTGATCATTGCCGGCGGTGCGCAATCCAATTTCGGCGGCGAGCGTGATGTGTATGGTATCAAGTCCAACGAATTCACGGCGGACGGTGAAGTGAAACTGATCATCACTGATACGGGCGAGATCCTTGCCGTGGCGAGCGCTTCATCCAAAAAATCATCGCAGGGTAAAGCGCAGGCGGCTTCCAAATCACTGGAAGAGGTCGGCGAGTCCCTTGCTGTTGAACTGATGGCGAAGATCGATGCGAAGATGAAAGAAATGAAAGAGAAACCGATCATTGTTGAGCTCATCCTTCAAGGAGTGAACGATGCAACACTGGTGAAGATCGAATCGGAACTTCCCTCGAAGATCGGCATGATCGAAAAGATGAAACTGCGTTATATGGAGGGCGGTTCCGCTTCCTATGATGTGGTGCTGAAAGGAACACTCGATGATCTGCGGAAAGCATTCTCCGCGATGCAGGATTATTCCGTCGTCGGTGCTTCCGGCAACCGCATTGATGTTTCCACAAAGACGAGCGGTATCAAAAAGACAAGCATGATCATGTCCAGTTCCCTGGAGATCACCGAGTTCAAGGTGGAGAATATCTTCCCCGCACAGTTCGTATACTATTCCAAGAATCCTATCGGCGCAGTGACGTTGGAGAATACCGGCAAAGCGGATATCAAGAATATCAAAGCGAAGATCTTCATTCCGAACTATATGTCGTTCGCATCGGAACAGATGATCCCGCTGTTGAAGGCAGGAGAGAAGAAGACCTTCGAAGTTTCCGCAACGTTGGACAAAGATAAACTGCAGTCCGTCAGCGAGAATACCGTTGCGCAGATCAAAACAGAGATCTCCTACAATCAGGGAGGCGAAGAGAAGGTCCGCAGCATCACAAAGCCGGTGACCATCTACAGCAAGAATTCCATCAGCTGGAATAAATCGAATCAGGTCGGTGCGTTCGTCACGTATAAAGACGCGGCAGTCGAGAACTTCTCCCGTAACGTTGTTGGAACAGTGAAGTTCGACCAGGCGCTGTATCCGAATGCATCACGCAACATGCAGAATGCCATGAAGATCTGGGATGCTGTCCGTTCCTTCTCCATCAACTACGTCTCCGATCCATGGGTCGTTGCTGAAGGCGATATCCTGGATGAGATCCAGTTCCCGCGTCAGACGCTTGCGAAGAAAGCCGGCGACTGCGACGACAGTTCCGTGCTGCTTGCTGCGTGTCTTGAGAATCTCGGTATCCGCACGATGCTCATCGGAACTTCGGACCATATCTTCATCATGTTCGATACGGGTGTGAACAAGAAGAACGCATCACGCGTAAGTCTGAACGAGCGCGATTATGTCATCCGCGACAACAGCGTGTGGATCCCGCTTGAAACGACTATCATCAACAAGCCGTTCTCCGAATCGTGGAGCATGGGTGCCAGCGGATATTATAAGACGGTGGATGCGAACGGAAAACTGGATATCATCGACGTCCGCAAATCGTGGGAAAGTTCGCCGCCAAGCAATCTTGCAAGCGACGAGAAGGTTGCGGCAACACCGGCAGCTGCGGATATTGAGAAACTCCTCTCCGCCGATGCACAGAGCATCAATGCTTCCAACATCGATATGGCAAGCCAGAAAGTGGCATATCTGAAAGGACAGAATAACGAGAAATCTGCCAATGAAGCTGCTGTGATCCTGGCGAATTCCGGAAAATATGATGATGCTATCGCTGTGATCAAAGCGTATAAATCGGCTGCAACACTGAACAATCTCGGGAACATCTATCTGTTAAAAGGTGATTCCGCCAATGCCGTCAATAACTATGCTGCTGCAGTAAAGTCAGACGATAAGGACGGCGGTATCAATCTGAACATCGGACTGCTGAAATATCTCGGCGGTGACCATTCCGGGACAGTCGAATCATTCGCTGACGCCGTTTCAAAGTTCCCGTCCAAAGATGAAGCGTATGCTGAACTCGGTATCGAGAACATTGTCGCCGAGATGGGAACGACCCGTGCAGCGGAAAAGGGAGCATTCGTCGATAAAGGTGAATTGCAGAGCCTGCTGTTCAGCGCGCTTTCCGATCTTCAGACACGGAAAGAGGCCAGGACAGCCAGCCGTCAGGTGCGTCGCGGTGAGAACAAATTCCTCTTCGGTGGTCGCCGCGGTATCGATCCGACGGCACTCGCGAACATCAAGGACTTCCTCTATTGGAAATTATAGTTGGATAAATTGAATATTTTTTGCAAGTTACCCTCCAATTCGGGGGGTAACTTGTTTTAAAGGAAGCCGTCCCTCAACCTCTCTCTCAATTCTTCGGGGTGTTATGAATAAAAAACTGATCAAAACTCTCTTTGCGCTTCTTTTTGCGGTGCTTTCCGTTGTCGTAACAAGCCTGCTCTTCAGGATGGAATTCTTCAAATCCCTGGAACTGAAAGCTTACGATGCACTGCTTCAGGCGCGCGGCGAACGACAGCACACACAGAATGTGGTGATCGTGACCATCGACGAATTCTCGATGAAGGAACTCGATTATCCGATGCCCCGCGACAAGTACGGTCCTCTGCTTGCCATTCTCGCGGACCGCGGTGCCATTGCGGTCGGGGTCGACGATCTTTTCCCGACAACGCGAGAGGACAGCATCTCACAGTATGAGAATGATCAGTTCCTGTTCTATCACAGCTTTGCAAAGAATGTGTATCACGCGATCGGGCCGTTCGTCCCCAGCGATGAGAATGCCGGAGAAAAACGGGCGATCGATATAGAGGCGGCGAAAGTCCTTCGTAAACATTCCATTCCCAAACAAGCACAGTTCAATTTCCCCGTTGCGACCTATATTGATGAGCGTCCATACGATTCGCTCGCCAATTTGGCGGCAGGACTCGGACATATTCTGATCCGTCCTGATTCGATCGACGGTATCATCCGCTCGGTTCCGTTCTTTGTGGAATACGCCGGCGATTACTATCCGACATTCGGTGCGGCGCTCGCATTTGCAGCAGCACGTGTCAATCTTCAATCCATCACGGTTGAAGAGAATACCGACGGCGGATTGCTCGTGCGTGCAGGTCAGCTCGAGATCCCGTTGGATGACCATGGTTACATGACGGTGGATTATGCAGGACCCAACAGTGTGTACAAGCAGATCTCATTCATTGAAGTGCTTGATGCATATGCAAAGAAGGATATGAAGACCCTTGAGATGTTCAAAGATGCGATCGTCATTATCGGACCGACCGCTCGTTCCATCGGCGATCACAATCCGACACCGCTGGCCGATATCTCGCCGAACTGTTTCGTCCACGCCAATGTGTACGATCAGATCATCAGCGGAAAGTATATTGTCCCTGCGAAATTTGACGCGCAGATCCTGTTCCTTATCCTCATGGCGTTGATCGTTTCGGTTGCTGCCACACTGCTGAAACTACGGTGGAGTCTTCCGATCGGTCTGGTCTTTATCGGCGGATATGTGCTGTTCGCGTTCTCGACGTTCCAGAATACGGGTGTGGTCTATTTCCTTGTCGAGCCGATCTTCACGCTCTTCTTCTGTTTTGCCTCGGCAATGTCCTACAATGCCGCGACCGAAGGTCGGCAGAAAGCGCAGATCAAAGGAATGTTCGAGAAATATGTCGATAAAGCGGTGGTGAAACAGATCCTCGACAATCCGGAGCTGGTGAAACTCGGCGGTGAAGAGCGGGAGATCACCACATTGTTCGCCGATATCGAAGGATTCACAAGCATGGCGGAGAAGATGGGACCGACAAATACGGTGGGAATGCTGAATTCCTACCTTACGGAAATGTCGAACATCATCATCGAGAACGGCGGAACGATCGACAAATATATCGGCGATGCCATCATGTGCTTCTGGGGCGCACCGCTCTCGGATGCGGATCAGGCGTTCAATGCCTGTGCTTCCGCGATCAATATGCAGCGGAAACTGACCGCATTGCATACGAAATGGATCCATTACGGCCGGCCGGTCGTGAATCAGCGTATCGGCATCAATACAGGACGGGCTGTTGCGGGAAATATGGGAGCAGAAACACGGCTGAACTATACGGCGATCGGTGATGCCGTGAACCTTGCCGCGCGACTTGAAGGCGTGAACAAGGAATACGGAACGCGCTTATTGATGAGCGACTTTACGTATAGAAAAGTTCATGACAGGGTCCTTTCCAGAGAAATGGATCTGGTTGTCGTGATGGGAAAATCTGAACCGGTGCGGATCTATGAACTGATCGCGCTGGCGGATGAAGTGCAGACCGATGCGACGAAGAAGTTCCTGGAATTCTATCATGCGGGACTTGAAGCGTACAAGAAACGTGCGTGGAAGAGTGCGATCGATCAGTTCAATCAAGCTCTCTCCATCCGCCGGGATGATATCGTTTCCAACATTTACATTCAGCGGTCAACACTCTTTATGGATGCACCGCCGCCGGATGATTGGAACGGTGTGTTCATCATGACGAAAAAATAGTCCATACGAAGATTCTTTTTAACGGCTGAACAGGAAATGTTCAGCCGTTATTATTTTATCCAGACCGTTTGATTTTTCATGATTAAATTGATACTTTATCACGGCAATTTTTATGACTAAAACTTCATCCCTATGAATCCTTTCTTCAGATTTATCAATTCTTCGGTCGGTAAAAAAATTGTAATGAGCCTGACCGGTCTCTTCCTCTCCATTTTCCTTGTTGAACATCTTGCCGGCAATCTGCTGCTGCTGAAAGGGGATAACGGCGAAGCATTCAACGGATATGCTAAGTTCATGGGCGGAAATCCGCTCGTCAGGACGATGGAAATAGGTCTTCTTGGTCTGATTCTGCTGCATATCGTCAACGGAATCCGCATTTGGTGGGAGAACCGCAGTGCCCGGGAAAAGAATTACGGAGCATATAAAGTGGAGGAGAATACCACGCTGCAGGCGAGAATGATGAAGCTCTCGGCCGCTTTGGTGCTCTTCTTCCTGATCGTCCATATGCGGACGTTCTGGGTATCGGCCCGCATCATGGGTGAGCATGATATTGCAGCGATCGTGTATGAGAAATTCCAGCATGGGATCTATGTGCTGTTCTATCTCGTTGCACTTGTCGTCGTCGGGTATCATCTGCGTCATGGATTCCAGTCTGCATTCCAGACGCTCGGTCTTCGCACGAAGAAGTATCAATCTCTGATCGAATTCGTTTCAGTCCTTTTTTGGCTTGTCGTGCCTGCCGGTTTTGCGTTCATTGTTCTCTTTATCTATTTCACCGGCGGCAGCCCGGTCGTTTCCGTTCAATAATGTCAGTGTGAAAATCTTATGACCCTCAATTCGAAAATTCCCGAAGGACCATTGGAGAAAAAATGGTCAACGCACAAGTTCAACATGAAACTGGTGAATCCTGCCAACCGACGGAAGTATAAGATCATCGTCGTCGGTACCGGACTAGCCGGTTCATCCGTCGCAGCGACGCTCGGAGAACTCGGATATAACGTCCATGCGTTCAGTTATCACGAATCACCGCGCCGCGCGCACAGTATCGCAGCCCAGGGCGGCATCAATGCCCCGAAGAATTATTCGAATGACGGCGATTCCGTCTATCGCTTGTTCTATGATACGATCAAAGGGGGAGATTACCGTGCACGCGAAGCGAATGTATTCCGTCTTGCTGAAGTCAGCGGTTCCATCATCGACCAATGCGTTGCGCAGGGTGTTCCGTTCGCACGTGATTATGCAGGATATTTGGATAACCGCTCATTCGGCGGTGCGCAGGTCGCTAGGACGTTCTATGCACGCGGTCAAACAGGACAGCAGCTTCTTTTGGGAGCATATTCTGCATTGAACCGTCAATTGGACCTTGGCAATGTAAAATTCTACGAACGCCGCGAGATGCTCGATCTGGTGATCGTTGACGGGAAAGCGCGCGGAATTGTCGCCCGTAATCTGATCAACGGAAAGATCGAATCCTATTCTGCTGATGCGGTTGTACTGGCGACCGGCGGATACGGAAATGTGTTCTTCCTCTCGACGAATGCGAAAGCAAGCAATGCGACCGCCGCATGGCGCGCGCACAAAAAGGGCGCTCTGTTCGGAAATCCGTGTTTCACACAGATTCATCCGACCTGTATACCGGTGACCGGCGATCATCAGTCCAAACTGACATTGATGAGCGAGAGTCTGCGGAATGACGGCCGTGTGTGGGTGCCGAAGAAGAAAGGCGATACACGCAGCGCGAAAGATATCCCCGAGAACGAACGCGATTATTATCTGGAACGTCTCTATCCTTCTTTCGGAAATCTTGTCCCTCGTGACGTAGCATCACGCCGTGCGAAAGAGATGTGCGACAATGGTTACGGGGTCGGCACATCGAAGATGGCCGTATACCTTGATTTTGCCGATGCGATCAAACGGCTCGGTAAAGATGCCGTGTTCCAAAAATACGGTAACCTTCTGGATATGTACAAACAAATCACCGGCGAAGATCCGTATCAAGTGCCGATGAGGATCTATCCCGCGGTCCACTATACGATGGGCGGACTTTGGGTAGATTATAATCTGATGAGCACCATTCCCGGATTGTTCGTTCTGGGTGAAGCAAACTTTTCGGACCACGGAGCGAACCGTCTCGGCGCAAGCGCGCTGA
>JBMOHT010000019.1:0-37960 GCA_049317705.1 Bacteroidota bacterium | reverse complement strand
TTATCGTCTTCACATCTATGTGTGGTGGCACTTAAATGGACACCTTGAAAAGGTGTCCTACTTACACTATCAGCGTTGATCCGCCAAATCCGTCTGATCCGTATTCTATTTTGTTATCGTCTTCACATCTATGTGTGGTGGCACTTAAATGGACACCTTGAAAAGGTGACCTACATTTTCGTATCTGTGAGGATCCTATTTTTTCCGTGGCATCCGTGTTCTATTACAAGATCTTTTTCGTAACCTTGGCGACCTCGGCAGGCGCGGGTATCTCGAATTCGATCCGTTCGATCATCTCGGGCGATTCATCACTCTTGTTCATCACGGGAAAGGCCTTCATTTTTTCAGCAGGATACGGCACAAGAAGCGTCTTAAGGAATTCCGTATCATTCATCCCCCTGTCCAGCCACACTTCATAATTCTTTGGCTCCAGTATCACCGGCATCCTGTCATGGATCTCTTTCGTTACTTCATTCGGCGTCGTGGTGATGATAGTATAGGTCGGATATTCCTCGCCGTCGGGTTTCTTCCAGACGCTGAATAATCCCGCCATCATGAACGGAGAACTGTCCTTCATACTGATATACATCTTCTGTTTCTGTTCCACACTCTTCACTTTTCCCTTTACGGTCGTTTCCATAGTGTATTTCTTCCATTCAAAGAAACCGCTGGCCGGGACGAGACATCGTGCAGCTTTGAAATATGGTGCATAGAGTTTACTGGTGTGGAGCGTTTCACATTTAGCATTGAACGTGGTGAATTCGGTCTTTCCGTCCTTGCTCCAGTGAGGAACGAGTCCCCAACGCATCAGCATCACCTGGAATGCATTATCCCGCTGGGCCACCACCGGCATCAGATTGGTTGGCCGAGCATCGTATTTGGGAAGGATATCAAAATCCCTCCCTTCATTCTTCCAGGTCTGCAGCTGAGCAGAGACTGCAAAGATAATTTTACCGTCGATCAGTACGTATCGTCCGCACATAATATACAATCGTTAAGGGGTTGCACCACGGAGGGAACTGAGAAGAAATATGACAAAGGGTCTATCTTCATTGTCGTAACGCTAATACTACAGATTCTTTTCAAAACAGACGCTATTCTCCATTCCGGCATACTGTCCATAATTCGGGATCATGGTGTATCCCTTCTTTTCATACAAACGCAGCGCTTCGGGTTGTTTCTTTCCTGTTTCCAGCACAAATCGGGTATAGGAAGATTCTTTTGCCCACCGTTCTAATTCATCAAGAATGACTGCGGCAAATCCTTTTCCTCTGAATTCCGGGAGAGTAAACATTCTCTTCACTTCAGCGGTGGTATCGTCGTATCGTTTGAATGCACCGCATGTGACCGGACGTCCTTCAAAATAACCTACTGCCACATTCCTGATGCTGACGATAGTGTTGAATTGAGCGTAAAAGCTGTGTTCTGCACCATCGCGCACAGCAAGGTCAGCATCAAGCAAAGCTACTAGTGAAATGAAATCAGTGTTGGATGAATCAGTCCTGGTAAGTTTGATCATTTTTATTCAATAATTGCTGAAACAGATGATATGATGCTTCTTCGATCATCATTTCTTTTTCGCTCTTTTTTCCATTTCCGCTTTTTTCTTCTTCGATTCTGCAAATGCTTTCGTGAGCAGTTTTTTCAACACGACAACATTCACCTCGTTCAATGAATTGATATATAAACATCCACCGCCGACCTTATGCTTCCCGAGTGTTTCGAGTTCGCTTTCGATTGCACTCAATCCGCCCATAAGATAGATAGTGATGTTCTGTTTCCTTGGTGAAAAACCAAGAATGATGGAATCCCCTTCACGTCCGCTGTCATAGACATAATGATACATTCCGAATCCAACAATGGCACTTCCCCACATTACCGGTTCGAACTTCGTGATCTTCTGCATCATTTCGGCAATGGTAAAGCAATCATCCCTTACATGTTTGTCGCTGATCTTGTTCAGGAACGCAGGAACGCTGTTCTTTGTCGGTTTTGTTTTGTTTTCCGCCATCGCAGTAATCCTTATATCGTTAGTTGATGTTATTGAAAATGATGTACGAGATTCAAATATTTTTCAATCTATATCCTGCAGATCTTTCAGCAGATCAAGTCCGTACTTCCAATCACCAAGTCCGCTGGCGGCGTTGATGTGTCCCGCCTGCTGCAGCTCAACAAAATCACTCTTCCATGCGGCAGCATATTCTTTTGCCTGCTCAAGTGAGACATAGATGTCATCGGTGCTCGCAACAACTGTCGAGCGGAACGGAAGGGGATGCATCGGCATTGGAGCAAATCCGGTCGGACCGATGGGATAATTCGGTCCGGTCGGGTCACTTGGTCCCACCAATAATGCACCGCACACTTTCTGTAACTGTTCCGGACGCGCTTGACGAGCCCAATGAGCGACAAGTGCGCACGCTGAGCTATGACCGACAAGAATCACTCCACTCTCACATAAAGATATTACTACATCAAGTGTTCGCACCCAATCTTCACAACGGGGTGAATTCCATTGCTGCTGTTCAACCCGGCGGAATGACGGATACAATTTTTCCCAACGGGTCTGCCAGTGATCCGGACCGGAACTACCGATTCCCGGCAGGATTAGCACGGTATTCATATTCCTCGCTCACGTCGTACGTTATATTGAATTCGATGTGGAACCTATCCTTTACACCTGATTCTCTCCTTTCAATATAGTGTAAAAATCGTAATTATTGAAAAGGCAAGGTGCATTCTCACGGCATCAATTGAATCTTTAAAACAAGAAGGACAGTCTTTCGACTGTCCCTTTCTTCAGACGCAGTTACTTTCGTAAATACTCTAAACGAACTTATTGAGTATCGGATAATTTATAGTTGTACGGTATATAGACCGAGACTTCCACGGGTGAAATACCGACCTTAGCGGGAGTAAATGTACAGCTCATCCCTGCCTGAAGAGCGGATTCGTTGAAGATCACATCGGTCGATTCTTCCACTCTCGCACGACGCACTGTTCCCTGCGTTGTAACCCACAACCGAAGCCAAACCGTTCCTTCCATATATCGCCGTTTCGCTTCTTCCGGATACACAGGTTTCACAATAATCATTGGAACTGCATCAAGATCAACAGAGAGTGTATCGCCGGCGACAATGAATCTCCTTTCCAAGACGGCCGATGTTCGTTGAGATGAATAATCTTTTGATGCTCCGCGCGGAGGAAATTTTTCAGTACTCAACGTATCGGACAGAAGATATGCTGTTTTTGAACTGACAATTTTTGTTCGGACGATATCAGAAGAACCAGCACATCCGATGCACCCGATGGAGATACACGTGAATAAAATAATTGCAGAGAATGAATACATATTTTTTCGCCTCTTGATAATGTTCGGGGAGTGAACGTTACCGCCTCCGGATTTGCAGTAGGAGTAGATAATAATACCACAATATTCCTAGAAGAGAACCTGCACTTTTATCTAGTTTTTATTATCACCTATCCTTACATAGATAGTGTAAAGCAGAAAATAAAGTTGTGAGAATTCTCACAGAGTGAAATATCCGAATTGAAGGCTCTTAAACCGACATATTTACAATTGTCTATACGATATTATTCGGTAATACGATCAGATGTCTGTCGAATGCTAATTCAGACAACGCAGTGGTTTAGAATGAGTTAGGAGAGAGAAAATAATGATTTGAAAAGGAATCCTATTTGTGCAGAACAGAAAATCAGGTCTGCACTATATATTTTACGACGAGAGCATATCCATACGTATATGCTTGGATGCTGTATACTGAAACCGAGGAATAGAGGAAAAGAAGTGAATGACCGATCCCCTGCCAGCCGGAGCGGAGATACACTGCAATGAATGTATAGGTAAGGATGTTCACTGTGGGAAGAAAACAAAATGAGAAGAATCTTCCAACTTTTTGAAGATCTGTCTGGCCTGAATGGGTCTCGTAGAATGTGGACCCGATATGGAACGCAATAGAAACACCGACCCCAATTTCGAACCAATAGTTCGGCTGGATGAAAAGCCGGATGAGCAGCATGATGAATGTTACGGTCGGAAAGAAATATGGTGCGATCACGATCAGCCAGTTTCCTTCTCCCCCCTGATAAACGACTTGTCCGCCGCTGTGCGCCGTCACCCGCAGCGCTTTTACCGAATGACCGGTAAGGATCGCAAAGAGCGCGTGGGTGCATTCATGTTCCAGCGTGGAGATATATGAACCGACCGCCTGCCTTCTGAAGATGAGGAACCATAGAAGCATGTATCCAAGGAACCCGATCACGATCGGCGGAAAGTTTTGGAATGTATATTGCTGGGTAATAATAAAATTCCACAGCAGCATGAGTGCGGCGGGAAAGGACCATGCCATCAGAAGTCCGACGGGCCATTTGAATATGTTGATGATCTTATTCAATTGATGAGTTCAACTGCCGGATGTTTTCTATTTTTTGAGTTCCCGTTCAATTTTCTTCTTTGCATCCTGCAATTGCTTATTCTCTTCGACAGATCTCTTAACATCCTTTGCAGTCTCCGTCCCGGAGTCGATCGTTTTTTCCACCGCCTGCTTGATATCACCGCCGGTGTAATTCACGTACGCGAGATACGCAATGAGCACGACCACAACGAAGATGATCAGTTTCAGGATCTTTTTGATGATGGAATAGACCAGCAGTATAACAATTGCAACCGCTATGATCGTATAGGTGGGATTTGCGAGGATCTGATCTAAAATATTCTGCATTGTTTTCTCCGAGATATCCTAGTTGAAGTAAATATACCGTTAAACTTTCTGATTACAATATCAAATTAGAACCTGCACATACCGTATGGACTCTTAGGATAATCATTTCCATGTCTTTTTTAGAGGGTGCGCTTCTGTATTGAATACTGTCACATTCAGATCTATCGTTGTTGGAGGTGCAAAGATAAGATAAAGATATTTCATGGTCTCCGCGAGGAAGAAACTCTCCATCATATCCCGCTGTTCTTTCGTCACCACATTCTCCAGTTCGGCATAACCGTATGGCGCCCTGCAAAATTGCTTTAACGAAGTAAAGAATGTCTTTCCCATCGTTTGGTAGAGAGTATCTCCGGTGAGTTGATACAAATAATAGGCCGATTCTATGATCTCCGGACGAAGAGGATAACCATTATACAATATCGTGTCGTTCGAATAATTGAATGCTTCCGGTTCTATTCCGAAGTGCGTCCACATATGGTAGTTGGATTCCTGGATCTTACGGGCACGTTCGATATCGCCGGAATATGCAAGCAGTCCGGGATAGAATGCTTCGAGTCCTCCCCATCGTTGAAGATACTTTACACCACTGTTCATATCCACCCGCGAATACCAGATGCGATTATTCACGGTATCGGGAAGATATTTGTTCAGTGCTGCGACACTTTCCTCCCACATGGTTTTGCAATCTTCGTCACCAAAGAGCTTCCAGCATTTATAGAGATATTCATAATATGAATCGATGAGTCCGCCGAGGTGACTTCTGCTGCTGGTCCACGATCCTGTATTCACGTCGATACTTTGGCCGACCAGTCCGATTGGAGAGCGCCGTTTGTAGATCTCCACCAATGCGCGTTTAGCTTTTTCATAATAGACAGGTTTACCGGTTAACTTTGATAGTGTTCCGAATTCAATTAAAAGAGTTCCGGCTTCAGCGGGATTGGTCGTGTCGCCGCTGACTTTTCCTGTCTTCAGATTCACATACACATAAGGAAGGCCCGTCGGCGAATTGAACACAGGCAGCAGACGGTTCCCAAGGTCATCAGCAAGTTTCAGGAATTTTTTCTCTCCTGTTGTTTGATATGCGGAAAGCAGACCACCCAAAACGCGGATAGTGATCTCGAAATTCTTTACCGTGATATCTTTGTCGAATGATAGTTTGTTCAGGATGAGCGTTTGCGCTTCACTCGCTTCTCTATCTAATCCCATTATTTTCAAGGTACTGAATGCATCAACGGGTGTAAGTAACAGAGTTGATTCGTGCCAATTGTACGGTGTTTTTGTCAGCGGTTGTATCCCGTCGTATCCCCACGCATATTTCCTGTAGGAATTCCACGCGTGCAGGAATTCCTTTTTTATCTCTCCGGCGATAATATTCTCTTTGTTGATCTTAAGATCCTTAGCAGGAAGGATTTGTATTACCATTGCTGCAATGACAAAAATCAGTACTATCTTCATTGAGTATCTTTCAATATTCAGGGGATGACTCTATCATGGATTTCTTTCAGATAGTTTCATTTTGCACGATAATGTAATGCTTTAATGCAGCGTCTGCAATACAGCGAAAGAGCAATCCATTTCAATAAATACTCCTGCCATATTCGTCTTACCGCGGAACGCTCTTCATCAAGATATGACAGATATTGTCGATAATATTAGATAGCTCTAATTCCGGTCAAATATGCAGGAAGTATAGAAATTATTGATTTTCATTCCGGAATTAGTGTTTTTTTAAATGGCATCATACATTGTAAAAAGGACGTGATTGTCGTTAAATAGCCACTATTAAATTATTTTTTCGTACCTTTAGATATCATGTACGATTTTTTTACATCTGCATTCTCGAATACGCCCAAGGTAGATCCACTTCGGCAAAGCAGTTTCGACCGCTATGCCAAAGTAGAGATCGACCGCGCACGGTTTGAAGAGGTCTTTTCGAAACGGGGCATTCCCGCCGCTGCGATCGATACTCTTTTTAAATCGATGGACATCAATGGTGACGGACGTGTGAATCAGGCAGATGTGCAGCGCGTTCTTCATCTTTACGGACAACGTCACTCAGCGAATGTTTCCGGCGCCGACCGGAACACAGTGAAGAATCCCGACGCTGCGGATAACGATGTCAGCCGGGAAGAGAAGAACCGCAACACTCATCAGACACCGCTCGATGCCGATACCGTGGAAAAACTTATTGAGCAAATGGAAAAACGGGCCGGCACCTATAACCGGTTCGGACTCCGCCACTTCAGCGCCATCGGCGCATTCGTCAATTCCTTCGCATAATTCTCTTCTACCCCATCCCTCTTCTTTTTGATTTTGGAATGTGAGCTTTCCTTTTTTCAGCTCTTGATATTGCAATTTTACGCTCTTGAAATCCTGCAACCAATTAATTTTCCTCGATCTTTTCTGATCTTGATTTTTTTGGACTCTTTCACAAAATTGTAGTACATATCTTTCATGCGCATTGCTTCCCTTTCTTCAAAACCATTACTCCGTCCGATACAGCTGATCTTCGTAATTTTTTTGACGATCTCCGGCGGTCCATACGGTCTGGAACCGATCCTTCAGCATGTCGGCGGAACGGCTGCACTAATGATGCTCTTCGTCATTCCATTGCTGTGGGATATTCCGACGATCCTTACTGTGCTGGAACTGAACGGCATGATGCCGGTTAACGGAGGATATTATCAGTGGGTGAAGCAGGCGCTTGGAATGAAGTGGGCGTTCATGGAAGGATGGTGGACATGGCTCTATACCTTTGTGGATCTGGCGATCTATCCTGTACTGTTCGTTCAATACGCCGGATTCTTCTTCCCGGAAATTGAAGCATATAAGATACCGATATGTCTTGCTATCATCTGGTCCTGCGCAGGACTCAACATTCTCGGAATCCTCCAGGTCGGACGAACTTCAGTCGTATTGGGAATCATTCTGCTCGCTCCGTTCGTTCTTCTTATTGCCGCCGGAATTTTCAGATATTTTTCCGGAATCCCTGCTGAACACCTGATTGAGGTTCCGACAATACCGCCGACATTCACGCAGGTAGGACTTGGAATGTACACCATCATGTGGAATTTTATCGGGTGGGACAATGTGACCACTTACGCACAGGAGGTCGAGCGTCCGGTGAAGACCTATCTGCGTTCGATCATCATCGCTTTTATCATGATACTATTTTTCTACGTTGCATCGGTCTTCATTGCAGCACACAGCGGGATCGATCCGGTTGTTCTCAGCGAAGAAGGATTTCCTGCACTCGGTACACTCATCGGCGGTCATTGGCTTGGTATGCTCCTATCGATCGGCGGGATGGCAAGCGCACTCGGTCTTTTTATGAATGTGCTGCTCTCGGTATCACGTATTCCGAAAGTGATGGCTGATGACCATATTTTACCCGCACAACTCAGTGCAATTCATCCACAATATGGAACGCCGTATGTTTCCATCATCCTCTGCGCTGTAGTAGTGAGCGGGATGATCGTCTGGAGTTTCGGGGAACTGCTCATTATTGATGTTATCGTTTATGGAACCGGACTTTTCCTCGAATATATCTCACTTATTATACTCCGCAGAACAATGCCGGATGCTCATCGTCCTTTCAGGATTCCACTCGGCAATCCGGGGCTCATCATTATGACACTCATCCCGTTCAGCTGTTTTGCCGTTGCACTCATTGCCGCACTCTCCGACAGCGGATATTCGCTGCTCCCCGTTCTTTTTGCACTTAGTGCAATTCTCACTGCTCCAGCTGCATGGTTACTGTTAAAGAAAAGGATAGTGACCAGCGTAAAGTAAAAAGGGACAGCATGAGCTGTCCCCTATTTCCATCGTTATATTTACACAACGTTTATTTCACGATCAGCAGCAATCCTTTCCCTTTCTGAACGGGGATCGAATCCGTTGTTGTGAAGCGTCCCGCAGACTGGAAGTTCATTATTTCCGGTGCTGTGAAGACCGCCCTCGATGAATCGATCCCAAGGTTTTTCCAATCAACCGATAAACGCACATTCACCGTTGAGTCCTCCCAACTAGCTATTGAGATCAATGCTGAATGGTCTTTTTTGTAGACGGTAACAGGAACATTTTTGTGATCCGATCTGACGGGAGAATTCCTGCTCCAGTAACCGATCATTGCTGAACCATCCATTCCGAAATCATCCCACACTTTCCAAAGTGGACGTGGATCGGCATTGTCGCTCCACGGCATTCTGTTCGTCATTCCATAGAGCATTCCGCGCCACGCATTGCCGCCGTCCTGCAGCATCTCTCCCATCAGACCAAACGGTATTCCGCTCACTTCGGTCATATAGAAATCCTGACCGTTCTTCTCGTAATCGAAATACTCTCCGAACCAGAGCCGGGTGAGATATGGAAAATGTTCCATGTAGAGATTCGCGCTATTGTTGAATCCGTCATTCTTATTGTATTGATTTGCAGAATGCAGATCGATGATGGCGGGATGTCCGTCCTTCGACAGGACACGTTTGATGCGCTTCATCGTCACACGGTCGAACGCAACATCATCCAGATAGATGCCGTCGATGCCGACATTCTTCGCGAGCCAGTTCATTCCTTCCACGTAATAATTGTGCCATCGGCTCATACCGCTGTTCACCATAGCCGCATCCTTGATCTCCGGAACGAACCATGCCGCGATATAATCATCGCCCACATGTTCCTGCAGCCAGCTGAATCCTCCCCCTTTCCCGGGAGAATAGATCTCATGTCCGAGACTCCTTAGTGGGAACAATTCATAGGAACGATTCGACAGTTCACGGACGGTGTTATAGATCTTCACCTTCAATCCTTTATCATGCGCGCTTTCCACATAGGACCGCATCTTCTTCCACTCAATGAACGGATAGTTGATCCACGGATTGATCGGAGTAGCATGATGGATATTCACCACCGACGCGCCTATCGCTTTGATGGTGTCGAGGTCATCATATTTATGATAGAACCGTGTCTTCCACTGCAGATCGGTATTGAGCGGATGGAACGGAGTGATAAGCATGGTGATGTTATAGTTCAGCGTGTCCCCTTTTTTCATCATGCGGCTGCCGCTGTATGCGTTCACAAGAACAGCTTTCCCCTTTTGAAAAATGTCGATCCCTCCCTTATTCTCATTCCCCCACGATGTCGGAAGCAGCAGCGGTTTTTGAAGATAGAAGTTCGTGTTCAATGGACGGACATATTGTTCATCGCGGAGCGAGAACTGCAGTCCGGCATTCACCGCACCGATCCACGCGCCGTCTTGATTCTTTTTTGCGACATCCCATTTCCATCGGACCGTATCCGGTCTGTTCCCGCCTTTCAATCCGAGTCCCATCACATAATCTGTGGCTGAAGGCTGCATCGGCAAATGGAAATTGATCTCTTTGAAAGCCATATCCTGCAGCGCGGTCATTTTGATGGAGTATGAGAGGAAGCCGTCGAACTCCAGCGTTGCATTGACATCCATCTGCAATGATTCGGATGTGTTCTCTGCATTCCAGGAAACTGTTCCCGCTTCTTTTTTCGTGAATGACACTCCAGAACTTTTCCAGCGCAGAGGCTGTTTTCCGTCCGCATCGTAAAAATGGAAATGCGCCGGCTCAGTGAACAGATCATTCGGCTGTGTTCCGATGGAAGTCATCTCCTGCGTGAAGAATGTCTGGATCTGCGACGGGAACCCGTCATTATGCAGCATCACTTTCCTTCCCAGCAATGAAATGACGGAATCTTTCACTTCAAGAGGCACATACGGCGGTATCACATCATTCTGCTGAGCGATAGTGGAATTCAGCCAATGCAACCGTGTCATCAATTCCGGTGAACCGATTCCTCCCTGCTCAGCGATCTCATTTCGGACGACGATCCTGAGTGCGATCTCTTTGACGGGATTCCCTTTGGAAGAGACCATCACTTTTCCATTATACGTTCCTGCTGGTATTTCTGTCGGGACTTCGATACCGCACCACAGCGGCTGAATCTCGCCCTTCATTACATCGACATTTTTCTGAAAAGGAACGCCTGTGTAAGAGATACCTTCTGTATTGAAGCATGTGAGCATTTTAGAAGAGATGATTGTTCCATTTTTCCCTTTCAGATCGGTAAAATCGACTGCGATTTTTTCATTATCCTTCAGAGAAAAAAGTCCTATCTGAAATGTGAAAGACTCACTGCGTTTTGCTGTATCGGTGAAGTTCGTTTGTTTGCCCAGTTGGATCCACCGCAGCGGAAGATCTTTTTTCATGCGGATCGGATTGGTCCTGACCTCAGGGAAAAGAATGAACGGAGCATTCGGTTCCTTCGCTATGAGTGAGCGTGACTCCGCTTCAGTTGCAATGATCTCCATCGGATAGAAACTGTTGAACTGATCGATGGACTGATACTCGTCCGCCGATGCTTTCGGGAATTCTTTGTTATTCAGAATCTGCGCCAACCAATCTGCAGAAGCGGCAGTATCCTGAGTGCGATACACACCTTTGGGATAGTTGGAGCGTCCTTCATTTTTATAGAGCAGATAATACACAAAATAGTCACCCGGACCGGAAGTCGGTTCGAAGATAAGTTCTCCGGATTCACGAGTGATCAATTTGGGATATACATTCTTCACACGCTGTTGGGTCTTAGTATCGATGACAATTATTCCCTTCAATTCAGGATGCTCATCACGTCTTCTCCATGGGATCTTCACTGAAACAGCCTGATGATCTTTCGCATATTCTTTCGCGGATACTCTCACAACGATCCGGTGATTTCCGAGTGAGTCGGCGTTCCAGGAATTGTTTCCGTTCACATACTTGAGTATTCCATCGCCGGCATACAGTAATGGAAGGAAAAAGAAAACCATTAAGAACGGAGCAGCAATATTTCGATTCATAGTCATTTATTTATCCAGCGTAGTGAGATCTATTTCCGGAGGAGTATTCGTTACTTCCCGGATGAATGTTGAGCGAAGCATTGTCTGTTCATTAAAGAAACCACAGTTGCGGAGGAAGAATGCAGATCCTTCCGTTCCGCCGGCATAATCCAGCCGGAAACCTTTTTGTGCGGTAGCATCACCTGTGAAGGTCATTTTTGAAAGAGACTTCCATTTCCCTCCTTTGCTTCGCACCCATTGATTACCGTAAAGTGCTTTTCGTGTGATATAACCGGTATTCGGTTCGAAGTTCTCAAGGAAAGAATGGAGCCGCGTGAGATAGGTATCGGTTGCAGGACGGCTGAATGAAGCGATTAGTTTCCAGGTATTTACTTCCGGAGCATAGAAATATGCAGTGAACGTCGTATGTGCGTCCCCCGTCGGCTGAGCATGGAGCAGAAAGCGGTAGGTATTATTCGCAGTCCACGGGAACACGAGATAACTCTGTCCCCCGGAACCTTCATTGCCGAATTCGCCGGCATGAACATCACTTCCCTTTCCCTTCAACACGATCTTCTTGTCATCCGGTATGGCGGAGGGATCATCAGTTTGGAACGGACTCCATACGGAGAACAACACGCGCCGTTCAGTGCTGGAGTTGACCTGGATACCGAAATATCCTTCTTTGAAACCGTTCGCCATGAAATACGAACCGATCACATCATTCCCTTCGGGGACAGTGATCTCGCTGTAGAACCATTCAACATCATTACCGAATTCTGCCGCATCATAGTTGATATGGACTGACGGACCGCGCCTGCCCCAATAGAAATAATTCCCATCATTATTTTTTACGATTGCTGTATTCTGATCAACGGCGGAACCGGAAAGACGAAGTTCTTTTATCTCTGCAAAGATCTGTCCTGTCTTTTTCATTCCGCGGAAATCCAATCGAATGTATCCCGTGTCGGAGATAACCCATGATCCGAACGGATATTCGATCCATTCCGGTCCTCGGGCGATCGTAACATTCGATACATTATTGATGGTGCATTGAATTGCACTTTTCCCGTCCGGCACGCGCATCATCGCCGACATCTTCAGCGTCCCGCTCTTTCGCACTTTCACAAAAACACTGAATTGAGTCTCTTTGCTGCTCCAGCTCTTCCATCCGTCATCGGTCACTTCAGCCGAATCTTGATTTCCGGATGCAGTGATCCAGGAATTTCCGCCCAGCGGGACGATGATAGAAGAAGAATCCGAAGTGTTCGCGGAATGATGAACATAAAAAGGATCAAGAAGTGTCAGAATCAGAATGATGCAAAACATATCTTTGTATGCTAAATGAGCAAAAACAGTAATGTTCTCAAGGGAATGCGGAGATAATTTAGTTGTTCCTGAGTGGAAGGGCAAGTGAATACATTCATCCCGAATCCTCTTCTCGGTCAGATTTTCAAGAAAATAATTCTTATTGTTGTCTCATCACATTGGAGCAACTATGATATCACGACGATCAGCCATTAAAATTTCCGGAGCATCCATTGCCGGAATTGCTGCGGGACTTTCACCGTTCCAATTATTGCCGGGTGCAGAAAAATTCATCCCTCTTCGTCCGCCGATTCAACAACGGAAATTTGTCAGCGATTCCGTCGAAGCTCTTATTTCGTCAGCGAAGAAAGCGATCGCGGATGACGAACTCCGCTGGCTCTTTGAGAATTGCTTCCCCAATACTCTCGATACTACGGTGGAGACCGGGATGCGTGACGGTAAACCGGATACGTTCGTCATCACCGGGGATATCCATGCAATGTGGCTGCGTGATTCATCCGCACAGGTATGGCCATATCTTCCGCTAGCGAAAGATGACAAAAAACTTCAGCAATTGATCAAAGGTGTGATCCACCGTCAGTCATATTGCATCACGATCGATCCGTATGCGAACGCGTTCAACAAGAACAGAGAAGGAAGTTACTGGGAAAAGGACCTTACGGAGATGAAGAAGGAACTCCACGAACGGAAATGGGAGATCGATTCTCTCTGCTACACCGTCCGTCTTGCGTATGGATACTGGAAGACTACCGGTGATGTCTCGATATTCGATGCGGAATGGAAGAAAGCAGCTTCACTGATACTGAAGACTTTCCGTGAGCAGCAGAGAATGAACGGAAACGGTCCGTACAAATTCCAGCGTGAAACAGCCGTAGCGTCGGACACGGTCCCGATGGGCGGATACGGGAATCCGACGAAGAAGATCGGACTCATCCACTCCATGTTCAGGCCATCCGATGATGCATGTCTCTATCCCTTCCTCATCCCTTCGAATTATTTCGCGCTCACTTCTCTCCGGCAGCTGGCGGAGATCAATAAAGAAGTGACCGGGGATTCTACGATGGTGCGGGAGTGCAGTTCCTTTGCGGACGAACTAGAATCCGTCCTGAAACAATATTCCACCATCGAAGATCCCATACGAGGAAAAGTGTTTGTGTATGAGACCGACGGATTTGGAAACAGCGTTTTTATGGACGATGCAAACATTCCGAGCATCATGGCGATGCCGTATCTTGGAGCGTGTTCGATCACTGATACAATTTATCAAAACACACGTAAGCAATTACTGAGCAGTTCTAATCCTTACTTCTTTTCGGGATATGCTGCTTCGGGAATCGGCGGGCCGCATGTCGGCATGGATATGATCTGGCCGATGGGCATCACTATCCGAGCCATGACGAGCAGTGATGGTAACGAGATCAGGGAATGCTTACGGATGTTGAAAAAGACGCATGCGGGGACAGGATTCATGCACGAATCATTCCATAAGGACGATCCGGCGAATTTTACACGGAAATGGTTCGCTTGGGCGAATACCCTGTTTGGTGAGTTGATCGTAACGCTGGTAAGAGAACATCCGGAATTAATGAAAGAACAGTTCTGAACGATCAGATCTACGGTATTGCGTATCATGTTCAATGAATGTAATGATTCTTTCCATCGTCGGATCTGATTGTTCTGCCATTTTCTCCACCGTTCCCATATGAGAACGGTGTGAAAGCACTTCATATTCCACGTGCACATTCTTTTGTTTTGCGGATTCAACAAATTCGAGAACAGTCTGTTCTTTCGGAGGATCATATCGTTCTTCATCTGCAAGGAGAAGCAGCGTTCTCGGCATTGCCGAATTCACATGATGTATTGGAAGACTATTCAGAAAATCTTTCTTATTACCGAAGATCTTAAAGAACCAATCATGCCGAAACAGCCGCTGTTCCTGTTCCTTTGAAAGAGAACTGAGACTGCCGGCATCGCTCATCATTGCCCCCATCGAGACACATCCCTCAATTTCGGATAATTTCAATCCAACCTCAGCGAAATATGTTGAATCAGTGCAAACCAGTGCTGCAAGATGTCCTCCTGCGCTGTGTCCGACGATGAAGATCTTCGTGGAATCCCCGCCGTATTGACCGATATTTTCTTTCAGCCAGAGGAAGGCTTTCGCGACATCGCGAGGCTGTGCCGGCCAGACAGAATCAGTAGAAAGCCGGTAACTCATTAACGCACATGCGATTCCATTCTTCTGAAAATTCTCACCGATCTGAGCATATGGAAAATCTTTACGGTCACCGGAGACAAAACTTCCTCCGTGAATGAAGAGAATTACCGGGAATTTGTGCGCGAAAGGAAGATAAAGGTCGAGGGAATTCTTATGTACCAAATTTGACGTGTAAGCGATGTCGGTTTCGACAAGTCCATAGATGCTGAGTGTGGACTTATTGGCTGGAAATAGCAGCGATTGCGGTATAATAACGCAAAAGATCAAAAGAGCTAAACCATTCTTCACCGGAGTCCCCTGTCTTATTATTCATAACAGCATATAAGGTTACGCTGTTACGCATGGACAGTTACGCTACAGTTGTCATGATTCTTTAATATGTTAGTTATTTCTAACGATTTATTTACCTGCATCTATTTTCATTTTTTCCTATACTAATTCATTAATATAGAGTAACTGCGAACAATCCGAGTCCATTCTGACGCTTGATCCGCCACAGTTTTAAAATACTGTTCGTCAATTTCGTTGCACTTCTTGCGCTGTTTTCCCAATCCACCTCCTGGAAAGGAACGACCAGTACTAGCTGGGCCACTGCATCCAATTGGACCAACGGAATTCCGTCCGCAACGGTGGATGTCATTATCGGCGATGCCAACTTTACCGGTGCAAGTCAGCCTTCGATCACTGCATCCTCCACAGCAAAATCACTCACTCTCGGTAACAGTACAAAAGTCAGCACTCTGACCATCAGCAATACATTCACTGTTTCCGGTGATATCACTATTGGTTCCAACGGAACGATCACTCATACCTCGACACGAACAAGCCGTCCTCTCACCGTTAAAGGGAATTTTGTCAACAACGGAGTATATAACGCCAATAGTTCCAACAGCACGCGGCTGACATTCGGCGGAACGAATCAATCCATATCGGGTACGGGAGCAACTTTCACTGCCCGTCAATTCTACGTCAATACCGGCAGTATTGTAACATTCAAACGGAATATTATTGTCAATAATACACTCTCTGTAACAGGAACGCTCAATCCTGACAGTGTTACCACTCCTGTTATTTCGGGGACTGGAACGTTGATCCTGAACAGCGGATCGACACTCCGTGTACGTGCTGCAACATTCGCCGGAAACTATACGAACAGCGGCACAAAAACGTACAATTCCGGAAGTTCGGTCGAGTTTTATTCCAATAGTATCGCCCAATCCATCAGCAGTGCAGCCTCGGCCGCAAGCGGATTCAGGACGTTGAAAATAAACGGCAGTTCAACGAAGACCCTCACCAGCAATATCACCATCAATGCCAGTAATTTTACTCTGACGGCAGGGACATTCGATTGTTCAACGTTCCTTATGCGCCGTTCCGCAGCCGGCGGGACATTCACATTATCCGCTGGTACGACCTACCGCACGGCAAACACCGGAACCAATCCGTTGGACTCAAATTTCACTACGTCAACCATCAACAGTTCGAGTACAATTCACTATTATGCTGCCGGAGCACAAAAAGTACGAACAAAGACATATGGGAATCTCGTCCTCAGCGGCAGCGGATCGAAGACGACCACTGCGGCGATCACTGTTTCGGGATATCTCTCAACTTCGGGAACTGCGACATTCGTCCCAGGAGGAAATGTGTCCGTCACAGGCATCGATTCCATTGGAGCCGGTGCGACATTCAGCGCAGGTACTTTTTCCCACACATTCTCATCCACGGTCACGAATGCAGGAACGCTCACCGGCGGGACGAGCACGATTACACTCTCCGGAAATAATGCATCGCTCTCCGGTTCGGGAACATATAGTTTCAACAATTTGACAATAACCGGGTCAGGATTAAAAGCTTCTGCCGCGACAAATCTTACGGTCGGCGGGGATTTCTCCACAAGCGGGTCAGGAACATTCAACCATACAGCAGGCAGCGGAACGTTGACAATGAACGGCACCGGAAAGACGCTCAGCGGCAGCGGAATCATCCTCAGTAATTTTTCCGTCAGTTCAGGCTCCGTTTCTACAACATCCTCCTTCGAGATAACGGGAGATCTTTCAGCAGCAGGAACATTCACTGCAAGCTCCGGAACGATGACCTTCAGCGGTTCAACGAAGACGATCTCCGGCGCAGGAACACTCTCCTTCTCCGCACTGAACATTACCGGTTCAATTTCTACTGCCCGCAGTTTCTCGGTCAGTTCAAATGTCTCCGTCACCGGTTCACTCATGGCGTCAACCGGAACTGTGACATTCACCGGCACATCTACACTTTCCGGAACGGCAAATCTCGCCGATGTAACGCTGAACGGAACATCGCTGCAGCTCGGTTCAGGATCATTACTTGGAGTCTCCGGAACATTCACACTCACTTCCGGTACATTCAATGTGACATCCACCGTCCCGAACACAGTCAATTTCAATGCGAACGGACCGCAGACGATCCCGTCCACAACATTCCATCATTTAAGTTTTTCCGGCAGCGGTTCGAAAAGCGCAGCAGGCGCAATAACGATCAACGGAGATCTTACGATAGGACTCGGAACTTCATTCACCGCCGGTTCTTTCAGTCATATCCTTTCCGGAAATCTGACGAATAGCGGGACATTCACCGCAGGCGGAAGCACGATGACAATGAGCGGTCCGCTGGATGCGGTCATTTCGGGAACCACTACATTCAATACACTTGTCATCAACAAGAATGCTTCTCTCAATGCTGTTACGTTAAGCAGCAGTATCACAACATCAACACTCACCGTCACGACAGGAAAGATGCTGACAGGATCAAATTCGGTCACAGTCACCTCCGCACGTAACGGCAACGGACTGGTGATCGGAACGGTCACCAGAACTCATTCATTCTCTAACGGAACCGCCTACGCATTCGAAGGACCGAATACGCTCATTACATTCGCTTCCGGCGGCGCAGGAATTACTTCCGTCAGTGTAACGACAGCGATCGGCGCAGTAGGTGATTTCTCATTCGGGAGTTCCATTAACCGAGAATTCACAGTCAGTGTCAGCGGCGGAGCATACACCGCTTCGATGCGTCTTCATTATGAAGATGATGAATTGAACGGGAATACTGAGTCCGGTCTGGAACAATGGAAATACTCTTCATCATGGAGCACGCAGGGAAAGAGTTCAAACGATGCAGTGAACAATTGGGTGGAACTGAATTCACTATCATCGATTGCAGGCCGATGGTCGCTGGCAGAATTCGTGAAAGTTGCGCGGTGGACAGGTGCCGTGAGCAGTGTGTGGGAAAATTCTGCGAACTGGGTCATTGAAACGGGAACACCGAGTCTTCCTCCATCCTCCACCGATATCGCCGAGATCGGCGATTCTGCGTTCGCCAATCAGCCCTCGATCGCTTCAGCAGTCAGCATCCGCAGCATCGAATTCGGAAGCGCGCAGGCGGCGAACCTGACTATTTCCTCTGGTTCACTCACTGTTGCGGGAAATATTGACGGATCGTGGAGCACGAACCGCACTCATTCCATCTCGGTCGGGTCATCATCGTTGACCGTCGGCGGCAGTCTGCAGCTCGGTGACGGAACAGCCGGACATATCATTAATCTTTCCCTTGGCAGCGGAACCATCGATATTCAAGGTTCGTTGAATCAAACGAGTTCATCATCTTTGATCTTCTCCGGATCAGGCGCATTGAACATCAAAGGGAATTACAACTATACAAGCGGAACGTTCACCGCATCCATCGGTACTGTTACATATAACGGTGCAGCCTCACAGATCGTGGCACCGCTGACCTACCGCAATCTTGTGATCAACAAAGCGAGCGGCACGGCAACGCTCTCCTCTTCCGCTACTGTCACGAATAATTTCACCGTCACAGCCGGAACTTTTGCCGCGGCTGCGAACATCGCTGTCTCTGGAAATATCTCCATCGCAACGGATGCAACACTCAGCGGCGGCGGAAGCACGATCTCACTCGGAGGGAACTGGAGCAACAGCGGAACATTCACTCCCGGAACGGGCACACTCAATCTGAACGGCGGAAGTTCACAATCGATCGAACAGACAACGTTCAATAATCTCACGATCAACAAAGGATTGGGTACTGCCTCACCCGCCGCGAATCTTACCATCAATGGTAACCTCTCGGTCCTTGCAGGAACATTCGACCTGACGTCGTTCACCGTGAACCGCAGCGTGCTGGGCGGAACGTTGACGGTTGCAGGCGGAGCAACGCTGCAGATCGGCGGTACGGCCAATTTCCCATCGAGTTATTCCGTCAATACCCTTTCAGCCACATCGACCGTTGAGTATAACGGAACTGATACCCAATCCGTCGCTACAGTGAGTTACGGAAACCTCACGTTCAGCAACGGTTCCTCAAAAGCGAAATCACTCTCCGGCAATACGGTCATCACCGGGAATCTGACCATCAACAGCGGTGCGACACTGGATGAAGGTTCGAACACCATCGAATTGAATGGAAATCTTACCGACAACGGTTCGTTCTCTTCTTCCCATGGAACATTGAACCTGAACGGTTCAGGAAAATCCGTCACCGGTTCGGTCAACATCAATAATCTTGGTGTCACCGGAAGTTATTCTTCATCGAACAATATCACCGTCACCGGAACATTCAGCAACACCGGTTCACTCTCCACCGGTTCAGCAACGCTCATCTTCTCCGGAAATGTTTCGAACAACGGGACACTCACGAACAGCGGCAGTGTGACATTCTCCGGTACTTCAGCACAGACTCTTGCGCTCAACAGCGGCTTCACCTCTTCCGGCACAACAAATTTCAACGGGACCATAGCACCGGTGTTCGAGGATGCATCATCACCGACGTTCGCAACAGTGAATGTCAACAATACAGAATCCGTTTCACCTGTACTCGGATGGACAGTGACAGGTCCATTCACCGTAGCATCCGGCGCAACATTCAACGGCGGAGGATACACTCATACGTTCAACGGACTATTCACGAACAACGGAACATTCTCATCGTCCGGCACCGTAGCTATTTCCCCGACCTCATCCGGGACGATCACACTTCTCGGTACAGCATTCACGAGCACCGGCACATTGGACCTCGGCGGCACCGGAGCTGTGTCGCTCGCATCCGGAACGCCGACGCTGAACGATCTCGTCATCAGCAACACGAATGCTTCCGGCATCTCACTGGTGAGCGGCTGGACCATCGAGGGGGACCTGCTCATCCAGTCCGGTGCGTTGCTCAATGGCGGCAGCGGACTGACTCATACCATGTCCGGGGACTTTACGGCAACAGGAACATTCACCGGCGGAACATCAACAGTAACATTCGATAATACTTCCCAGAAAAATGTCAGTGCCGGAAGTGCATCAACATTCAACAATATCATCATCGCGTCCTCGGATAGTCTTACGGCGCTCACAAACATCACCATCACCGGAGATCTGACGAACAACGGAACATTCGTGAATGACGGCATCGAGGTCATCTTCAACGGTTCATCCAATTCGACCATCGGCGGGACGGCAACGAGTTTCGACCTGCTGACAATTTCGAAGACCTCTGCAGCGACCACTCTCGCGGTGAATATCTCGGAGCTCTCGGCATTGACGGTCAGCAGCGGCACGCTCGATCTCTCCACCTTCACCGCATCCGATAACAGCGTCGACGGCGGAACGATCTCGCTCTCGTCCGGCACGACATTGAAGATCGGCGGAACGTCTCCGACAACCTTCGACTCGTCACTCTTTGCGGCGACAAGCACCGTCATTTATACCGGAACCGGGCAGACGGTGAATGCTTTGCCGACGTATGGAAATCTGACTCTTTCCACCGCAGGATCGACGAGTTTCAGCACATCCACGTATTCGATCACCGGCGATCTTTCGATCTCCGCCGGAACAGTCACTGCAGGAAATTCCACTGTGCTGAACATCAGCGGTAATTACATTCAAAGCGGCGGTTCCTTCACGGGCGGAAATGCGACACAATTCACCATCACCGGAAATTTCAATCTTTCCTCAGGAACATTCTTCCCCTCCTCCAATGCTTCCACCCATTCGATCGGCGGGAATTGGAACATGTCCGGCGGAACTTTCACCAATACGAATTCAACGATACGCTTCAACGGCACAGGGACGCAGACACTCACTTCCACAGGAACATTCAATAGTGTCACTGTGAACAAAGCATCCGGCTCGCTCTCACTTTCTTCGGATATGTCCATAGCCGGCACATTGACGCTGACATCCGGCAACATCAATGCCGGCAGTAGTAAAGTGATCATCACTTCGGCAGGAACGGTCTCCCGCACGAGCGGACATATCATAGGAAATCTGCAGAAGAATGTCGCTACCGGGACTCCGACACGTACGTTCGAGATCGGCGATGCCACACGCTACACTCCGGTATCGCTGACCTTTGCCAGTGTGACCGTTGCCGGGAATTTGACCGCATCCACTTCTGCCGGAGACAATTCGGATATTCTCAATTCCGGGATCAATCCGAACAAGAGCGTCAATCGGTCGTGGACGATGTCGAATTCCGGCGTGACTTTCACTACCTATTCCGCGACGTTCACGTTCGTCCCCGGTGATATCGATGCCGGCGCAAGCACGGGTAGTTTCAACGTATCAAAGCTGACAACCGGAACATGGAATGTTCAAACGGTCGGAACGCGCACAGCGGTGACGACGCAGGCGACCGGGATCGCTGCCTTCGGCGATTTCCAGATCGGTGAGAGTGGAAAAGTGTGGAGCGGTTCCGTCGACAACAATTGGAACACGGCCGCGAACTGGACACCGTCCGGTGTTCCGACGAGTGCGGACGCAGTCACGATCGGCGGAGCATTCACCATCAACATCAATACAGCGGCGACCACGGCGGATCTTTCCATCGGGAATGCCAGTCTGGCCATGACCATCCTCACCGGAAACTCTCTGAGCATTTCCGGAAATCTTTCGATCACCTCCGGCACATTGAATACACAAGCATCATTCCCATCGGTTTCCGGAACGACCTCGATCACCGGAGGAACAGTCGGATACACAGGAACGGGTGCTCAATCCATCGCCGCCGTAAATTATAACAATCTTGTGATCAGCGGTGCGCGAACGACGAATTCCGTCACATTCCCTGCGGATACGGTCGGTATCGCGGGAACACTGACGAATTCCGCCACATTCTCCTCGGGCGGATTCGTGATGACCAACAGCTCGATCGAATATAACGGCACCGGCGGACAGACGGTCATTCCGCTCTCCTATAATAATCTTCTGATCAGCGGAACACACAGCGACAGTGTGAAGTTCGATTCTTCTTCGGTGATCAGGATCAGCGGCACGTTCAATCCGTCTGCAACATTCTCATCAGGAACGTACAGCACACTCGGCAGCACCATTGAATTCAATGGAACGGGAGCACAATCAGTCCCCGCTCTCACATATAATCATTTGACGATCTCCGGCGCACGCGGCAGTTCTACTGTCACTCTCGCATCGGATACACTTCACATCGCCGGATCGTTCACACCTTCGGCGACCGCGGTGTCATATTCGCAATCAGGAACGATCTTCGACTTTAACGGACTATCAGCACAAAGTATCCCTGCATTCACGTATAACTCGCTCGTGTTCAGCCGTGCAGGAACAAAAACAATATCCGCATCGGTCACCAGTTCCAACGATCTAGTGAACCGCAGTAATTCGAATATCACGATCGGCGCAGGTGTTACAGTGCAGATCAACGGCTCTCTCAATAATGCCGGAACGATTATCAATGATGGAACAGTCATCGCAGGAAATTAATTAAACAGGAGGAATCATGAACAGACCGCCATAACAACAGACAATACGCAGATATGCATCCTCTCTCTGAGCAAGAGCGGATGACGATATAGAGTCAAAATAATAAACTATGAAAACAGAAATACGACAATCAATGAACTCTCAAAGGAGAAACACAATGTTACGAACATCAGCAATCTCGATGCGTCGGAAAATGTTCTCGCTGATGATGCTTGCAATAGTATCATCCGGGATCCTTTCCGCGCAGAATATCGTCAACACAGGAACTTTCACCAATAACAGCGGCGGCACACTGAAGATCAAAGGAACATTCAGTTCGACTCAGGCAGCGTACGGCGGGACCGTTGAATTCACCGGAACCGCACAGTCCGTTCCCGCATTGACCTATGCGAATCTGAAAGCAACAGGCGCAAGCGGAAGCAAGACCTTCGCCGGCAGCACGACCATTTCCGGCGATGTCACCGTCAATCAGGCCAGCGGAGGATTCGTCCTCGCAGCGACTGACACGCTCACACTTTCGAAGATCACGACAGTCCCCGTCACGGTGACGAGCGGATCGTTCGATGTTTCGGCGGGAACCACAAAATACGCCAACGGCGTTCAGGTCCTTTACGGAACGACCTACGGCAATCTCATCACTTCCGGCGGAAATAAGACCACCGGCGGCGCAGTGACCGTTTCGAGCGGAAAGACCCTGACCAACAGCGTTACGCTGGATTTCGGTGCCAATGCATTCACCGGTACCGGAGCAACGTTTGCTAATACAGGAACGTTACAGTCCGCCGGTGCAGTAACTCTCGGTTCGGGTACTAGCGTGAACGGAACATTCGCGTATAATGCAGCGGCAGGTTCTCAGTCCGTTGCCAATGCAACATACTCCGGCACACTCGCACTTTCCGGCGCAGCAACTAAGACAGTAGGAAATGTGAATCTGACAGGAACATATACTGCAGCGGGCGGAGCACGCACATATGATGGCACGTTCACCTATGCAGCGGCAGGTGCACAGACGATCGTCGGTGACACGTATGACAGTCTCGCCCTTTCCGGCAGCGGCACAAAGTCGGTCAGCGGAACGACTGTGATCGGAACAAATCTTACAGCATCTGTTCCTGTAAGTGTTCCCGGCAGCACAACGCTTCAGCTGGCAGCCAGTTCAACCGCATCCTTCTCGGATAATCTAGCAGTGGACGGTTCTTACACAGGAAATGCTGCCGGTGCTACAACGATCTTCAACGGCGGAGCTCAGACGATCTCCGGCGGAGCTGCATCACTTAACTTTACGAATTTGACCTTGAGCGGTACAGCAGCGAAGACCGCAAGTCTGACCCTGAATGTGTCGGGAACACTCACACCGACACGCGGTATCGATATGGGGTCGACGGCGGTCATGAACATCACCAACACGGCAGCAGGCGCCGTCGGTTCGTTCGGTTCGCTTGAGATGATCAAAGGAACAATGAAACGTGCGATCGCAACGAACGGTGCGGCATACGCATTCAACGACTCGGCAACGAGCGTAACATTCACCGGTGCAACCATCACGGACTTCACGATGAAAGTGGAACCCGGTGTCAATCCGACAGGATACACCGCAGCAACACACGTGAACCGCAAGGTCACAACATCCTATACCGGCTGGTCTGCGGGAAGCGCAGCGATCACCGTCGGTTATCTGAATTCCGAGAAACCGTCACAGGATGAGAACAAGACACGCTTCTTCAAAGGCGCAGGCGTAAAACTTGCCACCGGTTCGGCAGCAGTCCGTACCAACGCGGGTGCTACATCGTGGGGCGCTATCGCACTTTCCGGCATCACTTCCGGTGTGAGTGCAGCAGCGAACGCACAACTCCCGACCGGTACGGAACTCATTATGAGCAATTCCGGCGCATCACTCATCTCCATTGCAGCAGCGGACTGGAACACAGCATCAACATGGGATGAAGGATATGTACCGACCATCAATGACGATGTCGAGGTCAACCATAACGTCAGCATCAACGCGAACGGTTCCGCTTCATCACTGGTCGTGAACGCAACGAAGACACTGACATTGGCAACGAACGGAACGATCCTGACCGTGAACGGCGCAACAACGAACAACGGCTCGATCGCTGTCGGCACCGGAACAACGCTGAAAGCAGCGAACTCCGGCACCGGTACATTCACCAACGCCGGTACGGTCACGAACGACGGTACTGTCCAGGTTGGAAATTAATACATACGAACGAACGTTGTGAATTCTTTGAGAAAAATATTACCTCAATACCAAGGATGAATATCCACGCTCCATATTGTCGCTGTTTTCATAGTGTTTTACTTCGGCATACAACGGCTGCTCACCGTCCGAACCGAAGAGTTCCACATCCGTTATTTTTTGTTCCATCTCAATCACCCTTAAGGTGTGACCATGTTGCATAGCATACAGAAACTCAGCCGATGGCTTGCGCTGGCAGGAGGACTCACTCTGATCCCTCTTGTTCTGCACGCGCAGGATTTCGTCAACAAAGGCCAGTTGAATAACAACGGCACGTTCATCGTCAAACGGACCGTCACGGGATTACCATCTTCCGTCGGCGGCACGTTCGAATATTCCGGCGGCGCGCAGAATGTGCAGGCTGTCGACTATCAGAATCTGAGACTCGGTGGTTCTGCGGTGAAGACAACATCCCCTTCCAGCTTCAGCGTGAATGGAAGACTGGAAGTCGCTCCGGCAGTTTCATTATCCATTAGCAAAGGCAATGTCATAACATTAGGAGATTCATTATTTGAGAACGGAATAATTTTCGGAAGCATCCAAAAGACCGTCACACTCCCCGCGTCCTCACAATCCGGATTCGGGAATCTCGGTTCGGTCATCAAAACAAGCACCTCGGCACTGGGTTCCACCACCGTCAAACGAACGAGCGGCGATACCATTACGGCAAAGACCGGAAAGAGTCCGATTCTCCGGTATTATGATATCTCTCCCGTGAATAATGCACGGGTCAACGCAACACTGGTATTCAAATATGCGGATGGTGAATTGAACGGACATGATCCTTCCGCACTTCAACTGTGGAGATACAACACGAAAGATTCCACCTGGAGGCGTCAGGGCGGAACGGTCGATACGGCAGCTCGAACGGTCACGAAGGGCGGTATCGTCTCCTTCAGCCGGTGGACAGCATCCGATACGCTTCATCTTCTCGGCAGACCGGAATATGAGTGGGCTCCGTTCGCCGTTGCTGAACGGTCGGGAAACAATCAACTCGTGAAAGCAAAAGATACATCCCGAACATTCGTGGCTTCGCTGGTGGATGCGTTCAACAATCCTCTTCGGAATGAAAAAGTAATCTTCTCATTGGTCTCGGTCCCGTCAGGTGCTGTGGGACAGCATTTCACTGCGGATACGGTGATGACCGATTCCCTCGGAGATGCGAAAACAAAATTGATCCTCGGAAGTAAAGCCGGAAAATACCATCTTTCGGCAATGGCTCCATCAGTCACAGGTATTCAATTACAAGCGACTGCTGCGATCGTTTCCGGCGATGCGAATGACGATTTTGCAACGGACGTTGCTGATCTGACTTCCATTATCTCGCATATCAATGCAAAGATACCGTTGACCGGGGATAAACTCGCTTACGCCGACATCAATCAGGACGGTGTCGTTGATATCAAAGACATTGATTCTGTTCGGTCGAATATCCTGAACGGACTGAGTGCCATCGATTCTACGGGAACAGGTCCGGGTGCAGAAATGAATAAGGCGGAGATGCTTACGACATCATCCGGTCCTGTTGCAGTATTGGATTCGCTGACGGCACGGTTCAATGTTGAGATCACGAAAGTCGGTCTGCGCTTCAATATGGTAAACAGGAAAAATATCGCCGGGCTCCAGGCATACATCCGGTTCAAGAACAATCTCACCACACAGCGGACCGATGTCGTCTATGGACGAAGTGCAAAGATGGACATCCGTATCCGTACTGTGAACAACGAGATGCGTCTAGTCGCATATAATTTGACCAATACACCGATCGATTCGGGATCAGGTTCATTATTCCGCTTGCCGGTTTTGCTCAACAGTGTCGCGGATATCGAATCAATCTACGTTGTCGTCAGTACGGACAGCGGAAGATCGATGCAGCCGCTCACGACCAAAACGCTGGCATCGCCGACGCAGTATCCGGCAACGTTCGCGCTGTATCAGAACTATCCGAATCCGTTCAACGGCGGCACGAAGATCGATTATGATATTCCGGATGTGGAAGGGAAACTGAAGATCGCATATCTGTTCGTCTATGACATCCTCGGACGAAAAGTGAAGACTCTGGCATCCGGAGAACACGAAGCGAAACGGCATACCGTATTCTGGGACGGAACCAATGAAGATGGCAGGACCGTCGCGACGGGGGTCTATTTCTACCAACTGGTCGGTAAAGATTTTGTCAGCTCAAAGAAAATGGTATACATCAAGTAGTTCACAGGAGAATGTAGCACGGAGCGCCCCTCCGTCCAATGGAACAAAAAGTCGGATCGCCAATCCGACCTACAATTTGAGAACTAGCTTAGCAGTACCTTGGAGAATGTAATGAGGAATATGGAAACTTCAACAATGCAACGGATGAAAGCGGTAACCGTTTCGGTCATCCTCTTCTCGTTCTGGATACAGCTCTTCACCGGCTGCGGCAGCAGTTATCCTGCCCGCGGTGTTGACGGAAAGAAATACAGCTATGTGTATCAGCTGACCGATCCGGCTATCTCACCGAAAATGGAGTTCAAGGATTCCCAAGTGAGCGTCACATTCTCCATCGATGATGCGGCGATCTCGTATACAGTATTGAATCTCACCACGAAACCGCTCATCCTTGAATCGGGAAGCGCCATGATCGGTATCGACAGTATCTTCGTTCCTGTTCGCAACCGCATCAGTCTGTACTCGGACAGTGTGAAAGGATTCGCACCATTGGTATTGCCGGGACGCGGCTATATCGAGGACATGATCATCCCGCGCGACAATATCTATTGGACGGAAGAAGGCTGGCTCGAGAAGGATCTGTTCTCCACATTGGACAGCGGTACGGTTACCGGCAGGAAGAATATCACGAAGAACATCGGAAAGAAACTGGAAGTGTACCTGCCGATGAAGATCGGCGGATATAAGATGGATTATCAATTCAAATTCAAAGTTACCGCCATCAAAGTAGTATCACCGGATAGACCGATAGCGGAGAAACAACGCCCCCCGGCACCCAGTCTGTTCAGCGGAAATATCAATCCTTGGATCACGGTAGGAGTTGCGGCGGGGATCGCCTTAGTTTCAGGAGCGATCATTCTCTCGACGAAAAAACCGGTCGGACCGCTGAATTGAGTCCATCATTCAGCGGTTGTTACAGCGTGGTCCGAGCCAATACATAGAACACTTTATTCTTCACATCCCTCCACCGTGCAACGATCTGTATATTCTGCAGATCAACATCCACATCCTCATTGAATAGGTCCTGCGATTCGATCGCATTCTTCTTCTGCATCGACACCAGGGAACTTCGTGTGGAGCGTGCGAGCGACATTACGGCATTATGTTCCGCCCTTTGCCATGAACTGGACTCGTAATAATATTCCTCCGATGTTCCGACTCCATATACGGTCCTCTGGTCGGACGGAAGGTCCTCCACCCACGACGGACGCTTCACCGATTCCATCGACACCTTCTCCTTCAGTTCCTCACTGAGCGAACAGGAAGATGAATCTCCGGCAAGCACGATCGTCTTCTTTGAATCATAGAACGCATCGATCACCTTCAGTTTGGTCTGGAAGAAATCGCCGAGCTCGATGTCATACGATTCGGTATAACTTGCCCCCATGGAATGCACCCCGGCTTCCGTCGTCCAGAATGCCTGTCCACCTTTGATATTCACATTCGTATATTTTGCGAGCAGGTCACACGCCGTCCTGAATCCCAGCGCTACCGCGGAATCGGCATACAACGACGGTGCTTTCATCACGGTGACAACTTTCCGTTTGCACTTCACCTGATCCTGTGTAAGGAACCAGCGCGGATACAGTTGAGCTTCAGCCAAACCTGATACGAGAACGATCAGCAGCAGATATTTCATGGAACCCCCGTAAAACGATAACGCCATCGAGGAGTGAATTCCCGATGGCGTTATTGATAGATATCTCAAAAGATTACTGTGCCTTTTTGGATGTTTCGTATTTCTGGACCTCATCATCCAATTCTTTGTAGGTCTGTGAAGCGCGGAACTTGGTGTACAGCTGTTCATTCTTTTTGATCTGTTCGCGGAGCGCTTCCTGTGCTGCGCCGAGCGGATATTCAACAAGAACATAAGCACGCCAGTTGGCTCCGTCTTTCACGATCTTTTTCTGTTTTTCCTTGGAACCGCTCAGGCTGGTGGAAACGATCGTCTTGGATGCCTGTGTGAACTGATCGAGCAGCTGTGCATCATCGCCGATACCGGTCTCTTCGGTGAAGCGTTTCTGAAGACCATTGATCTTTACTTCTACCTGACGGCCGATCTCGGTGCGTGCTGCCTGGGTTGCTTTATCCACTGCGGTCTGCATATCTTTGGATGTGGATGTGTTCACTGCATGCAGATAGTTCGGATCAGAGGGGGGCATTGCATACCAATCCGGAACATCACCGGTATCTGTTTTTTGTAACGGTTCGCTTCCGCCGCCGCAGCCGACAATGACCATTGCAACAAGTGCTGTTGCAAACAACGATTTAAGAATCTGCATATTACCTCCTATGTGAATTGATGTGAACAGTGAACGATGAATTAATGTCTGAATGGGGTATGCGAATATAGAGAGTTTCAAATAAAAAAGAAAGAATCCCGTGTGTTAATTGTTGGTAAGTTGATTTATCTCACGTACTTGTCCCTGCTCAATTTTGAACACTTTCCATACATTTCCCTCTTTCTTCCTCGGCACCTGGATCACTTTGAGCAGTTTTCCGTCCCCGTACACCTTGACGGTCGCTTTGGAATCGGAAAGTGCTTTTGAATTCCTATTGCTTTGGTTCGTGTAATCAAGAACAGAATATTCGTAGGACGACTGGGTCGCAACAGAATTCACCGTGATAGTCTCGGGACCGTATCCCTGCATCGCATCGATATCGAGCATTCCGCTCCCGTCCGCCAGCACCCGCATATTGCGAAACGAGATGTGGTAGCCGTTGGTTCCCCCTTTCACGAAGTGCGCATCGAGGTCGCGCGGTTCTTTATCCCAGTCCACCACAATGCGGACGAACTTGATATCCATCATCGGCGAGATCGAGACCCGATTGAAGAAGAGCGTTCCGGCCATGATCTCGATCGGGAATTCAGTCGGGATAAACCGGTCCGCACGGAAGACCACCTGCAGCACCCCGTTCTCGACCGGCGGAGCAAAGACCACTTTCCCCTCTTCATCCGTTACCAGATCACCCACACTTTCGATCGATACTTCCCCACCTTCGATCGGAGTCCCTTTCACAGCATTATAGAAACGGAGGGTAAGATTCCCTGATTCCAGTTCTTCAAAGACATCTGCGGATTTCGTCGTGACCTGTGCGTAGGCACCGGCGAAGAAAAGAAGTGAAGCAAGAATGAGCTTATTCATTGGCGGTCCATCTGTTTTTGTCCGAGAATAATTGTCGAGTACCGGAATGGCGAATTCTCACTCAACAATCTCATCGCTTTGAATGAGAAGCGGAGTCCGACCAGCAATGAAACGAATGCACCGAGCGCCAGCAGCTCCATACTGTTGATGGTCAGAAAGAAATCATACAAACCGTGGAAGAACGTTGCCGTCCCGAGCCCTATCAGCAGCAAACCAATATCATGGTTCTTGAATTTTGCCAGACCAACAAAATATCCCATCATCACACCGAACGTTGCATGAGCCGGAAGTGCAGTGAAGATACGGATCAATGCCACCTGCATCCCGCCGTCCATCACATACATGATATTTTCCGATGTAGCGAACCCCATGGAGACCATCACCGCATAGACGATGCCGTCGAACGGCTCATTGAAATCAGATTTCGAATACGCGATCAGATACAGGCAGATATATTTGCACAACTCTTCCGTCAGACCAATGAACACGAATGTATTCAGAATCGTTGAACCGACCCTCGTGTTGTCCGTCGGGAACAATTCCATCAGCATCGTTTCCGCCATCGCTGCAATGATCACAACAAAGAATCCTGCGAAGAATGTCTTCAGCAGCAGGGAGAGCGGTTCCTTCTCATACTTATCACGGAAATAGACATACAGCGCGATCGCTGCGCCCGGTGCCACGGCAAGACCAAGTAACGATATCTCCATTATTTCTTTATCTGCTCCAATATCTTCGGGATCACTTTCTTCTGAAGGTCTGCAGCGATCTCATCATATGCTTTCATTCCTGCCTTATCGGAATTGATGGAGACCCCTTTCACATTATTGAAGGATGTCTTGTAGATCTCTTCACCCGAGTTCAGGTCCGTTACCGAGATATTCGCATCAACATAGACCGAATACATTCCGCTGTATTCTCCCCCGTCCCGTCCGTTCGCCTTGATCGAGATGAGGATGTTCGCTTTCGACGGGTCATCGACAAAGGAGAATCCTTGCGATGACAACGTATTCTTCAGCATCGGTTCGATGCGGGGCAGTTTCAGTGGACTCCCGAGCAGTGATTCTTCCGTTTCGAATGCGATGGAAAGAGAGACAACATTCATCGTAAAACGGACCATCGGCAGATTGAAACTCTTCACCAGCGCCATGATCACCGGAGAAACACCTTCACCGAGCAGTGCAGCAGGATCCGCTTCCGCTTTCACCAGCTGCAGTTTGTCCGTTGCTGCTACTTTCGCTATCTGAGTCGATGCGGTGCCGTTCTTATCGGACCGGGAAGAGGAAACAATATCCCCCGAGCCGCGGATGAACGCATAATGGACGGGGAAGTTCGACACCGGCGCGGCAGTTACTGAATTGGTCACTGCCACTTCCAGCGGAACTCGGAGCGGCTTCCCTACCTGCGCATCAACTTTCGGATTCTTTGCTTTCAGTTCAACAGTATTCAGAACGGACTGGATCGATGTGAAGATCTCATTCACAAGGAAGATCTTCGTCGTTCCGTACTGCACTTCCATCGTTTCACCGAGGAATTTTTCCGCTGCGGAAAGTGCCTGCATATATCCCTGCAGTGATTCACCGATGTTATTCGCCTTTTCAGCATTCTTCGCCTTACCGTAAAAATCCAGCGCAAGTGCCGTTGCTTTCTTTAACTTCTCTGCCTGCAGTCGTTTATATTCAGCGATGGACAAGCGATGATAGACCCAGTATTGGTCCCCGCCGTCCCACGTATCGACAGCTTCCACTCCTTCGAGGTCCGCTTTGGTGGAAGTTTGAACGGCAGACTGATACTCTTCACTGAAATCTCCTAACTTTTCCGAGATCGAACTTTTTTGCGAAGCATTGATAGAGACAACGATCTGCTGAGCGATATCATTCAACGCTGCGTCCTTTGCCCGCTGAAGATATTCGCTGGTAGTGCCGTTTTTGGGAACAACACCAACGCCGTGATAATATCCCGGTGAATTAGGACGTTTCTCGACCCAATCAGGTCTTTTCCCTTGTGCAGAAAGGAGAGAAATGATGAAACATAATGAAGTAACAAAGAGGAATGTTCTCATAAGAATGCCGGTATAATGTGAAGGGATCCAACTGCCGTAAAGATAAGTTGAACCCTTCGCATTATCAATTGGTATTTCACCGGATCAATTCGGCTTTGACGGCGGTAACGGAAGACCGTCCGTACCGACCGGTGCGGCTGCAGCATCTTTCCCGCCCAACAATACCGCTGCACCTCCGCCGATCAGCACAGCTGCCCCGCCCACGTAATACCACAAGTTACTTGACTCCACATACGTTCCTGCGATCTTCTGTGCAGCGATCGTGATCTGGTCGAACAGCATACTTTGAGAACCTTCAAAGCGGTTAAAAAACGCGCTGTTGTCCATTTTTTTCTCTTTCAGATCGATCTTTTGAATGGAGATGGTCCATTCATTGGCAAACTTTCCTATGGACCCTTTGAACACCTGCGTGGTCTTTCGTTCAATACCGGTTAGGAGTGCTTTAGCGTCCTTATCGACCGTGCCGGTCTCATACTGACGTATGATCGCGTTCAATTCATTCTCACTCAAGGGAACGATCTTATATTTTCCGGTTCCTTCAAGATCGCTTTTGAATGCCTGCTGTAGTTGGAATGCATCATCCGTGGTCAACTCTCCCGATATTTTGAACGTTGCAACGGCAGCTTTGATGAGTGTCTTATCATCATCGGTCGTCTGCGGATCGTAGATATCCACTTCGCGCAGTTCATAATTGAACAACGCATTCTCCGGCGAGACATTGATGGTATCAATGAGTGTGACGAATCCCTGTTTCATGATCTTGACAGCATGCGTTCCGACCTTCAGCTGCGGTGTCTTCTTCGATTCACCCGGTGCATTGTCGATAAACAGTTTGGTGCCATTCGGTGAAATGATGAACGTGACGGGAATGGATTTCTCACCCGTAATTTTTATGGACCAGGTCTGACCGCTGCGGAGCCGCATACCCAATTCGTTCAGGATAAGCTTTTTCGGAGCGTAATCAGAACTGAAAACGTCAATCACGTTCTCATCCGGCGAGAGGAACAGGAAATAGCGTCCCGGCGTCTGATTGATCTTTACGATGCCGTTGTTCGCCTGGAATGTGAGCCCCTTTAGATCGGTGGTGATGATCAGTCCGGCACATACCGTTCCGTTATCATCCCGGATCTCTTTGCTGACAAGTTCGCTTGGTTCCTCTTTCGGGTCGCCGACCACTTTCATTTCCGACACAAGCTGCGCGGCGGCGGTGTTCAAAAGAAGTGCTGCTAGAATGGATAGTTTGAATAATGTCTTCACATGTTCACCTGATTATTTCATGAGTACCATTTTGATGGTCTGAACGAAGTTCTTCGTCCCGTCAATTGAGCGTGCATCGATCCGGCAGAAATACACCCCGCTGGAGACCGGCATTCCGTTCCTGTTCACTGCATGCCATTGTGCGAACTGGTATCCTTCGCCCTTCGTTTCATTCACGAGCGTTGTCACTTCCTTACCGAGGATGTCGAAAACAGTGATCCGTACTGCGGCGGCCTTCGGCAATGCATACCGGATGGTCGTCGACGGATTGAACGGATTCGGATAGTTCTGACTCAGGGCAAATTCCATCGGCACGGTGGAGATACCAAAGTTATTCTTTTGGACGAATTCCTCCGTTCCGATCACGATGCGGTATTGTTTCGTCATTTCTTTCTTCGACGAAGGAATCGTCAGCGTATTGGTCTTCCGCAGATCGAGTGCTGTATGCGCATCGGCATCCACCAGTACGATATTGAAATGTTCCGGCACGGACTGGAATTGGTCGGCGGTCAATGTGATATTCTCCGCCGTTGAATTCGTGTTCAATTCAAGGTCCCAATAGCGGCCTGATTCGGTCAACGGACGGAAATCTGCACCGTACTGATCGGGACGGTCGTTCCAGTCACGGTGATCGAAACGCAGTTTCAGGAATTCGCCCGGCTGTTTCGGTGATTCTTCAATATCATTCCTATCGTATCCTTCCGATGCATCTTTTTTCACACCGAGGTAGTTGAATTGGTCCTCAACATCACCGGCACTCGCCTTCAACTTCAGCATCCATTCTCCATCCGCAAGAGCGGACGTTCCCTCCGGCGATATTTTCGGCAGCGCCGACGGTGTTCCGGGTTCGACAGGACGAATGCCGATAGTGACGGGATTCACGCTGGCATTCTTCACGAAATATCCGACCCATGGCTGCATGACGTTGACCTGAACGAAGTCGACACCATTATAGTCGAAGAGCTGGCCGACGTTCACTCCTTTCCCCGTCACAGAATCCCACAAGACCGAGAAATTGTACGGATTACCGATCTGGTTCCATTCATTCTGCAGATCGATGGTAAAGACAGAACTTGCCGATGTCGCTTTTCCAGAACCGGTCCTGATCTTTTGAGGGACGGATGTGATGAACCAGTATCCTAATCCTGGCGCAAATGATTGGAAAGAAGCATTGTTATGTTCGACATAATTCCCCCCTTGATACCGGAAGAGACGCCATTTGTTCTTGTCATATGTACCGAAATTTCTCAGCACGGAATCGACGCTGCCGCTGTTCATAGTGAGTGGAACGGAGATCATACGGTAGTTCGTCTGTTTCGTTCCCGCAGGCTGGTCCTGTCCCTTTGAAATACCAAACGGGAATTCCACTGCCACAAAATTCGGTGCAAGCGAAACAGTTTCAACTCCGTTGGAGATCCGGACATAATAGACAGCTCCACGGTCCGAAATGATATTCGCCGGGATGGTTCCCTGATACCGGATACCGTCCGCGGTGGACATGAGCAATGAATCATACTTCGTTGCCCCTGCCATCTTGAAATAGAGATATGCAACAGCGCCGGACCCCAAACTCGCAGTAAGACTGACACCGATCTGCTGAGGCTGATTCCCTCCGACGATAGAGGGATTGATGCGGGCAACATTCGTATCGATATTGATGGCGAGTACTGCGCCGCTTCCGGTAGCAAGGATGGCGGTACGAGGAGGATTCAAGTTACTCACAAAGACAAGAGAATCTGAATAGTTCGCCACTGCCAGCGGAGTGAATGTGATCAACAGCGAATCCGTCTTATTCGGTGCAAGTTTCAGACTGCTCCTGTTCACGGTAAAGAATGAAGTCTTCTTCACCATGAAGATACTGTCCGCACGGAGAGTATCATTGCCGGAGTTCTTGAATTTGAAATATACCGTATTCGGCGTTGCAACTTTCGTGGGACTGAATGCAATGGGATTCATGGCAGTTTCGAACAGAGGCATCGGTGTGATAACACCGTTTCCTTTCAATTCTACACTCCTGGATGCACGACTGTTCGCATCGGTCTGAATATCCATTGATGCGAGAACGGAACCGACCGATTGAGGAGTATATTTCACCGGAATGAGCCTGCTGCTGTCCGGCGGCACCTGGAACGGAACGGTCTGTGTCGTAGTGAACAATCCTGAACTGAACGAAACAGACGATACATTCAGCATCCTGTTGCCGCCCGTGTTACTGATCTTGATGTTGCGGACGGAATTATAACCGATGGTAACACTGCCATAATCCACGGCAGAATCAGCAAGCGCGAACACACCGAGTGGAGCACCGTTCGTTCCGTCCCCCGTCATCGGAATGACGAGGATGGAATCTTTGTTCAAACTGGTGCTCCGAATCGTAAGGTTACCGGTGAATGTTTTGAACTGATTCGCCGTCGGTTTGAATTTCACCGTCACCTGCAGCGTGCCGTTGAAATTTACCGTTGACGGGAGTGTAACAGAATACGTCGGTTTGAAGACCGATGAATCGCTCGACACGATACTTTTCACAGACAATGCCTGTGTTCCGATATTGCCCAGAAGCAGCGTCAGTGATGTATCTTTACTATCCGCCGAACGAGAGCTGATAGCACCGAAATTCAGTGAAGTGAAGTTCGGATTGATGGTCGGATTCGGATTGACAATGCTACTGCCGGTGATATAGAAGTATTTCGTTTCGATAAATTGTGTTGAACGGTTATACACATTCACATAGAAGAAGGACGTATTGAATGTTCCCTGTCCTGCCGGAGCAAATTTTACGGTAAGTTTTACCGTATCATTGGGATTGTATGGAGCCAGTTTCAGTTTCGTCGGCTGCAGTAATGTATAAGACCCGTTGAGTGTAGAACCTGTTGTAATTTGGATAGTATCTGCTCCCGTATTCCATATGGTCACCGAAAGGAAGGTCGTAGTGCCAACAGTTCTCTGTCCGAATTTCACCGAATCCGCAGAGAACGCAAGTTTACCCACAGCAGAATCAGCGGTGACGGCAACGGGAACTGTAACGACAGATTTAACAGAATCATTTGTCGTGAACTGCAATGCGTTCTTCACTATGCCTGCTTTCACCGGTTTGAACGAAACAAGAACAAGCGCACTATCCGATAGGAACGAATCCTTCAGGATCGTGATGGAATCTTTCGCCACCGAGTCATTCGGAGCATACATCTTCACGGACCATTGTGTAGAGGGCTTTGATGCAAGTTTCACTTTCAGATCTGCATCGCCGTTGTTCTTCATGTAAAATGATTTTGTGACACTGTCACGGTTGCTGTACAGATTGCCGAATCGTAGTGAATCCGTCACCGAAGTTGCGAGGACAGGACGAGTTAACACAGAGAAGAATGCTGATGTAAGTGAACCCCATTCATCCTTATCGGACTTGAACCTTGCCGACACTTTTGTCTGACCGAGTGGAAGACCGAGAGACTGAACTGAGAAAGAGTCAACATACGCAGCACCTCTGCCACCATTGGTCAATGAGAATGTTCCGCCGCGCGGCGCCGTTGCTTTGCCCACACCAGGATCTGACGATCCGAAGAAATACTCCATCTGTGTAATAAGCGGCGGGGCGGATGATTGATCGATCACGAACTGCTGAGCCACCTGCGGTCCCCAGTTCCCGTTGGAATCCTGGAATCGAACGTAGACAGTATGCCGTCCGTTTGTGAGTGTTCCAGGAAGGACGATCGAGAGATTCTGCACATCGGCGACTGTTGAATCATTCGACCGGATAACTGTCGTGATATCTGTTACGCCACTTGCCGGACGCGAAACACTATTGAACCAATACTCCCCTTTGGCGATTCGCTTTTGAACGACGGGAGCTGCTTTCCGGAAGAATGATGTCATCGGCACTCCCCATTTTCCGTTCTTATCCTGTGTGCGGAAATAGAGAATATGGGAACCGTTCGACAACGATGAGACATCGACCGACAAATTCTTGAAGAAGATCAGATCGTTCCCGTCACTCGTCGTTGTGTCCACCAAAACAGCACTGGCCGTGGGTGTGAGTGCATCGAACCAGTATTGTCCTTTGACCGCTCTGTTCGTAACAGGAGGATTGTTGACGTAAAAATAGTTCGTTACCGCTTCTCCCCATTTCCCGTTCTT
>JBMOHT010000018.1:0-38439 GCA_049317705.1 Bacteroidota bacterium | reverse complement strand
TTATCCTATTTTATCGTTTTTCTGCAGTTGCTCCGGCTCCAGATGTGAATAAACCGAATGGTTCAGGTATCGTTGTTTCTATCTAATGGATAGGATATTCACCACATCATGCATCTCTTGTGCTATAAGGTGTGAATATTTCTGCGTAACTGAGGCTTTTGAGTGACCGGCGAGCTTCTGAACCTGATACAGGGATACACCGTTTTTGACCAGGTTACTACAAAAACTATGTCTGAGGGAGTGAAAATGAAGAGATTGGGTAAGTGTTGTCCGCTTGATGATACGTTTGAATTTCTTCGTAACAAAATCCTTGGTATACTTCTTCCCGGAATGATGGAATAGGAACGGGCAATTATCCTTTATATCGATCTTCCGTTTCCGTAGCAGGAATACAATAACATCACTCAAGGGGATGCTTCTATTCCGCTTATTCTTTACGGTAAAGCCCTCTTTACTCCGAATTCTTATCACCTTCCCCTCCAAGTCAATATCAGACCACTGCAAGGATGCTATCTCTGAGAGTCTCATACCAGTAAAGAACCCGATCATACAGAATGCCTCGAAATCACGACACTTATTTGCCGCTAAGAACAGACTGAAGTCTTCAGGGGTAAAGTAAGGAACATCTTCTTCGGGGATTGTAAATAGTTTGGTCTCTTCGAAAGGGTTGTTCTCAATCAAATTCCACCTTTGGGCGGTATTAAAGATCGTCTTCAGTTTAGTCAGCTTGATATTAATAGTCTGCAATCGGTTAGGATGTTCCAGCCCCAGGCAGTGAGTCTTGAACTGATCCGTCTGCAGCGGAGATATTGTATGGAGATACCTATCCCCGATGAATGCCATGAACTGATTCAGGAAGATCAGATGCAGCGATGCTGTCGCCGGACTGAAATTCGAATTTACATACGGCTCATACGATAGGATGAACTCTTTGAGCGTAAGTCGCTTTTGAGTGGGGGTTTGTTTGTCGGTCTCAAAGGATTTGTAGAACTCGAGGGCTTTAGATTTGAGCTTCGTCTTCGTGGAGATACGTTGACGTTTACCGTTACTACCTTCGAAGTAAAGATAGTAATAGCCATTGGCATCTTTTGAAATAAACATCCTGCGGGTTTATTATCAAGTGATGATCGGCAGTCACGTATTGAGTCACGGATCGTGTTTCGGGGGTGTAAAAAGTGCGGAATTACTAAGAAAAGAACTTATGACCTCTTCCGTGTCAGGGAAGCGCTCTAAACCAACTGAGCTAAGCGTCCTTTTGAGACCAAAAGTGGTAAATCATGCACTGATTTACCACTTTGATATAACAAAATAAGAGAAAAAGAAAAGATTTCCAAGAAATTTATTTTATTCGTGCAAATTCAACACGGCGGTTCTTTGCACGTCCCTCTTCGGTCTTATTCGTAGCTATCGGGTTATTCGGACCGAATCCCTGCGGAACAAGACGCGAAACATCAACACCTTTGCTGACAAGGTACGCTGCGACCTCTTTCGCGCGGTTCAATGACATCTTCCTGTTCGACGCAGCATTGCCGGTATTGTCTGTGTAACCGTTGATCTGGAATTTCAGGTCCTTATCGGTCATGAGAACAGCAGCAACATTATCCAGCACGAGTTTAGAATCTTTCGTCAGTGTCGCTTTGGAAAGTTCAAAGGTTATCCCTTCCATGACCACTGCTTTTGTCGAGTTCATCTTCAGTGATTCGACAAGTTTCACCGCTTCAACGATCTTCTCTTCAACCTTCAGCGAGGCACGAGGAATATCAACATATGTTGTTTCAAGCGTAAGAGCATGGGACATGATACCTGCGCGGACATTGATATGCGCTTCATTCGTTTTAAGTATACTCTTCTCGTTGAAACTGTTCGTAATAACTGCATACGCATTCTTATGATAGACGGTATCTTTTTTCGCATTCTGCAACATCGCAGAATATGTTATTTCGTTGATGCCGGGGCGTAATTTCCCGGCAAGTTCCATCGATGCCACTCTGATGAAGTCGAGATCCTCCATTGCCATTCCTGACAGCGCGGAAAGAGATGATGAACGGACCTTCACTGAAAAATCCTTCGATGTCATGGGAACACCATTGAGCGCAAACGTTCGTTCGTCAATAATGAACGCCGATTCAAGCGTATCCAATAATTTCAACGAGCGGAGCTTCTTCGTCGGATCGATAAAGATGGATGTCTTCAGATAGAGAACATCACCGGCAGTGATCGAAACGGAATCCGACAGATGATTCGATATCCTCGGATTATTGGTACTGGTCCTGGTCTCCGATGTTTCGATACGGTTCTTGGCGGTGTCGACGATGACATTCTCAGTTATGATCCTGCTGCTTTCTACGACGATACTGTCCTTCGAAACGATCCTGATCGATGACGACGATGGAATGATGGTCCGAGCTTTCGGCATCCGCTCCAGCACTACGGAATAGCTGATCACGCCGTTCATCACTTCCTTCGCACTGCCTAATTTCCAGATGATGGACCTGTCGCCAGGCGTAGGATTGATGCGCTGTCCATTGAACTTTGCAGAATTCGGGACCAATCGGAAGTGGTCCGAGAGCTGATCGGTCACTTCGATAGACTGGATCAGTTTGTTCCCCGAATATGCGAACGAGACATACATCCGGACCGTATCCACTTTGATCTTCCGCAGCGTATCTTCATAGAGATATTTCGGTTTCGCTTGACGCACTGCGATGAGTTTATTCACTTTCGCGATGGTCTGTGCGATAGAATCCTTCATCGTCCGTTTCAAATAGAAATTCGCTTTCGCAATTCCGCTTTCCGTTACACGGACGAACCGTGACGATGGATCCTTCGCAAACGCATTGTTCCCTGCCAGCAGTGATGCATACTCCGGTAGGGTCAGTTCATTGATGCGCATAACATGCTGACCAGGTTTTACTTCTGGCAATGAATACTTCCCGTCATCGCCTGTAATGATCTTCGTCCCGTCCTCCATCCAGATCTCGATCCCTTTAACACCGGTCTCCCCCTCATCCTGGAATGTGTTCCGGTTATCATCATAGAATACTTTTCCGATGACAAGGCCTTTTTCCGTGAAGACACCGGGACGGACGGTGATCTGCCATTGGGACGGAGCAGAAACGAGCGTCGTGCCGAATCCTGCCACCGCACTTGCGTAGGCCGTGTTCACTCCTTCACTTTCCATTGCATCCGCACCGACCGCCAATTGATAGACCAGTGTTGATGTCTTAGTTGACTGGATCGTATCCGATAATTTCCAGAGCAGTTGATTCAATACAGGATTCGATTGAGGTTCTATCGCCTTACCATTGAACCGGGCAGAATTCTTCACATACTTGAATGAGTACGGCAGCATGTCGTATACGCCGATGGAACGGACGAACTGCGGACTGGAATTCGTGATCTGCACTTGGTACGTCACAATATCTCCGATCTCCGCAACCTTCTTGTTAGCCGTTTTGACGATCTTCAGGAAGGATGATAGTTCAGGATTCTCGTTCACAATGAACATCGTATCCCTGCGTGCGAGGATCGAATCCCCTTTCATTGCATAGGCATGCGAGATGATAGAAATGCCATTCTTTAAGGCAAAATCGGTGATCAGTTTCAGTGAGACCGAGTCCTGCTTCTGCGGTGCGAGTGAACCGACATAGATCGTTGAGATACTGTCGATGATCTTCGTGGAATCCAGCGCAGATTTACTGAGGGAAATACCGCTGAGTCCTGCCGAGAAGAGCGTATCGACGATCTTCAATCCTCTAATGCTGTCCGTTCCGACATTCCTGAACCGGAAGATATGACTGATGCTGTCTCCCGCGATGATCGTATCGCGTGCAACCGCGAAGGTATTCGAGAATTGGATCACGCCGTTCGAACGGATAGTGGTGATCTTTGCAGAATTCGCCGACAGGATATTGGAATTGAACCAAGGACGATTGATGATCTGAGTATTGTCAGGAATATTCTTCGCTACAACATAGCGCAGCGTCAATGAATCATCAACGAGCGTCTTTAGAGTATCGCGATACCAGCGAACGATACGTTTCGCTGAATCATAGGTCACTGTGGAGAATTTTCCCGGCGATGCGTTCACGAAGGTGGTGAACGGAGAAAGTGTATCAGTTACAGATACATTATAGTGAACAGTATTACCGCTGTTCGTCAATCCGATACCGACATGCACGGTATCCCCTGCATTCGCGGAAGCAGGAGCTGCGGCCATGAACGTAACAGATGAATCGAGGACGATCTGAAGACTAAGATTGATGGTGAATGTTCCGTTGCCTGTATCCGAAAGGAAAGTATAACCGGTGAAGTTCGGGAATTCGGCAGAATCCACGGAGATCACATATTTTGCAGGACGGAGATTGTCGAATCTGAACTTACCATTTTTGTCCGTTAATACTTCCTGAACACGGATCAAACTTCCACCCGTTTGCATGCGGCGGACACTTCCGGCTCGTTTCGGAGCAGCCTTCGGAGCGGCAGAGATAGAATCCAGGAACACGCTGACATTCTCTGCCGGGACGGGGTCTCCGCTCACTTTATATTCGATGCGACCTGAAATGATATTCGGGATAACGATCGGCGGCAATGGAAAGCGCGTAGGATCGATATCCGTTACAGCACGGATTGAATCTCCGAATTTATCGAGGACGACAATTTCCAACAGATATTTTTTTACGTCCTTGCTGAGCGGTATAAAGAACTTACCGAAGACATTCGTTGTATCGGTGCCGACGACGATATTCGAAGAATTGAATACTCGCGCAATAGCACCTTTGAACGGGATACGATTGATCCCGTTCACGACCATGCCGGTCACCGCACCGGGATATAAAAATACACCGGTCGTATCAGAGATCGTACCGATAGCTGGAGTCCCTGCTACTGCGGTGATCTTTGAATGAAGAATATCATTGTCCACATTCACCGCACGGATCGATGCCGCGGCGCTTCCATCCTTCAGCACAAGAGCGATGGATGACGAATTGTTGAAGAATGTTCCCAAGGTTGCACTGAATGTGACTGGTGTCCCGTCCGGCATCAGTTCACCTAGAGAATCCTTTACTGTTACAGTGATCTTTGAACTATCCTTATTCAATTGCCCCCAAACGAAGACAGGATCAGCGACGACGGAGATCGATTTCGGTCGAACCGGAACGATACTTGTCGAGATGGAAGCATTATCTCCTGCAGCAACATTTGATGCAAATGCGTAAGCACTATTCTTCATCGACTGCAGGCCGATGTTAGGAGAAGAAGCGACGGTCAGAACGATCTGTTTCGATGAGAACGCAGGAATGGAACCGAGATTCCACTTCAGCAGCCGCTTGTCGGACGAAAGACTGTCCGGCGTTATGGAAGCATTCACAAAATTACCGAGCGAAGAGATCGTATCGTAGACCACAGTATTCAACGATGGAATATTTCCTGTATTGAAGACCGTCATTGTATATGCTGCCGTTCTTCCTGAGCCGATGACCGATGCTGAGGATGCCATTGAAAGCGACAATCTCGGGAAGGAACTGACGACGAAGATCTTTGATGCTGAAACGGACGATGCCTGCCAGAGAATATCCGCATTAACAGTGAGTTCGGTGTTCACTACCAAAGTACTGTCGATGACCACTTTCACTTTCACCGAATCCGTCTTTCCGGAAGCGACATTGAATACTTTCCATGAGACGGTATTTCCCGTGATCACGCCGGATGTCGATCCGGGAACGAACCGCATCCCTGCCGGCGGAAGCATACCGTCGATGGTGGCAGTATCGGCGGATGTATTACCGATGTTCTTGTAGACGAGACGGACGGTGACCGTTTCTTTTCCAAATACGAAACTGTCAGGATTGCTGATGGACATCTCGAAATTCGGCGCTTCAAGAACACTGAACTGAATGGTGTTTGAATTGACCGAATCCTTCGGAAGTGACTTATACTGGAAACGTGCTTTTGCTGTGTTGGTGATGACGGTGTTCGGAGCTGTCTGGGAGAACGCAGTGAGCGTCAATCCGGTCAGCAATACGGACAAGGAGATCACGAACTTCAGCGATGATACATATGTGCGAACTGCGTTCATCATTATCGTGATCTCTATTTGATTTTCACTTTGAATTCAACGGTGCCGGACGAGCGTGCCGAGAGTGTTCCGACCGATACCGTGATGACAGAATTGTTCGATTGATCCGATGTGACCTGAACATTTCCGTTATTGTCGGATTCGGAGATACCGTTCACTTTGACACTGTTCTGAACGTACTTCGTTGCATCGGGAGTTGTGTCGACGACAGAGAAACCACTGACCGATACGCTTCCGGTATTCCTGTACGTGATCAGATAATTGATCACAGAACCGGCCGGCTGATTCCCTGCCGGGAATGCCGTTTTCTCAAGCGCAATGACGGGAACATTCAATGTCGTTACAACAACTGTGTTGACGGATTTTGAATGATCGCCAGCAGAAGCTGCTGTGACTCTCAGTGAATCCTTCAATTGATCTTCGTCCTTTTTCGGAATGACGGACAGAGCAAACACACGAACGCTGTCTCCTACCGCGACACTGTCCAGATCGACACCGGCGGAATCATTTGTATTCACCAGTAAAGGATCGGATTTGTCCCAGACGCTATTATTATTTCCATCCCTGAAAAACTTCCAGGCGATATTCTGTGAAGACGTATGCGCGAGTTCGATCACATCCTTAAATGAACCCGAATTTCTAATTTTGAATCTATACGTGACCGTATCCGCCAGTTCTTTTACAGAAGAAGTGGTGAAAGGAACGATCTGTATGCCATATTCCAAAACTCCTGTGACAGTTACCGGAACGGAATTGGATTGGAGTGCATAATTGTTGGCGCCGGATGTATACGTGACACCAAAACTGTTCGACAAGATCGTTCCTGGAAGTATGCCGTTGTTCACCAGGAATGTGACTGTAACAGTCACTGATTGTGCCGGAGCAAGTGTGCCGATCGTCCACAATACCGGGTTTGATGTTCCGTTCACAGAACCGATGGATGTTGAACCTGAAACGAAGGACAATCCCGCAGGAAACAGATTCGAGATGTTCACATTATTTGCTGAGACCGTTCCATTGTTGGTGATCGTGAACGAATATATCACCTGCTGTCCGGATGCCGGTGACGGATCATTGACGGTCAATCCGGGATTGACAGGATCGAGTCCGGTCGTACGGACCGTCGTAATATATTTACCGGTGTTCGTCTGAGCCGTATCGAAGTTCGAGCGTGCAAGAAATGCGGTCGTATCTTTCGCGCCATTGAGTGATTCATTCCGCGGAACCTTTACCCGGATGATGACCGCACTTTGAGCATCAGCAATCATCGAAAGAGTTTGGGCGATCGTTCCTGAAGCTATTTCATTCGGCTGTAGTATCCCGTCCGCATTTGCATCCCTGAAGATCTGTGTTGTCCAGCCGCGTGATGATACAGCGGACAGTTTTACAGCATCAGAGCCGTTGCCCGAGTTGATGACATTCACTGCATAATCCGCATTCGTACTGTCGCTTGCCGTAGATACGGCATTCGTTACGGGAGTGATATTGATCGCACCCTTTTGCGCTATCGTGATGGTCAAAACAGCGGAATACGCCGTATCGACATACGCACCACTGCGCGAAGCGAATGTCACGCGTGAGCGGGACTGGATCACCGTTCCGGCAGGTGTGCCGGAAGCGAACAATCCCGCAACCGTCAAGGCAAGCAGAGAACCGATGATGAATATTTTACTTCGAGTCGTCATGAATATCAGTTATTGAATTATTTGACTGTCGCTTTGTAGACGACCGTTGCTTCTGCGGCGAGTCCGTTCAGGATACCGAGATTGATCGTAATGACCTTCCTTCCGGAAACAGTCGACACCGTTACTTCATCGGAATCAGCAGCATCGGTCTTTGCCGTTCCGTTGATCTTCACGGAATTCGCCGTGTAGGTCATGCTGTCCGGTTCCGTTTCCGTGATGACGGTATTGTATGCTTTTCCATGGCCTGCATTATTATAGGTCACGGTAAAGGTCATTTCTGTTCCGGGGATCTGATTCCCTTCGGGAAGAACGGAGCGGACAAGCTGCACATCCGCAATATTGATAGTGGTGGTACCGTTCGCACTTTGGAATTTTCCCGATTCAAAAGCGGAACGGACGGTGAATGACGTAACATCCTGAGTCTGATCTGCCGACACATCGGGAACGATAAGACGAGCGAGTACTTTCACACTGTCATAGGCAGCAACGGAATCGACATCCACTCCGCCGGCGTTATTCGTATTGGACAATGCAACATCTCCGGCATTCAATTGACCGTTCGCATTCACATCCTTAAAGAACGACCAATTGTACGATCTTGAGGAACTATATTCCATCTCAAGAACATCCTTTGCATTACCGTTGTTCTTCACCGTGAATGGATAGACCAATGTATCTTCCGGTTCTTTCGCGGCACTGATCGAGAGCGGCGAGATCTGCACACCGCGAATGACACCGACTGCTGCGGACGGATTATTCGATGTTGCGGTGAATGTGTTTCCATTGACCGAATATGAAACACCGATCGTGTTATTCAGTACCGTTCCATTCACCAATCCGTTGTTCACCTGAAGTGTGATCGAAACAGTGACGGACGAACCGGGGTTGACCGTTCCCGCGCTCCAAATGACCGGATTGCCTGAAGTGTTGACCGTCCCCTGCGATGTATTCGCTGAGACCAATGAGAATTGAGATGTATTGAAAAGATCATTGAATGTGACTCCGGTGGCAGCAACACTGCCGCCGTTCGTGATGGTGATCGAATACACCACATTTTGTCCCGGTGACGGGTTCGTCGGGGTCACACTCCATCCTGAAGTGATGTTCGGGAAGTATGCCGTGTTCACCGTGGTTCTTGCCTGCGACGTATTCGTTTTCGCGACATCAAAGACCGACGTTGCGGTCAGCGTCGTCGTATCGATCTGTCCATTCAACGAAGGATCCTTTGGAACAAATACCCTGATGAATAATTTATACGTCCCATCCGCTGCGATCGAGGAGGTTTGAGTAATAGCACCTGCCGTGATCTCTGTCCCTTGCAGAGTTCCGTCGCCGTTCGCATCATAATAGAATGAACGTGTCCATCCTTTCGAAGAGACACTCGAAAGGTTGAACTGGTCCGAACCGTTGCCGGAGTTTGTCACGGTTACAGGAAAGACCGAGTATGTGCTGTCGCTTTGTGTTGTGACGGCATTGGATGACGGCGTAATGTTCACAGCGGCCACCTGTGCAACAGTGAACGTAAGTGTATTGGAATACACCGTATCCACGACCGCACCGCTGGCGGATGAGAAGACCACCTTCGATCGTGACTGAATGACCGTTCCCGCAGGAGTTCCCACCGCAAACGCGATCTGCGAGAGCAATACTGCTGCAGTGAAGAACCAGATGCCGATACGAATTGAAATTTTGTGTTCCATACTCTACTCCCTGAATAATTCTTTAGCGGACGATCGCCTTGAATGAAACTGTTCCTTCTTCACCCGGATTGATCCGCTTTGTTACTTTCCAATTGACACCTGTTACATCACCCTGCTGAGGAGGTGTAACTTTTTTGCGGTCAATAGAAATTTCAGCTTTGTCCCCTGCCGCAGAATTCTCAACATACGTTGTTGCTACAGGGATCGGATTGGAGATAACAACATCCTGTGCAGGCGATGTGCCGATATTGTGATATGTGATCGTATAGGTGATCGTATCACCCGGGAACGGCGTCAGTTTGCTGGCGGAATTCAAAATGGATAATTCCGTTTTCTCTTTTTTCGAGACCGTGATCGATTCGATGTTCTTCACCTGATTCGAGGACTTCTCAAAACTCTTTACTGTGGAAGCAAGGGTCCTGAACGAAAGAACTTCAACTTCTTCACCGCTTGCAGCGACAGCAGCCGAAGTGATCTTCAACAGACGGCCCGGAGCTTTTTGTTCGCCGTTATCCGTGGAGACTGTTGAGCCGGCGGAACCTGCGATCAGAACGAGCGGGTATTCCGCTTTTCCTTTTTCTACTCTACTTGTGGAGATTCCATTTGTTCCGACCTTTGCAACGTATCCGTCGCCGAACAATGTCATGACTGCACTGATGCTCTTTGCAGAAGCAGATTTCACTTTTACATTCATCTGGACAGATTTACCGAGGGGCATTGTTTCGTCGTTCACCACATCGGAAGTAATTACAACTGTTACGCCGCCGGAGGTATAGGTGTATACTGTTTTGTTACCGGCATTCTCCACTTTTGCTTTCGCAGCGAAATCCTTGGCATTCACTGAAAGGATATTCTTATCGCCATCCTTCACTTCAAGGAACGGGGATGAGGTATTCGTGTTGTTCGAGATCCAATACCCGAAGGTCGTCTCATCCTTAGCATTCTGTGCAGGTTTTACGGTGACGAGACCGATCTTCCCGCTCTTTGTTTTGGTCAGTCCGTTCGCCTGCAGAAGATAATCATACAGTTTCAGCTGTGTTCCTTGTGCCAGAACAAATGCACTTGCCAGCAGTGACATGAAGAGGATCTTTTTCATTCGTGGTGCTCCTTAAATTAATTTACTATGGTTTTGAATTTAACTTGTTTGTAGAGTCCCGGTGAAAGCACCGGGAATGTAATGGTGATAGTCGAACCGCTCACGGTCACTTCATCACCATCCGATGTATTTGTTTTCGCAACGCCGTTCACTTCCGTCCCTTTCAGCGCTCCGTACCCATTCGGATTGAATGTGGTATTGGCGGGAATGGTATAAGTGGTCGTGACCGATGTTGCGTTGGATGTTCCTGTGTTCCGATATTTTAATGTATACACGAGTGTATCGCCCGGGATCGGATTAGCGATACTCACAACGTTCGTATCAATGGCGATATTCGCAATGTTTGTAATTGTTACCGATGCAGATACATTTTCCGTATTTCCGCCTCCAAAATCAATAGTGGCAGTATTGGCGACCCCTTCCAACACATCCATCATCGAATCGGTGTTGGTTTTGAATGTGCGGCTAGCAGATGCACCGCTCGCTAACGAGAATGAAGGCCAGGTGATTGTACCTCCTACCATACTGCCGTTCCCGTTATTCGATTGACCTGCAATTCCGCCGCTGTTGCTCATGGTTCCGGATTTCAGGATAAGATTATTATCCAACTGATCGGTCACAATGATCGTCCCTTTAGTAACGTTATAAGGATTCGTTACTGTAATAGTATAGAGCAATGAATCACCGGCATTCGCTATTCCCCCATTAATATCGGAAACAGTCTTCGAAGAAGCATTCGATCCGATGCCCCAATTTCCGACGATGGAATTGGTCAATCCGCTTGATTCTATGTAGTTATTGACGGAATCAAATGCCGTTGAACTGCGGTTCTGCCACGTTGAAGAGAATTGCCACAACTTCATGATGGTCTCATTCAAACTATTCGCATCAACATTCTCGTAATGAAGGCGCAATGTCGCTGTCAATCCGCTCCCGCCGGTCATTGCGATACTGACGGCACGAGAAACAGAGACGAATGTCGGTGCGGCCGGAGCTGTCTGAGCAACGGTCATTGTTACGGATGATGGGGTCGTTCCTGCTGTAAAGGTGATCAACGAATTCGGACCTTCAAACGCATACGGAGTTGAGAGCGAGAATGTATGTGTACGAGTGACTGTCCCAAGAATGATGCCGTTCCCTGTTCGTGTTGATGTGATCGTCATTGTATTCGCACTGGTATTCATCGTCCCGGATGTCATCGTGACATTGGCCGCATTCATATTGCTGCCGAGATTCACCGCAACGGTCTGTGATGTTTTATTGGCGACAAGTGTTGCAAAGGTCGTCACTCCTGTCATTGCTGATGCACTTCCGCCGGCAAGGACGATCGTTGATGTGGACGGAGTGAATGTTCCGCTATTCGTCCAATCGCCGTATACTGTGTCCGTGGTGGCTGCGGCATCGAATATGGACGAAGCTCCGATGGTCATCGTTCCATAAATGCGGAGCGTTCCGGTTGCGGTCTTTGTGCCGCCTGTTGCCGTCTGCAGATTATTATACCGGAACGTCGGCACTGACTGTGCACCAGCTCCATTGAAACTCACCGTGCTGCCGGTTATGATGAAATCACCGGATGTGAATGTAGCCGTATTCGAGAATGTCGAAGCCACACCGATCGTACCGGAACTTGCAAGTGTGATGCTGTTCGTTGTACGGGCACCGCTGACGGTGAGATTATTGTAATTGAATGCTGCAACGGTCTGAGCACCGGTCCCATTATAATTCACCGTATTTGCGGTGGTGATGAATGTGCCGGACGAGAATGTTGCAGTGTTGCTGAACGTACCGGCAATGCCGATCGTTCCCGCATTCACGAGTGTTACACTGTTCGTGGTGCGAGTTCCGCTGATAGTCAGATGATTATAATTGAACGCATTCACTGTCTGAGCACCGCTACCGTTAAAATCAACAGTACTTCCGGTCGTAACAAATGCTCCGGAAGTGAATGTCGCAGTGTTGGACCACGTCCCGGCAACGCCGACAGTGCCTGCCCCTGCCAGTGTTATACTGTTTGTTGTACGTGCTCCGCTGGTGGTAAGATTATTGTAGTTGAACGCAATAATAGTCTGAGCACCGGTACCATTGTAATTCAGCGTGCTTCCGGTATTGATGAATGCGCCCGAAGTGAATGTCGCTGTGTTCGTGAATGTTCCGGCAACGGCGATCGTTCCGGTGTTCGCCAGTGTGATACTGTTGGTCGTGTGAGCACCGCTGATGGTCAGGTTGTTGTAGTTGAATGCGATGACCGGCTGTGCACCTGTGCCATTATAGTCAACCGTGCTTCCGGTATTGATGAACGCACCCGATGTGAATGTTGCGGTGTTGGAGAATGTTCCTGCGATACCGATCGTTCCGCTATTTGCAAGCGTGATGCTGTTGGTCGTCCTCGCGCCGCTGATGGTCAAATTGTTATAGTTGAACGCTGTGATCGTCTGAGCACCGGTGCCGTTAAAATTGAACGTGCTGCCGGTGTTGACGAATGCACCGGAAGTGAATGTTGCCGTGTTCGTAAATGCCGATGCAACACCGATCGTTCCAGAACCGGCTAATGTGATACTATTCGTTGTATGTGCACCGCTGATGGTCAAATTATTATAGTTCAACGCCGCAACGGTCTGAGCTCCTGTTCCGTTGTAATTGACAGTGCTGCCGGTGTTGACAAATGCACCGGAGGTGAATGTTGCGCTGTTCGTCAGCGTTCCGGCAATTCCTATCGTTCCTGCTCCTGCAAGAGTGATGTTATTCGTCGTGCGTACACCGCTGATAGTCAGATCATTATAATTGAATGCAATGACCGTTTGAGCACCCGTGCCGTTGTAGTTGACGGTGCTTCCAGTGTTGACATAAGCACCGGATGTAAATGTCGCAGGAACAGCCAATGTGGATGCAACACCAATCGTTCCGGCTGCCAGCGTCACATTGTTGGTAGTGCGAGCACCACTGATAGTAAGATTATTATATAATAGAGGCATAACCGTTTGTGCGCCAGTCCCATTATAATCAACAGTACTTCCTGTGGTGATGAATGTTCCGGATGAGAATGACGCGGAATTCGCAAAAGTCCCGGCGACGCCGACTGTGCCGGTGGATGCCAAATGAACATTATTGGTGGTTCGTGAACCGCTCACGGAAAGGTTATTGTAATTGAAAGCAACAACCGTCTGTCTACCGGTCCCATTATACGCGATCTTGCTCCCCGTGGTGATATAATTTCCTGAAGTAAATGTCGCACCGACGATCAGTGTATCTGAGACACCGATGGTATCGGATGATGCAAGTGTAATGCTGTTGGTTGTGCGAGCACCGCTGAAGCGTAGTTTATTATAGTTGAATGCCGGAATGGTCTGTGCTCCCGTTCCGTTGAAGTCTACGATACTTCCGGTATTCGCATATGTAACAGCCGTTGCTGTTAATGATAATGTTCCGGCGATGGCGATCGTATCAGTGTTTCCTAATGATACCGTTGCACTACCGCGTGGACCGCTGACGGTGACATTATTATAGTCGAATGGAGCGATCGTTTGTGTTCCAGTCCCGTTATAATCGATCGTATTTCCGGTTGTCACATAATTACCTGATGTGAACGTAGCAGATGGACTGAACGTCCCGGCAATGGAAAGTGTTGACGGAAGTGTAATGCTTGTTGCCGCCCGCGCGCCGCTCAATGTTAAATTCACATACGATCCTGATTTTACTGTTTGAGCAGCTGTACTATTGTAAATCACAGTGTTGTTATTCGCCGTCGAAGTCAGGGTTCCGACAACTAACAGCGAGTCAGAGACATTCAGTGATGAATTAGCGGCGTTCACCCAGGTAGAGCCTGCTGCATCACCGATCAGCCGGGTCATTCGAACTGTTCCGTTATTGGTGATCGTATTTCCTGTTGCGATCTGTACCCGATACAAAGTATCATTCACTGCGGTGATCAGTTTACCTGTGCCGTTCACGAACAGTGTCGATGTTCCTGTTGCCTTGCCGGCAGTACCGGAAAGTGTATCGACAACATTGTCGCGCCAGTTGATGATACCGCTGCCGCTCCATCTCCCGTTGAATATCATACTGCCGTACAGATCGAGAACAAATCCCCCGTCCGCTAGTTCACCGCCGGAATTGATCGTGAGTCTGGATATCTTTCGTGTATCGACAAGACTCACCACGTGCGGACTTGCAATGACCACTTTATCCCTGCGCTTCGGAACTTTGTTCAGATCCCACGTAGCGGCCGTTGACCAGTTTCCTGTGATAACGGAAGTGAATATCTGTGACGATGGTTTACCGACAGCGAATTCGCTGAAGGAAGTTCCGTTCATACCGCGCATACTCGTTGAAGTCACTGTACCGGGGAGCATTTCATCCCACACGCCGTTATCCTTCTTCACCATGATCATATCAGAGAAATCCGAAATTCCGGCATCAACATCCCCCGCAAGCCAGTTGAAGGTGATATTGTACGTATCGAAAGCGATGCCATTGTTACGGACGATCCAGTATCTGTTGATGCTGGAATCGAGATTCACGGATGAGTTAACGATATCGGGATGTTCGGAAGAGAACATCTGCATGGTAAGATTTCCGCCGACTGAGACGGTTCCGAACGATACCGTGGCGGGAATATACGTTGACGAATTCCCGATCTCGAATGTCAATGAATCAGAAAGCGGTGCAAAATATTTTCTGAGATTTCCATTGATGTGTCCGCTCGTTCTGGCGACAGTTCCCGTCGAACTAATATAGAGCGTATCATTGGCGGCCGTGATGATACCCGAGGACAACGTCAACGTGCCGTTGATGGTGATGTTGCTGTCGAGCGAAATACCGTTCGATGAATTATTCAATTGAAGATTCGTCAACGAACCGGTCCCGGTCAATTGATGCTGTACAGTACCATCCAAGAGGATCTTCCCTGCCCCGGTGTGTGCACCGTTCACCACAAGACTGTCCTTCACCGTAATGATCGTACCGGCATCGGCGAATACGGTACCGGCACCGATCGTAAGATTTCCATTCGTCGTGAAGGACGATGCCGCGGTCTTTGTTTCGCCGCCAGAGCCGGTCAACCGGAGATCATTGTATGTCTGCGCGGCAACCGTCTGCGGTCCGCCGGCGGAGTCATATCCGAACGTTCCGCCGGAGAGCGAGACCGTTCCGGTCACTGTCGGGAATGATGCCTTTGTCCTGAAATCACCGCCGTATTGCGTGAGATTTCCGCTGACAGTCAATGTCTTCCCTGCGAGGATCGTCAATCGAAGTGTATCGTTCTGAAGGATCAGATTATTTGTCGTTGCAGTGACGTTCACATTGATCGTATCTTTACCGTCGAATGTTACATCATTGAACGCGGTCGGCTGACTGTTCGTGCTCCAATTGTTATCGTCACCCCAATTATAGGTCCCTGCACCTTTCGTCCAATACAGCACCGTTGCAACTTCTCCCGTAGAGAAATCACCGAAACCGGTATTGTTAAGATTCTTGATCCATGTTGAGTTACGAAGGACCGTCGTTGCGGCGAACCACGTTGAGTTATACCGCTTTGCGAAGAACGCATTGGTGTTGGCACCGGCATCAAGATCTCCTGCGACGAAATACAACGTTACATCATATGTTGTGAATGTAACGCCGCTGTTCGTGAGGGTCCAATACCGATTGACGTCCTTATACTGATTGAGTCCGGAGTATTTGATCTGCGGATGATCTGCGCCTGTGGTGGAAACGGTCAAATTGCCGGCAACAGACACGGCATTGAATGTGAGCGACACCGGAGCATACGTTGCTGCATCACCCACCTCGAACGAAACTGTCTGCGGCAATGCATTCACCGGAACATTCTTCTGCATTTTACCATAGACATAGCCGGACGTCTGCACCGTAGTACCTGCACTGCCGATGATCATGGTGGATGAACCCATACCGAATGCACCGCTGGTCAAAGTGAGTGTTCCGTTCACGGTGATATCCGATGAAGATGTCGCACCGAGTGCATCATTCAATTCAAGATTATTGTAGGTGCCGGAACCGGAGACAAGATGCGACGATGCGCCTCCGCTCAATGAGACCTTACCGCTCCCGCTTGTTGCAGCATTGTTCACGACATTCCCTTTTGCCGTTACAAGAACACTGGACGTGGTCAATGAGAGGGTTCCGGCGGATAACGTCAAGTTACCATTCACCGTGATAGTGGAATCAGCAGTATTGGTCCCGCTTGCACTGATGATAAGATTATTGAATGTAAATTTCGGGATGGACTGCGCTGTTCCATTGAAATTCACTGTACTTCCGGTGATGGTGTGTCCCGTTGCATAATTTTTGGTGAAGGTTCCCGCTATTCCGACCGTTCCGGATGACGGGAATATTTTATTGTATCCACTCAAGGTCAGATTTCCGTAGTTCATTGCTAATATTGACTGACCAGCAGAAGCTTTATTATAGTTCACGGTACCTGACGCTGCACTGGAGAGTGTACCCGATGTCAGCATCGCAACATTGTTTATGGTCAACGTGAGTGTACTGACAGCAAGATTCCCCGATGTCAATTTCAATGTATCATTCACAGCGATGTTTGTTGACATCGTTACACCGGCTGAATTATTCACTTCAAGATCGAACACTGTATTTGCAGTCGGAGTTGTTGTGAAGGTACCGGTGAATTGCGCTGAGCTGCCTTCATAGATATAATTGGCAACAGAACTGAATGTTCTCGTCGTTGTCTGGATATTGCCGGATGCACCTGCAGAATTGATCCCAGCCGTTGAGCCGATCTTCAATGTTCCGCCGGAACTGAGTGTGAATGAATTTCCCGATAATGTGCTCGTTCCCATCTTCATGATGGCGCCGCTGAACACAACGACATTCACCGTTCCGCCCATCGTACTGCCGCTTGTAAAGATCTGATTGGATGTTCCCTGCAATGCGATGATCCCTGTTCCTGCACTTGCTGTGACCAAACCTCCGGTCAGGGAGAGATCACCACGGATCGTTATTGAATCGGTCACCGCAGCCGCAGAAATATCGAGTGTATCATTCGTAACATACAATCCGCCGGTGGTCTTGAGATATATTGCACCGGTCGATGTGCTGAGTCTGAATGAACCGGAGGTGATGCTGTCATTCCGCCCGACATTGATCGTTGCAGCAGTATTTCCGTTCTTACCAATGAGCCTACCGCCATTCACGATCAGACTTCCGCCGATATTCGTTGTCGTTGCCTGTGTAGTATAGAGAACAATATTCGAAGTCCCGGTATTGGTGACGATCAAGTCACCTGCTACTGAAACCAAACTTCCATTAAAGACACTCGCAATGGTTTGACTTGAAGAGTTCCACTTAAAGTTTCCGAATGTCTGACCGAGTGACGTTCTGAATCCGTTAGACGCCGCTGCCGTTGCCCCGGTGATCTCACACGTCGAAGTAGAACTCCACGTTCCGGTCGGTATTGCAGTATTTGCAGCGTTCGTTATTGCGTGCTGATAAAGTCCTCCCGCTCCGACACGGAATGTTGTGGCAGTAGCACCGCTGAAGGTGTTCGCCTGCCATTTGAATGTTCCGTTCACAAGGAGTGCATTCGATGTTGCAGAGAGTGCCAGATTTCCACCGTTCACAACAAGCGTACCGCCCGATTCTACGATCGTTTGGTCAGTGGTCACAGCTGCAGTGACGGTCACGGTATGACCATTTTGAATGGTGATAAGACCGTCAGCATTCGTCGGTGATGCAACTGCGGCGACCCATACAGCACCATTGAACCGTTCCCATACATTGGTAAAGTCGTTCCAATTGCCGCTCCCCTTCGTCCGATATGCACCGGAGGTCACCTGCATACCGACGACATACACTCCCAATGAATCGACACCGGTCGCCTGAGTTGCGGTCGCCGTTCTCGTTCCTGCAGTCGTTGAATCCCATCGGATCCCATTATTTACATTGATCCTGAATGACGCAGTATTCGTCGTCTGATCGAGATCTCCCGGATTGATGAATGTAAGCGTCAGCGAATATCCTGATGCAACAGTATACGCCAATCCTCCGGAATTGACCGATTGGAAATACCGGTTCACATTATCCGTTGGATCGATGAATGACAGATTCACATTCGGATGCTCACCGGAGACTGAACTGACGGCAAGATTTCCTGCCGACGATACGGTGGCAAAGACGAATGTCGCCGGCGTATAGGTTGCAGCAGCGGCATCTCCGAGTTCAAACGTTCTGCTCACACTGGAACCGACAGCGACATTCTTCTCTAACCAGCCAAAGACGTGACCCGATGTACGCGACACCGATCCGCTCGTTCCAATCGTTACCGTATCGGTTCCGGTGGTAAGGACACCATTCGTGAATGTCAGTACGCCATTGATCGTCGTATTCCCCGTCATGACAACACCGGAAGTATTGTTCAATGTAACATTCTGGAATGTTCCTGCTCCGGTCAATGATTGTGATGAAGCCCCGCGGAAAACAATGGCCCCTGCTCCGGAATGACTTCCGGAATTTGCGACTGCACCAAACACATTCAACGCCACACCACCATCGGCCAGAGTGTTGCTCGCTCCGATCGTCAGTGTGCCAAGGACGGAATCCGCTCCGCTCTGAAGTGTTTTCGTGCCTCCATTGTTCATCGTTAAATTGTTGTACTGGAACGAAGGAATGTTCTGCGCACCGGAAGAATTGAAACTGATCGTGCTTCCCGTGATGGTATGTCCTGCAGCATTACCCGGTGTGAACGTTCCCGCGATTCCGACCGTACTGCCGGAAGGAAGAGTTTTGGTGAAGTTGCTGAACGTAAGGTTCCCATAATTCGCTGCAATGACCGATTGAACCGCAGTCCCTTTAGTATAATTCACCGTACTGGAAACTCCGCAGGATAACGTCCCTCCGCCGACAACGTGTCCATTCAGCGTTAAGGTCAAAGAACCAACAGCGAATGTCCCGGTTGCAAGCGAGAATGAATCAGAAACTGTGACATTGTTCACCATCGTCACCGAACCGATGCTGTTGGTAATGAACAGTTTATTGAAGGTCTCACCCGATGGATCGGTGATGCTTTGGCTTCCCGTCCCGCTGAATGTCACTTTTCCTGTGCTGGGTGTAAATGTTGCACTGTTGCTCCAATTTCCGGCAACAGAGATATTTAACGCGTTCGCATTCAATGTTCCCAGAGTAATGGAAAGATTGTTCAGCACCGAAAGATTGTTCGTAACCAACTGGGCCGTTACCGTTGAATTATTGACGACAAAATTATAGACCGGAATAGAACTGTTCACTTTGATGGTGGAAGAAGCAGTTGTTGATGAATTCCCGATCTGGATCGTACCGCCGGTGACGCTGTAATTGTTGTAGGACGTATTGACGAAACCAAGATTTTGCACACCGACACTGCCGGGATTCTGAATGACGATCGTTCCGCCGGACATATTGAAGATTGACCCCGGAACACTCATCTGGAACGGAGCGTTGGTTGTGGATGTACTGCCCGTGGTATTGAGCGTCATCGTACCGCCGCTCACGGTCAGATTCGTCAATGCATAACTGTTCGCCTGATCGAAGCGTCCTGCAACATTCAATGCTCCGCCGGAGATGATGAATACACCGCCATTGGAGATCAGATTATTATCGGCTGCACTTCCGATATTGACCGTGCCATTCATCACACGGAAATCGCCGGCGACCGTGATGCTGCCTCCCGTGGTGTTGAGGACCGCTGAACTATGATTGACACGCAATCCGCCGATGAGAGGAATGGTAACATTTCCCGTGAACGGCGTCGTGGTGACACCGGTCGCAAGATTGAAAATACCACTCGTGAGCGTAAGGTAATTGGTTGCCGACGAAGAGAAGTTCGTTGCGAACACATCCAGGAAATTTGATGCGCTGCCGCCCAGATTCATCGTGATAAGATAGAAGCGCGTGGTTGCACCGGAACCGCTGATGGATTGCGTACCGGATTTTGTAAAATTCGTCACCGCACGGCTGTCCGCATCCGACGACATATCGAATGTTCCGCTGTTCGTGATATTTCCCGTCACATTCAGTGAGTGAGCTGAAGAATTTGATGCCGTATTCACGCGGAACGTTCCGCCAGAACGGATATCGACATTTCCGATCACCGTCACCGAACGGGCCGTTGCATCATTTCCGATCTGAAGAATTCCGCTGGTCCCTTTTCCTACAGAGAGTGAATTGACCGTAATATTCTGATCGATCGTAACGGTATGACCGTTGTCGATCACCACATTCGACGCTGATGTCGGAACAATTCCGCTCTTCCATGTGCCCGGTGCGCTCCAATTACCGCTTGCCGCTGAAGTATCACTGCCGGCGGCCGTTGTTGCAGTATTTCCAGTCAGCGCAGAACTTAATCCGCCTTCTGAAACCGAGAACACTCTCCAATAGTACGTCGTCCCTGCAAGTAATCCAGTTTGATTGTAATTCAGCGTACCTGCGCTCAATTGAGTGATGTAATTGAATGTCGCTCCTCCGTCATCCGAACGATAGACAACATAAGCGATCTCATTGGGTGAATCACTCCAGTTCACCTGCATCGATGTCTGCGTCACAGATGTGAATGACATGGATGTGGGCGCCGTCGGCACCGGCGGTGAAAATGAGATCATCGAATACGAAACAGGGATCGTCTGAAGTGTATGCGGAGCATCCGCCGGATTTCCTGTTACACCTGCATTGGAGAATGTCGCTGTATTGGCTGTCTGCTGCACCAGCATCTCGGCTGCTGTCGGCGCAGCACTGATGCTTGTGCCGTTCATACCGCTCGTATATCCCTGAACGATATTGATAGACTGTGCGGCAAAACTAAATGAACTGATGTCCATATAGCCATACACAAATTCTATCTTGCCCGTTCCTTCATACAGTTTTACCTGATAATTGAACGAAGGACTTCCGCCGCCACCTGTGAACCACGGCTGACAGCGAATCCATTCAACGGTCAGGACTCTGCTTCCGACACTACCGGTGGTCAAATAACGAATGCCATTTCCAAGAGCGTCCAAACCGCCGCTGGCAGTATCGGTCGTCTGATCATAATAGAACGGAGCGATCGTCAACGGCATTGTCCTTGTCGTTGCTGTGGCTGGCTGGCTGAGATCATTATCCGATGAACCGTATTGATTGGTCGACGGTCCGCCGGAATTTGTTGCTGTAGAAAAGTCGATGAATCCATTCGTTGAAACTGAGAACGACGTATAGCGTGTGCCGAGGTACCAGAAATCAAATCCGATCGAAACGGGAAAACTGCGGTCATCATCCTCTGCTCCGGATCCGGTGAAGCGCCACGAAGGAACAGCGTAACCGGTATACTCGATGGAGTTATAGGTTATGCCGGTCGTACGGGAGAGATTTCCGTTCGGCGCTTTGTAATTTGCAAGACTCTGGGCAGACACAGTCTGTGTCATGCCGGCCGCGATGCAAAGCAGGAACAGCACGAGCATCCGTGTGTTCACTTTCAATGTATCTATTATAGAGTGGCTGTTGATCATGCTACAGGGAGTTGACTGATTATTTATTGAATAAATTTAAGATCTTTTCTGTGAATTTCGCGCGGACTGAGATGAACGGTCCGGCTGACTGATAATCTTTTCCGACCAGGTCACGGTCCGCAGTTCCCACAAAATTATACCCGGCTGCAAGGCGGATGTTCTCAAATACCACGTTACCCACTTCTGCACTGTATCCGCGTTTGATAGATGAAGAATTCGCCTGATCCACGATACGTGAGTTCAAAATACGATATTCTGCCGCAACATCGAAATTATTCCAACGCAGATCGTATTCAGCGCGGACAAGATAGAAGTCCGTGAATGTCGCTGCCTTCAGTCCGAATGCCTCTTCGCTTGCGAATTTCATGGCATATTTCGTCCCGATCTCGAGTCCGACGATCGGTTCGACAAATGTGTGGATGGAGACGATGTTCACATCATACGATGTCTGCGGCATCACCACACCGTTGAATTCCATCTTCTTCTCATACTTACCGATAGCATTCAGCCAGTCAAATTCAACCGGACGATACGCAATTCCGATAGCGTTATCGAATTTTTTGAGCAATCCGCCGCCGAGCGATGTGCCGATCTGGTTCGAGGATAATGCACCGTCTGCAAAAGTAGAGCCTGCTATCTGCGATGCTGAACGGTCCTCTTCGAAATAGGTCATCTTGTCGAGCAGTGTGAAGTCCGATGCGAGACGGATATCGCCGCCGAATGTCACGCTGCGGCGGATCGCCTGCGGATTCTTCGCGAATTCAGCTTTGATCGCAGCTTTATATGCTGCTTTCGGCAGATATTCGAATCCGAGTGACAATGCATCGTTATCGCTTGTCTTCGCTTCCGCGATATTACGGTCCAATGCGCGTGTGCGTTCAAAGGAGATATTTCCGGTGACATCATCGGTGATCTTCGTGGTGTTCTTCAAACCGATGCTTGCCTGATTGCGCTGACCGTTGATTCCGCTTCCGATCTCATACCGGCCGGTGACCGATGTTCCGTAACCGACATCCGATGCAAGACCGAACATTGTTGTATTTCCGCTGCCGATATAGAACCGCTGCTGTACGGACAACGACACATTGTTCAGAATGCGGTATTCCATTCCGATCGCCGCGTTGGACGGTTTCACCTGTTCTTTTTTGGAATCGCTGAAGCTCTGTTCATATTCACCGGTGAAATTGATCTTGTCCGTTGCGCGGACGGTCGTTTTTGCACTCAGCAAAGTTGAATTCTTTTTGTCCGTCAAAACTGTATCGGTCCGTTCGCTTTCATACTGCAGATTTTCTGCACGCAGAACGACATTGGCAAAACTGGAGATCTTCCGTTCAATTCCGCCGTTGATGGAGTTGATCGACACTTTAGAATTACCGCCGAACTGTTCCTGGCGGTAATAATCGGTAACCAATTTCGTCTCGAACAATCCGTCGTATGTTCCGCCGACGCCGTATTTCGTTGAACCGATCTCCGCAGCACCGCCCGCACCGGCTGTCTGATTGACGAAGCCCGATTCCACTTTGCGGAAATACGATTTCAAATTCATCCGTTTCAACGGTGAAGCGCCGAGCTCCACTTTCCATGCAGCACCGCTGTTCGATACGTCGGAACCGCGTGCAACTTCTACTGCGGTATTCAATTTATCCTCATAGTTGTAGGATGTATTGAATCCAAGCAATGTATAGTTCGTCGGAGCGCGTTCTTCCGTCACTGCCGTCACTCCTACTTTCAATCCGCGCACCACTTCCTGCTCGCCCTGAAGACCGGTCACATAGTTCGTCGGGAAACCGGACTGTGATTCGTACGACACAATTATATAGACAGGATTACCGGCGTTGTCGATGCTCTGCACCGGTTGTTTGAAGAAGAGTGTTCCCTGAACATAATCGATCTCGTAATCACCGAAGCGAGATTTTTCAGCACGGTTCAGGATCACTTCGTTATGGCGTTTCTCGCGTGTTTCAATGCGGATCTTTTCCGAACCGGGAACAACATTGCTCGAACCGAGGAAGTAATATCCCGAGATACCCTGACCGCGGATCTCATCCTGCACCACTTTACGGTCGGTCATGGTCGCGAACGCATCAGCTTTTCCGGTGCGTGATTCGAAATGTCCTTTCACGCCGGTGAATGTTCTGTCGTAGCGGGACAATTCATTCTGGCTGAATGCCGTATTGAAATCACCGAACATCATGTATGAACGGTTCAATTCCAGTTTCACGAAGAACGGATTGCTCGTCTGTGCGGTATAGTCCACTCTGCTGTTGTCGCCGTAGATAGAATAGAGCACATCCGGATCGAGATCGCGGAAGAGACGGTCGCGCTGACGGCGTTCGTTATCATATGATGCAGTGAGCAGATATTTATCCATGATCGTTCCGCGGCCATAGAATGCGAGCCGTCCTTCGGAGTGGAATCCTGCATCGATCTTATCCTTGTCCATTACACCGGTCATTGTGCCGCTTGTTGAGAGCATTGTTCCGCTCGCATCGGCAGAACCGACGATCATCAGCGGAACGATCGGTGTATTGAATTCGATCTCGCGCGATGCCGAAACAGAACCCCAGTTTGCCTGAATAGTGCTGACGACCGCAGCCGATGGTGAAGCAACAGCGAATTTCACTTTGCCGTTCTCGATCTTCGCCTGGATGCCTGTCTGGTTCGGATCGACATCCTCTGCAACGATGGAACCGGTATCGCTCTTTAAGGAGATGAAATACAATCCCGGGATCGCTACGCCGAACTTATCCTTGACGACCGCTTCGAAGTTCACTTTGGATTTTCCGTCTGCAATGAATTCTTTCTGGGCGGACAAGATCTCGATGCTGTTCGGCTCACCGGCGATATGCATGGATACGGAATCGATCTGCGGGAACAATTCATCCGACACGACCTTGAAGAGGACCGGTCCCTGATGAACAGAAATGTTCAGGAAGTCGTACACTCCGTCCGGACGTACAGCACCCGTATCAATGGCTGCGCCGTTCACATACAGGACCACTTTGGTCCCCGGCTTACCGCTGATGATCACTGCCTGGCGTGTCATCATGCTCACTTCGTTCCGTGACGGCGCAGAGATCTTCAAGCGCTGTCCAAACGACATGTTTGCGACCACGAGCAGTGTTACGAGGCTATATGTTAATTGTCGGAGATTCACGTTTTTTTTGCGGAACTACCCGGATCACTCCGGATAGTTCCAAACGAACTAGTTGACCTTCAGCGTATATTTGACCTGCCGTTTTTCACCGGCATTCATTGTCGCGATGGTAGTAACATAGTTACCGCTCTGCTTCTTGATATTGCCATACAACGTTCCAGCCGTTGTCGGATGGTTCGGAATGGTCACATGATCAGAGTTAACGGCTTCTGTTCCTGTCACGGTATCCCAGATGTATGCGGAGTTCGAGACGTTGGTCATGTTGGCATTGTTCGCGATGTCATCGGAGATGACAACGTTCTTCGCCTGACCGTCACCGGTGTTCTCAATGACAACGAAGATCGTCACTGAATCGCCGGGCATAATGGATGCCTGTCCGTTCGTTGCGATCGTATCGCCGGCAACAGCCTGAAGGATCTTCTTCGAACGTGACACAATGATGTTCGGGAGCAACGGGTCGACCTGGCCGTACAGATTGAAGTCGGTCGAAATGTTCACGGAATCACGGCGCGAGTTGAACTGATGTTCAAGATGCGTCAGTGAAGTGGTGATACTGCTCGGTACTGCTGTCCTAATATAGATGGTGATGCTTGCGCCGCGAGCGATGTATTTGGTGGTGTTCACATCAGCGCCGCCGCCTGCGCCGGCGAACAATGAGTCATCGGCAGCATTGAAACCTGCATTTGCAACATCATACCAGAACTTCGTTCCGGTCCATGTTCCCTGTGATGCTGCGCGGTAACGAACGTTGAATCCGTCCTGACCGTTGCTGTTGTTGGTGATGGTGTATGCCAGCGTAACGGTATCACCCGGATCGGCTGATTCAACGGTATCCACGATCGCAAGATCGGTCTGTGCAAGGAATGATTTGAACAGCACGTTGAACGACTGCGGTGAATTCGCCAGAACGCGTGTGCGTCCGACCTTACCATTGGTGGAGTCATTATACGTGACCGACAGTGTAGGTGTGCGCGTTGTTCCTTCAAGGACTGTGCTCAGATTCGCGAGCAGCAGGAACAGACTGTCCGTTGACGCTGTGGTCGAGGAACCGCCGTTAGCAGCGATCGTTCCGAACGGGAATGTTCTGGAAGAACCTGCACCGGCGGACCAGCCGGTCCCGGCAGAGTATGTTTGATCTGCTGCATAGGTCACTGTCAGGACAACACTTTCCGCACGGCCGTAACCGGAGTTGCTGATCGTTGCATTATATCCCGTGGTCGAACCCGGACGATATCCTGCCTGACCGCGGTTCAAGGTGAGCGTCAGCTTGGATTGTTTCACAAGTGTGGAGCGTGAGACACCGGAAGACAATGCATTGAGGAATGATGCTGCAACAGCGCGGGGACCTGAAGCGTCTGCGTTGTTGTATGTTGTATCCGTCATGTTCGCTGTGGAACGTGCGATGAAATTGATCACGATCGAATTCCCATTGAACGTATATCCCGTTCCGGTAGAATCAGGATCGGATTTCAGATACACTTTCGCATACACGGTCACGGCTGCATCCGGTGATACGGTATCCGGTGTTGCACCGGTCGTGGTCATGATGTGTTTGTTCGTTCCGCGTGTGAAGCCCTGTGTCAGCGCAACGTCTTTGTAGAATCCGATGCTGTCAAGATATGTAGCACCGCTGGTGACGTTCGACAGGATCTGGAACACGTCCTGACCGTTACCATTGTTCGTGATCTGCATAGTATAGACAACGTAACCGCCGTCATATCCCTGACTGTTGGAAGTGCTGATGGCAAGTGTTGATGCCGGACGGTGTGCAACATAGACGCTCACCGAACCGTTCACGGCGGACATTGCGCTGCCGTTCTTGTCGTTGTAGTTGATGGTCGCGGTACTGGTCAATAACGTACCGGCGCGTGTTCCTGCTGCAAACGCGCTCTGCAGTGAAACCAGAACGAGCATCGCTGCTGCGATCATCGTCCCTGTGCGAAAGAACTTTGAGTTCTTCATGGTGTTACTCCTTTTGTTGTGTTGTTTAATGTGTGATTGTTGTTTTGTTTTTTTACTAATCTTTTTTTCTATGGCGGTTTGTTATGCATGTTTTTTTCCTTTTTATTTTTGGTCGATATTATTTTTGTATAGTTATATTTGATCTCAATTTTGATAGTTCCAGTGTTTCAAATTCTTCGAACGAGCTGCAATATCGGATCGTATCCTGCATTGTCAGATCGATCCCAGAAAATCCATTCCCTCCGATGAAACAATGCGAACCGTTGCTCTTTGCATATTCAGCCACGCTGTGCATCTGCGACGTCAGTTGTTCTTTGTTCTCCACCGATGATGAATACAATGCAACGGCGTACGGTTTTGTGCGGGTGACGAACTGATTGATCGCGTCGGCGTTGATACCGGTCCCAAGATTCAACACGGTATATCCGTTCACTTCCAGCAGTGTCATCAGCGCAGTCAATTCGATCTCGTTCTTTCCGTTCTCGATAGAGGCGCAGACGATCGTTTTGAAATTCTTCGGAAGCTTCGTTACGGTATCATTCAATTTGATGAGCACGGAAGAAAGCATCGTGTGCGCTAAATGATATTCGCTGACGGAGAGCTTGTTCTGCTGAACAAGAAAGTTCAATTTCTTCGTTGTAGGTTTTAACACGTAGTCGAATAACGCTGCAACGCTCAATCCGGCGGAGATCGTTTCGGTAAACAGGTTCAAGAGTTCTTCCTTGTTCCCTTTGATGGCAGCCGAGAAGCAGACGGAATGAAGCATGTTGTATTCCTTCTGATTCACGATCGAACGGATGATCATCTCATCGCTCATCACCTGAGGAAAGGACTGCAGTGTTTCCTTTCCGTAATTGTTGCTGGTGATGAAATCATACACATCGTCTGACCGGAATTTACGGTGACCGCCCGGTGTGCGGAAGCATCGCAGTTTTCCTTCGTCGGTCCAGCGTTTGATCGTCGATTTATCGACGCGCAAAATGTTGGCGACATCATGTGTGGTGAACAGAACTTCTCCCATAGGGACCTCAATAAATTAGGATGAGCGTTTTGACCTTTTCTCTACCAACAAGATAGATATATTAAAAAAGCCCATCAATACTGAGGGAATTAGAGTTCTTTAATACCATTATGAGCATGATTTAAGACACATTAAAGGTTTCTAATTTCTTTTTTATTTTTTGAGATGGGTGACAATTACGACAAACTAATATTTTGTAAATATTAGTTTACGTTAAACGTGCCGTTATTTCGGAATACCCTTTTGTGATATCTGAGTGATCACTTCACAAAAGCGGTCCAACTCCTGCAGAGTGGTGTAAAGGTTGGGGGTGATTCTGGAGCCTTTGAACTCATCATGGATGATGGTGGTAGTGTATATCTTATGTTTCGTCATTAGATGACTGTATAACTCATTGGGGTCTATCCCCTCAATACCGACGTTTGCTATTGCGCAGGAATACTGATCTTCGAAGGAAGTATTGAAATATACTTTGGGAGTATTTTTCAATTTATTCATCCAATAACGGCTGAGATACCGCAATCGTGCTTCTTTTCTCTTCCCGCCTATGCCGGTATGATATGCAATTGCCTCTCCAATGGCGAGTTTGATCGCCGCTGAATGGGTGCCGATTTCCTCAAATTTTCGGATATCTGAACTATTCTTTTGTTCTGCAGCCATTAAAGGCCAAATTTTCTCAATTTTATCCCTTTTAATATATAAAAAACCGGTTCCTTTGGGAGCATAAAGCCATTTATGGAGACTCGTCCCAAAATAGTCGCATTGAAGGTCCTTTTGCTGAAAATTGAATTGGGCGAATGAATGTGCCCCATCTACTATTACTTCTATTCCCTTGGCCCGTGCAATTTCACAGATCGCTTTCACAGGAAGAATCTGTCCGGTAAGATTGATCTGATGGGAGACCAAAATGACTTTCGTTTTTGATGAAATTCCTTTAGAAAATGCATCAATAATTTCACTGTCCGATTTGGCGGGAACAGGGATCTTGACCATTTTTAAGACAATTCCTTCGCGTTTTTCGCGTTGTTTCAACGTAGTGATCATCCTGGGATAATCCTGCGTAGTCGTCAGTATCTCATCCCCGCTTTTCAAGTCCATTCCCATCAACAGAATTTCCAATGATTCCGAAGCATTCCGGGTGATTGCGATCTCTTCCCTGTCGCAGCCGAATAATTCAGCGATTCCCGTCCTGATGGTCTCTACTTGAGGGGCCAGCAGCTGCCACATTGTATAGGCAGTAGCATCCTCCTGCTGCCATTGATACCGGATGAGCGCTTCAGTGACGATCCTTGGGGATGGAGACACACCGCCGTTATTCAGATTGATCATTCCACGGGTCACGGAAAACGACTGTTGAACAGGAAACCAGAAATCCTCATCCATCGCAGCATCTTCCGGGGATAGAGCTCCCATCGGTTTCGTCATCGCATTCAATTCCTCCTGCATGGAAAGAAGATACGCCGAAGAAAGTGTTGCCAGTCCGACCCCTTTGCCGACGTTGGAAAGGAATGTTCTGCGGTCTATATCATTCATGAAGTTCATACGGCACCTTTTTACGTTGGATGAGAGCGATGGTCTTTGGTGAATTCAGTTCCCGGAGTGCATCGGCAGCGATCCATGCAGCCGAACGTGACGGAATGTTCTGAATTTCTTTGGAAAGTGCAATTGCTTTTTTATGCAGACGGATATTTCGTTTCCCGATCTGACGCAGTGCCCAATTCACCCCTTTGCGGACAAAATTCCGTTCATCGGTGCTGCACGCTTTCAGTAACGGAAAGAACTCCTCGAACACATGATCATCCGTCCCTTTATGATGAACAGCAAGTACAGCGATCATCACAACTCCGGCGCGGCGGACGAATTCTTTCGGGCTCGCACACCATCGCGCTGGAAGTTGATATGCATACCGTGTCTTCTCGAAATACTCCGCGCAGGACGCATCGCATTGCGCCCAATTGCTCATCTCTCTCACCCATTGGTCCATTTGACCGAGTGTCGCGCATTCAGCTTCAGCAAGAAGTGCAGCAAGAATCCGCGCTTCATGATACTCAGTTTTCCAAAGTTCAAGAGCGAGATGATGGTCCTTCCCGATCCGTTTCGCAAGTGCTCGGATCTTAGGTGCGGAGACACCAAAGGCCTTCTCCGAAGTGATCCCGAACCGGACCATCCCCTGAACATTCTTTTGGCTGCCGAGAGCGCGTAGCTCTTTAAGTATTATCGTTAACGTCATGGTAAACCTTGGTGAATATACAATAATTCGTTATCTTTCTCAGTCATGTCGAAGCAAAAGTTCATCATTCTTTCCACGGTCTTCGTGGATGTCCTCGGGTTTGGCATCGTCATTCCCATCCTGCCGTTCTATCTTTCTGAATTTGGTGCTTCCTCTGTCACGATCACAATGTTGTTCTCGGTCTATTCGCTCTGTGCATTCCTGAGTGCACCGTTCCTTGGAGCGCTGTCGGACAGGATCGGACGGCGTCCCGTAATTCTTTTATCCATCGCTTCCACATCCATCGGCTGGTTCGTCTTTGCGAGTGCTGTCTCTATTCCTCTCTTATTTCTCGGACGCATCATTGATGGACTCGCCGCAGGAAATTTTACTTCGGCACAAAGTTATCTCGTAGATATTTCCGGGAATGACGAAAAAGAACGTGTGAAGAATCTCGGTATCATCGGCGCAACATTCGGGATCGGTTTCATTCTTGGTCCGGTGGTCGGAGGTATTTTCAGCAAGATCTCGCATGCCGCACCATTCTATCTTGCGGGCGCCATGGCATTGGTGAACGGGATCTCAGCTTTTTTCTTTCTGACGGAATCGAATTTTCATCTCAGCACAAAGCCGCTCCGCTACAATCCGTTCCTGCCGATCCGAAATGCGTATCAGAACATTGCCATCCGGCCGTTGTATCTCAAGTGGTTCTTCTTTGCACTGTCATTCGTGATCGCTCAAACGACATTCTCGCTGTTCACGCAAAGCGCATTCCATTATACTGCACTCCAGACTGGATTATTGTTCACTGCAATGGGAGTGATCGTCGCGATCAATCAGACGCTGCTCCTTCCCAAATTTTGGACGAAATATTTCACTAATCTGCAGCTGGAACGGATCATGTTCGGGATAACACTCATAGGATTGATCCTTGCCGCGACACAGGACATCATTCTATTTTATATTTCACTTCCATTTGCAGGAACAAGTCAGGCGGTCTATCGTGTCGTCGTCGCAAATGAAGCGATCAAGAAAGTGGAGCCGACGATGAAAGGCGAAGTGCTTGGAATGGTCTCATCGGTCGTGACGGCTGCAATGATCATCAGTCCGATCATCGGAGGAATTCTATTTCAGCAAAATATCTCATACCCCTTCATTGCAGGAATGGTCTTCGTGTCGGTCGCGTTATTCATCTCCGTAAAAAAATGAACTTGATTTCAAGTGTCTGTTTACGTATTTATTACCACATCTTAACCTTAGGAGGAAAGTAATGGCATCAAAACTGTTTGTTACGAAACCACTGAAAGATCTGATGGCTGATTCGCAGGAATCCGAGCATTCGCTGAAGCGGACCCTCGGACCTGTCAATCTCACCTTGCTGGGGATCGGTGCGATCATCGGTGCAGGACTCTTCGTCCGGACCGCGGCCGCTGCAGCCGAACATGCGGGGCCCGCAGTCACGCTGTCGTATATCGTTGCCGCTGTCGGTTGTGCATTTGCAGGACTCTGCTATGCTGAATTCGCATCATCGATCCCGATCGCCGGCAGTGCCTACACGTACTCCTATGCAACACTCGGCGAATTCGTCGCGTGGATCATCGGCTGGGACCTGATCCTTGAATATGCATTCGGCGCTGCAACAGTTGCCATTGCATGGTCTGAATATCTGAATAAGTTGCTCGGTCACTGGGGAATGTCCGTTCCTTACTCCTTAAGTCATTCTCCATTTGAGGTGTCTCCGGACGGGATAAGCGGGATGATCAATCTTCCTGCCGTCGTCATTCTCTTCCTAATCACTCTCCTGCTGATCCGCGGCACACAGGAATCGGCATTCGTGAACGGCATTATCGTTGTTATCAAAGTCGCCATCGTACTTCTGTTTATCGGATTCGGCTGGTCATATATCAATCCGATGAACCACACACCGATGATCCCCGAACCGGAGGTCATCAAATCACATCTTGGCGCGAACATCAATTTCGGCGGTATCATGGGAATCCTTGGAGGTGCGGGAGTCGTCTTCTTCGCCTTTATCGGATTTGATGCGGTCTCTACCGCTGCACAGGAAGCGAAGAATCCCGCGCGCGACATGCCGATCGGTATTCTTGCTTCACTTGCCGTCTGCACTATCCTCTATATTCTCTTCTCGTATGTTCTCACGGGAGTTGCTCCTTATACCGATTTCCGAGTTGCAGGAAAAGAAGCATCTGTTGCCTATGCGATCCTCCATTACATGCCGGGATATGAGTGGCTGGCACTGTTGATCACGGTTGCGATCCTCGCAGGATTCTCCTCCGTGATCCTCGTGATGCTGCTCGGACAGACACGCGTATTCTTCTCCATGTCGCGCGACGGTCTCGTTCCGAAGATCTTCTCTGATATCCATCCGAAATACAAAACACCGTACCGCTCCAATATCGTATTCTTTGTCTTCGTCGGTCTGTTCGCAGCATTCATACCGGGAAGTGTTGCCGGTGATATGACCAGTATCGGAACACTCTTCGCATTCGTTCTCGTCTGCGCGGGCGTTTGGATCATGCGCGTGAAGAATCCTGATATGGTCCGCGGCTTCAAGACGCCGATGGTCCCTCTGGTTCCGATCCTCGGTATCATTGTCTGCGCATCGATGATCTTCGGCTTAGGACTTGAGAACTGGGTCCGTCTCGGTGTGTGGCTGATGATAGGTTTTGTTGTCTACTTTACCTACAGCATCAAACACAGCCGACTGCAGAACAAACAGTAATTGTCATTGACATTCCATTATGCCCGCCTGAGTCTTACAGACCACGCGGGCATATTTATTACTCAATCATCCGGATCGGTCTTATATGAGTGCACAACCAAAGGAATTCAAACAGAGTCTGGGTCTCCTCGACTCCACGATGATCGTCATCGGCTCGATGATCGGGTCAGGGATATTCATTGTCAGCGCGGATATCGCACGGACTGTTGGTTCACCGGGGATCCTGCTGATCGTCTGGCTCATTACCGGATTCATCACGCTCACTGCAGCGCTCAGTTATGGTGAACTTGCCGGAATGATGCCGCATGCCGGCGGTCAATATGTGTATCTTCGTGAAGCATACAATCCTCTCGTCGGATTTCTCTACGGGTGGACGGTCTTCACGGTGATCCAGACCGGAACGATCGCTGCCGTCGGTGTAGCCTTTGCAAAATTCACTGCGGTATTATTCCCGTGGTTCAGCGAACAACACGTTCTATTTTCCATCGGATCATTCAACATCAGTGCAGCACAGATCCTCGCGATCGTCAGCATCGTCGTATTGACAGCCGTGAACCTGACCGGTATCAAAGAAGGAAAAGTCGTTCAGAACATCTTCACGTTCGCAAAGACCCTTGCACTCGTTGCCGTGATCTTCCTCGGCATCTTCATCGCGAGAAATTCCGAGGCGATCTCCGCGAATTTCACCAATTTCTGGGATGCGCATTGGACAACAATGAAGGACGGCAAGATCTTCTCCATCGAATCATTGAGCGGATGGAATCTTATCGCAGCGATCGGCGTGGCGATGGTCGGCTCCCTCTTCTCCAGCGATGCATGGAACAATATCACCTTCACAGCCGGTGAAGTAATCAATCCCAAACGGAATATTCCGCTGAGTCTCGCGATCGGCACCGGCATCGTCACGCTGCTCTATATTTTAGCAAATATCGCGTACATCGTTGTCCTTCCGGTGGTCGGGAATCCTGATGCGACCGACGTGATCGGTCGCGGTATTCAGTTCGCAACTTCAGACCGCGTAGGCACTGCCACCGTTGCAGTCATCTTCGGTGAGACCGCTGCGGTCGGTATGGCGATCCTGATCATGATCTCCACATTCGGCTGCAACAATGGACTCATCCTTTCCGGTGCACGAGTATATTATGCAATGGCAAAGGATAAATTATTCTTCTCAAAAGCCGGTGAGCTCAATAAACACTCCGTCCCTGCATGGGCATTGATCGTTCAAGCGGTATGGGCTAGTTTGCTTTGTCTCTCAGGCAGTTACGGTGACCTTTTGGATTATGTGATCTTTGCTGTACTGATTTTCTATATCCTCACTGTCGGCGGCATCTTTATCCTGCGCAAAAAACTGCCGAATGCTGAACGCCCCTACAAAGCGATCGGTTATCCGGTGATCCCTGCGATCTACATTGCTCTCGCGACACTGATCTGCGCGATCCTGTTGATCTATAAGCCGACATTCACCTGGCCTGGACTGGGTATCGTTGCAAGCGGAATTCCTGTCTATTTTATTTGGAAACAGTTTACAAAGTGATCTGATCATTCAGTAATGCTCAAAAAATGAATATTTAATTCAGGCACCAAGGCACTAAATTCCACGAAATTGAGATTGTTCCTTTTAGTGATTCTTTGAGTCTTTGTGCCTTTGTGGCTAATATAGTAACACATATTTCTTCTATGGGACCATCATATCTTCTCGTTGCACCGTTCATCATTTTACTGGGATTGATCGCACTTGCTCCTCTTTTCTTTTCGGATTGGTGGGGAAAACATTATCCGAAGGTCTCTCTGTCACTCGGGGCCGCGGTCATTGCGTATTATCTTCTTGTGTTGAACTCTCATGAATCCGTCATCCACAGTGCAGAAGAATATTTCAGTTTCATCGTGTTGATCGGTTCACTCTATATTGTATCGGGCGGGATCCATATCTCGACGAAGGATCTGACCAATCCGCTGGAGAATGTCCTTGTCCTGCTGACCGGTGCCATTCTCGCAAACATCCTTGGCACAACGGGAGCATCGATGCTGCTGATCCGTCCCTGGATCAAGATGAACAAAGCACGAATCAAACCGTATCACATCGTCTTCTTTATTTTCATCATATCGAATGTCGGCGGGGCGTTGACTCCTATCGGCGATCCGCCGTTATTCCTCGGTTATCTCAAAGGTGTTCCATTCTTCTGGATCACTGAGCATATGCTTCCTATTTGGGGTATTGCGGTCGCAGTATTATTGACCATCTTCTATCTTTTCGACCTTCGTGATTATCGCCGGCAAAACAGGACGGTGGTAAAACAGATCGAAAAGACCGACCAATGGAAGATCGACGGAGGAATAAATTTCCTGTTCCTGGGGATCATCCTTCTAGCCGTGTTCATTCAGTCGCCGATGTTCCTGCGTGAAGGAGTGATCATCATTACAACGGCGGCATCGTATTTCTCCACAAAGAAGACAATTCACACATCAAATCAATTCAGCTTCCATCCGATCCAGGAAGTAGCGATCCTCTTTGCCGGAATCTTTGCCACGATGATCCCGGCATTGGAACTTCTCCGCACCAGCGCAGAAGCGATGACCTCATTATCCCCCTCGTTCTATTATTGGAATGCAGGGATACTGTCCAGTTTTCTGGATAATGCGCCAACCTATGTAAGCTTTTTCAGTGTTGCGCAGGGCAATGTCAATCCCACTGGTACAATTCCTTTACTCGAATTACTTTCTCAAGCATCCTTTGCACAATCCATCGTTGCTATCAGTGCCGGCGCTGTCTTCTTCGGGGCAAACACTTATATCGGTAACGGACCGAACTTTATGGTAAAATCCATCGCCGAACATTATCATGTCGAAACTCCCTCCTTCACCCGATACATCACGCATTACTCTATACCGATACTTCTTCCAGTCCTAATATTGATATGGTTCATCTTTTTGAGCTGAACTTTCTCTAAAAAATGAAAAAAATAGTGTGTAGTTATTGTTCTTAAGAATTAAAATTGTATATTTAGCCCAATAATCAACGCAATTAACCCACTTTCACAACCAACCAATAGGAATTTATGGAACTAACGTTAATTCTTGGTATCAGTGTTATCGGTCTGCTGTTCGCCGTGTACCTGATCCGCGATGTGTTGAAACGCGACACAGGAACTGCAGCTATGCAGGAGATCTCCAATGCGATCAAAGCCGGTGCGGAAGCCTTCCTGCGCCGTCAAAACAGAACTATCTTCTATCTTTCTATTGCTCTCGCAGCTTTGATCTACATCCTCTACGCTTTTGTCCGCACACCGAATGAACATGATCCCGCTTCCGCAAGCATGCTGGCGCTTTGGACAACACTGTCCTTCGCACTCGGCGCTGCCTGTTCCGTTGCTGCAGGATATATGGGTATGTGGGTTGCCATCCGTACGAACATCCGTACCGCAGCTGCCGCAACAAAAGGAATGAACGGCGCGCTGCAGACCGCACTCCGCGGCGGCGCAGTTTCCGGATTCTTCGTTGTAGCAATGAGCCTTCTCGGTGTTGCCGGTTTGTTCACCATCGTCGATAAGATGGGGATCGTATCGGATGTCTCGAAAATCCCGCTCCTCATTGTCGGTTACGGATTCGGTGCATCATTCGTCGCTCTGTTCGCCCAGCTCGGCGGCGGTATCTACACCAAAGCTGCTGACGTCGGTGCTGACCTTGTAGGAAAAGTTGAAGCAGGAATTCCGGAAGATGATCCCCGTAACCCTGCTGTAATTGCGGACCTCGTCGGCGATAATGTCGGCGACTGCGCAGGCCGCGGTGCTGATCTGTTCGAATCCACTGCTGCTGAGAATATCGGCGCGATGATCCTTGCGGCCGGACTCTACAGAGCAAATGCCGTTACCTTCGACGGTGCAGGACTCACACTGCTCGGCGTGCTCCTCTTCCCGCTCGTCGCACGTGCATTCGGTATCATCGCCTCCATCGTCGGAGTGATGATGGTGAAGACGAACGAGACAGAGGATCCGATGAATGCATTGAACCGCGGATTCTACATCACCGCCGGTCTTGCAATGGTCGGTTTCTATATCGCTTCGAAATGGCTCCTCGGCGATGCATACTATTTCAATTTCTTCATTGCAGGTGTTATCGGTGTTCTCACCTCACTTGCATTCGTGTTCATCACACAGTACTACACGGAATATAAATATCGTCCCGTTCAATCGATCGCTGAAGCATCCAAAACAGGTGCCGCAACGAACATCATCACCGGTCTCGCGGTCGGTATGGAATCGACAGGATATCCGGTACTCGTGATCGGTGCAGCGCTGATCTCATCCTATTTCCTCGGTGAAACATCGGGACTGAAAGATGCCGGACTCTTTGGAACAGCCGTAGCAACGATGGGTATGCTCGGAACAGCTGCATACATCCTTGCAATGGATACATTCGGTCCGATCACGGACAATGCCGGCGGTATCGTTGAGATGTCGCACCAGACAGAAGAGATCCGCCGTAAGACGGACCGTCTCGATGCTGTCGGTAACACGACAAAGGCATTGACCAAAGGTTATGCGGTCGGTTCCGCAGCGCTTGCTGCGTTCCTTCTCTTCTCGGCATATTTTGATGAAGTGCGTAACTATGGTTTCGATCTGCAGCACATCGATCTTTCTAAACCTGCGGTGTTCGTCGGTGCAATGCTTGGCGCGATGCTTGTATTCCTCTTCTCGTCACTGGCGATCAAAGCGGTCGGACGCGCAGCATATGCTGTCATCAACAATGTCCGTGACCAGTTCAAAGCAAATCCCGGCATCATGCTGGGAACGTCCAAGCCGGATTACGGTCAGTGCGTTGATATCGTGACACAGGCTGCGTTGAAGGAAATGGTCCTTCCCGGCGTGCTTGTTGTTGCAATGCCGATCGTCGTTGGTGTCGCATTTAAATATCTCTTTATTTCTACCGGCAGTCCTGCGCACGGCGCCAGCGGTGCAGAAGTTGTCGGCGGCTTCCTGATGGTCGGAACGATCACCGGTATCCTGATGGCACTCTTCCTGAATAACGGCGGCGGTGCTTGGGATAACGCAAAGAAGTTCGTTGAAGTGGAAAGCAAAAAAGGAACGTAATGGCATAAAGCAACGGTCGTCGGTGATACCGTCGGTGATCCGTTCAAAGATACCGCCGGTCCTTCACTGCACGTGCTCATCAAATTGCTCTCCACCATCACCCTCGTGATGGCGCCGTTGTTCATTTGATCGTAGCACATTTATTCCCGAAGGAAGTATTGGGGAATGTCATTTACAAAAAAGTCCGTAGCTTAACCGCAGCGGACTT